>JAEWUH010000056.1 GCA_023397245.1 Bacillota bacterium | reverse complement strand
TTGCGATATAGAGCTCCGGAACCGCGAATACGGCAGCGACGGTCAGGCGCATTTTCATCCGGGAAAGGCCCCTGTCCCGCTTTTTGTCCTCTTCGCTGCGGTCGGCGCCGGATTCAATATTCCTTGGGGTATAGCCTGCATCTATAATCGCCGCTTTGATCTGTGATATTTTTACCTGCGAGGGGTCGTAATCGATGCTGCCGCGGTTTGTGGCAATGTTTACCTGCACGTTCTGGATGCCGCCCAGCTTTTTCACCGCGCGTTCCACCGCGGCGGAACAGGAGGCGCAGCTCATGCCGTCGATGGCAAGGTCAATATGCTTTACCGGCTGGGAATTTTCCAGGCCGTAACCCGCGTCTTCCACGGATCTTTTCAGCTGTTCAAAGCTCACTTTGCTTTCATCATAGGCAATGCGCATTTTTTCGGTTGCGATATTTACGTCACAGGATTCCACACCGTCCAGCTTGGCGGCGGCTTTTTGCGCATGCGCCGCGCAGGAGGCACAGGACATTCCCGTAACACGGTATATTTTTTCAGTCAACGTTCTACACTCCTTGTTTTATAGAATGAATCATTCTTACGAGACGGTGCAGCAGTTCGGCTGCTGCTGCGTCTGCGCCCCCGCGGAGGACTGCGCGGATTTTGCGGCGGCAAGCTCCGAATCGTTATTTACGACCGTAATCGTGCTTCGGATCATGCCCATCCAGCAGGTATAGGTGATGGTTCCGGTGTCCTCCGGGGTAAACTCTATCACATTATCCCCCGGGACGAGCTTTTTCTGGATGCCGTATTTGGGAATGGTCACCGGATTGTTGCATCCGTTTAAATCCGAATCCTTGACTTTAATCGTCCATTTGACCGGTATGCCTTTTTTTACGGCGATCGGCACATAGTAGCCATTATCGAAGGAGCTTGTGATTTCCTGCACGCTGCCGTTCACTTTGGCTGTGTTCTGAACGGCTGCCTGAGCGATCGTCCCAATCTGCACGCCGGAAAGCGTAAGGCCTCTGCCCATCATGAGTACACCGAGCATCATTACCAGCACGGCGCTGACCTGCATCATCTTATGCGTAAATTTGGAGCTCAGCAGGGTGCTGATCGCCCCGAACGCAAACATCAGCGGAACGGTTCCCAGACTGAACATCAGCATGGAGAAGGCACCCGCGAAAAAGCTGCCGGTTCCCAGCGCGTAAAGCTGCATGGCCTGAAGCGGTCCGCACGGCATAAAGCCGTTTAACAGGCCGACATAAAAGGGCCCGCGTTTCGTTTTTCCGGAGTACAGCTTTTTGCCGATAAACTTCGGCATCCGGATATTGATTTTCTGAAGCCACGGAAAAACATGGAGCATATTCAGTCCCATGACCAGCATAAAAACGCCGGAAAGAACCGTTACAACCGCTTTCGCGGTGCCGGAAAAGCTGACCGCCGAACCGATGGCGCCGACGATTCCGCCGATCACGGTGTAGGAAATCACGCGGCCGGCGTTGTAAAGCAGGCTCGGCATCAGACGCTTTTTCGTGCTCGGTTCTGTTTCACCGGACTGATAGGCAACGCACTGTGAGAGGTTGATTCCCCCGCACATTGCCAGACAGTGGATGGACGTGAACAGCCCTACCACGAAAAGAATGCCGTAGCTCATGTTCTGGTTGATCTGCGGAATAAAATTGATAAACCCAAAGCCGACGGTATGCTGGATAATCATGTACAGAGCCGCCAGAACCAACACGGTTCCAAAAATAAAGGAAACACCGTCTTGTTTTTTTTCCGGCGCCTGCTGCGGCTCCGCACTTTCTTCTACAGTATAACCCAATTCACGGATCGCATTGCATATTGCCGTACGGTTGATTTTTTCCGTATCATACAAAACGCGGACTTTCCCTTTGGAAAAGCTCGCCGAAACCTCTTCCATTCCCGGCAGGCTTTTCAGCTTTTCTTCAATCCGCAGCTCGCAGCCGGAACAGCTCATGCCGCCGACCGTCAGAAACTCTTCTTTTCTCATGTAAATTCACCTGCCGTTCCTTTATTTTCCCCAGTTGGCAAAGATCTGCCGGGTCTGTTCAAAAAAACTCTTTTTCAGCGTAATGGTTCCGTCGGTTTCCGTTTTATACTCCTTCGTAATTCCGACCGGATTGCATCCGCCCTTTTGCTGTTCCACCTGATCGGCCGTAAAGCGGTTGCCGCAGTTCTGGCATACCAGCGTATTGCCTTCCAGCTTGTAATACCCCCTGCCGGAGCTGTAGCAAACCTGGCAGGTATTAAAGGCGGTGCGGATCGTACCGTCCGAGGCCTTTACGGCAATGACTTCCATCTTTGTTCCGTCGCTTTCATACGGATAAAAGGACGGCGTGGAGGTAACGCTGCTTTTCTGAATCACCATGTCGCCGGAGGTTTGGTTTGTAGTTGCTGCCTGGCTGGCAGTTTGGCTCACAGCTTGGCTGGCAGGCTGTCCGGCAGACGGCGCACTTTCCGCCTGTTTTGGCGGGAGCACCGCTTTGACTGCGAAAAAGCCCGCTGTAATTACGGCGATTGCCGCAACTGAAATCAGTAAATTCTTTTTATTTTTTTGATTCATAACATTCAACTCCTTTGATTGAAAGGATAGCAAAACGTTATGGAGATTCGATGAAGATAACAATAATCTTTCAAAAGGTGCACAAAAGCGGGTTTCTGAACGCAAAAAGGGACACCCCGAAGGGTGCCCCTTAGCAGCAGGCCGGCTAACAAGCCAAGCCTTCATTCATATCGGCATTATACCGCTGTATAACCGCCGTCTACCGGTAAAATAACTCCCGTTACATAAGAAGCTTCATCACTGCCTAAGAAAATGGCGGCTGAGTTCAGTTCGCCCTCTTCGCCGTATCTTGCCATAGGAACGGTCGCTTTCATGTAATTGGTGAACGCTTCGGTTTTCAGCGTATCAATCGTCAGCTCCGTAGCAAAATAGCCCGGGCAGATGGAGTTGCAGGTAATATTGTATTTGGCAAGCTCCGCCGCCACCGCTCTTGTAAAGTTGATTACGCCGCCTTTTGAGGAGTGATAGGCGACCGTATCCATCGCCGTATTGCCAACCATGCCGTACATTGACGCAATATTTATAATTCTTCCGTATTTCTTTTCGATCATATACTTGGAAAATGCTCTGGTTACCTTAAATACGCTGGTCAAATCCGTATCGATGGTAAAGTTCCATTCCTCATCGGTCATGTTGGCAACGCCGGCATTTTTGGCCGATCCGGCGCAGTTGATCAGGATATCGACTTTCCCGAACTCCTTGATGACTGTTTCGGCAGCGGCATTAATGGATTCGGTATCCGTCACATCGCAGCGGACAGGCAGGCACTTTACGCCGAGGTTTCTTACTTCCTGCGCCACCTTTTCCAGCTTTTCCATTCTTCTGGCCATTACGACCACATCAGCGCCCTGCTGCGCAAACCCTTTTGCCATTTGAGCGCCAAGTCCCGAAGAAGCTCCCGAAATAACACAAACACGATTTTTTAGGTTGAACATCTTATACGCTCCTCTACTTTGTTAAAATATTTACAATCTTATTATAATGCGTAATCTTATACAAAATATTCCAAATTAAATATTTCAATCCAAAATAAAAGATTTAATATTTGCAGATAGGTGGTATACTGGAATTAAATTGGATTTCCACATAAATCCATCCAAAACACAGACACTAAAACGATATTTTAAAAAATGGAGGGAACTGAAAATGAGCTTGGATTTCTATTCTGCAATAAAAAGCAGACGTACTTTTTATGGAATCAGCAGCGAGTCAACCGTTTCCGATGATCGGATTCATCAAATCATCGATCAGGCGGTTACGGTTGCTCCAACCGCCTTTAATTCGCAAAGCGGGAGAGTGGTACTTTTACTCGGAGAACAGCATGTCAAACTGTGGGATATCACAATGGAAGCCCTGCGTAAAATAGTGCCGGAGGAAAAATTCCCTCCGACGGAGCAAAAAATAAATTCGTTCCGCAGCGGATATGGCACCGTCTTATATTTTGAAGAACAAACTGTCATAGAGGAACTCCAAAAGAGCTTTCCCAGCTACAGGGACAACTTTCCTATCTGGTCTCAGCAAGCCAGCGGTATGCTCCAATATATCATCTGGACGTCATTACAGGAAGAGGGGCTTGGCGCCTCTCTGCAGCATTACAATCCGCTGATTGACGAGGAAGTAAAGAGGCAGTGGAATGTACCGGGCAGCTGGAAATTAATCGCACAGATGCCGTTCGGCAAGCCAACCGCCGCCCCGAACGAGAAGGAAGTCAAGCCGCTGGACGAACGGGTAAAGGTTTATAAGTAATTCGCAGAAGGGGCTGTTGCAAAACGAAAGTTTTGCGGCAGTCCTTTTCTTGTTAAGAATATTGTAATCCACGCTCCCGCGTGAGGAGCGACGATGTAGAGCACTGGCATGGAATCATTTTAGCCAAATTTCAACCCACGCCCCCGCATAGGGAGCGACGCCAGCAGAATGGCCGACTGAACACTGTAAGAACCATTTCAACCCACGCTCCCCGCATAGGGAGCGACAGTTTTACCCCGCCTGATATCTGCTCGGCGGTCAATTTCAATCCACGCTCCCCGCATAGGGAGCGACCATAATTCTGATAGTTTTGAGACGCGCTATTACGAATTTCAATCCACGCTCCCCGCATAGGGAGCGACGAACCCGCTTATTGAGGCCGGCAGCGGAAAGTTATTTCAATCCACGCTCCCCGCATAGGGGGAGCGACGACCGGGAGCCGCAGGAATAGCACCACTACCAACATTTCAATCCACGCTCCCCGCATAGGGAGCGA
>JAEWUH010000049.1 GCA_023397245.1 Bacillota bacterium | reverse complement strand
TAATTTTTGTTATTTGCATCCACCGCAATTTCCGTCAGTGTGCTGCTGTTCGCGAACGCACCCATGCCGATGGCCGTTACGCCCGCCGGAACGGTTATGCTTGTTAAAGCGGCGCATCCGGCAAACGCACCCATGCCGATGGATGTTACGCCCGCCGGAATCGTATAGCTTGCGTCCGCCTTGCCCGCCGGGTAGGCGACCAGCGTGGTCTTATCTTTATTAAACAGGACGCCGTCAACGGAACAGTAAGTTTTGTTATTTGCGTCCACCGCGATTTCCGTCAGCTTACGCTTGTTTGCAAATGCACCGTCGCTAATGGACGTTACACTTGCCGGGATGGTCACGCCCGTTAAACCGTCGCAGTCCGCAGCTGCGCTGCCGCTAATGGACGTTACGCTGAAAACATTTCCCTTGTACGCAATTTTTTCCGGTATGGACAAATTTCCGCTGTATGTTTTGCTAAGATTGATTACTTCAACGGTTTTCTTACCCGCGTCCGTTACCCTGTATTGCAGACTGCCGGCGGTAAATTTTGCACCCACGGCAACCGCTTCGGCGGCTTTTATTTTATCCTGGTATTCTTTGAATTCGAGTTTATAGCCTTCGAGCGCTGTACTTGGCACATAAATGGCAGTAAGGCTGCCGCATCCATTAAAAATATCAGCACCAACCGTTGTTATTTTGGAAGGCTCCGCGCTTTCGAATATCACTTCGGTCAAACCGGTACAGCCATAAAACACGGAGTGGTCGATGGACGTTACACTTTCCGGGATAACCACGCTTGTTAAACCGGTGCAGCTTATAAACGCACCCATGCCGATGGACGTTACGCCCGCCGGAATAGTTACGCTTTGTAAACCGGTGCAGTTTGAAAACGCACCGTCGCTGATTCCCGTTACTCCCGCCGGGATGCTCACGCTTTGTAACCCAGTGCAGCCCGCAAATGCATTCATTTCTATGGTCGTTACGCCCGCCGGAATAGTTACGCTTTGTAACCCGGTGCAGCTTGAAAACGCTCTGTTGCCTATGGTAGTTACGCCCGCCGGAATGCTCACGCTTTGTAAACCGACGCAGCTGTAAAACGCATAGTTGCCGATGGCCGTTACGCCCGCCGGGATCGTATAGCTTGTGCCAGATTTGCCCGCCGGGTAGTTGACCAGCGTCTTTCCGTCTTTTGTGAGCAGGACGCCGTCATCGGAACGGTAACTGTGATTGTTCTCGTTTACTGTGATTGCCGTCAGTTTCGCGCAGCCCGTAAACGCACCGTCACCAATGTTCGTTACGCCCGCCGGGATGGTTACGCTTTGTAAGCCGGTGCAGCTTTGAAACGCACAGCCGCCAATGTTCGTTACGCCCGCCGGGATGGTTATGCTTTGTAAGCCGGTGCAGCCGTTAAACGCACTGTAGTTAATGGTTGTAACACTTGCCGGAATGCTCACGCTTTGTAAACCGGTGCAGCTGTAAAACGCACGGTCGCCAATGCCTGTTACGCTGCAGGAATTCCCCTTGTACGCAACTTTTTCCGGAATGGTTATATTTCCGGTGTACTTTTCAGTTTGAGAAATTACTTCAACGGTTTTCTTACCCGCGTCCGTTACCCTGTATTTCAGGCCGCCGGCGGTAAATTGCGTACCTGTGGAAACCGCTTCGGGAGCTTTAATCTTATCGGCGTAGACGCTGAAATTCGGGACAGCCTTGTAGTTAGTGACGGCAGTCTCATCCGGCACATAAATGGCGGAAAGACTTCCGCATCCATTAAAAATCAAATCGCCAACCGTTGTTGGCGGCGCCGCGTTTTCAAACGTTACTTCGGCTAAGTTGGAACAGTTATCAAACGCATTGTTGTCGATGGTCGTTACGCTCGCCGGGATGGTTACGCCCATTAAACCGGTGCAGCCCCAAAACGCACCGCCACCGATGGTCGTTACGCCCGCCGGGATGGTCACGCTTGTTAAACCGGTGCAGTTCCCAAACGCACCGTTGCCGATGGACGTTACGCCCGCCGGGATGGTCACGCTTGTTAAACCGGTGCAGTTCACAAACGCATTCTGTCCAATGGTCGTTACGCCCACCGGGATGGTTACACTTTTTAAAGCGGTGCAGTTCGCAAACGCACCTTTACCAATGGCCGTTACGTTCGCCGGTATCGTATAGCTTGTGCCCGTCTTGCCCATCGGGTAGGCGACCAGCGTCTTTCCGTCTTTTGTGAACAGTACGCCGTCATCAGAGCGGTAACTGGAGTTCCCTGCGTTCACTGTGATTGCCGCCAGTTTTTCACAGCCGCCAAACGCATCGTCGCCGATGCTCGTTACACTCGCCGGGATGGTCACGCTTTGTAAACCGGTGCAGTTCGTAAACGCGCCGCTGCCGATGGCAGAGGTACTGTCCTTGATTTCGACATTTGTGATCGTTGCACGGAAATCATATTCACTTACAGCAACAGGGCCGTCTGTATAGTTGGAGTCCCTGAACAGGCCGGAGTCGCAGTAGTAGGCGGTAACGCCTTCGGCTCCCGCCGCGAACGCGGGTACCGCCGCGCCCTGCACCATGCCGAACAGCAGGGCAAAGGAAAGCAGCAGGGAAAGCGCTTTTTGGGTCACTTTTTTCATGATTTTCTCATATCCTTTCTGTATGCCCGCCTTTCAGCGGGCGCCGGTAAATCGGGCGGCAAAGCGTTCGCCGCCCGGCGGGAAGGCGGGGTAAAAGCCCGTCTTCCGGTTAATACACGCCGTACTGCCTTGCGGAATCGCCCCTTGGGCGGATGCCGGTTTTCACGTCCACGCGGACGGAAGCATGGGTGAGAAGCTTGTTTTTGTTGTCGTACACATCGTACATAATGTATACCGTGCCGGGATTTTTGCCGGTCACCCTGTAGTTGCCGTTCGCAAGCTTTGTCACGGCTGCGGTTTTACTGTTGTCCGGGTAAACCTTCATCGAAGCGGCCTTGCCGCCGGTCAGCTTTACGCCAACCTGATAGCTTCCGTTTACCGGCATCTGGTAGTTCTTTGTATCCAGAATGATGGAATCGCCGGTGCCCGCGATGACATAATAGCTGAAATGGTCGGTGGAGAACGTAAGGAAGCCGTTTCCCGCCGCCGCGTTTTTGTCGGCAAACGTGCCGTTTGCTTCATAACGGAATACACGCGGCGTGCCGCGCAGACCGGACGGGAGCGGAACCGATACCCTCACCGTGCCGGTGAAGCCCGTAATGGCACTGCCGCTGCGGTCAAGCAGCCGGATGTTATAGACGGCGGAGGTACCGATCACATTCAGCTTTGCGTCCGCTTCCGAGGCCGGGTAAAGCGCCGCACCCTGCGGGTCTGTGACGCTGTTGCGCGCAACCGGAATAACGGAAAGCGTGATGCTTGTTACGCTTGACGGGAAGGACGCGCCGGTAAGATCGACCGTCACGTTCGTCGCGGCGTCCGTCAGAACGGAGGGAAGCGAGGAATCGGAAGAGGAATTGGAATTCTTTCCGGAATTGTCGGTCGGGTCGGTAGGATTGGTTGGGTTGGTTGGGTTATCGGGATTGCCGGAGCCTGTCACGGTTACGGTCGCCGTGCCGTATTTCGCGGTATTTGCTGTTGAAGTGGCTTTTACGGTCAGGGTGGAAGCCGTTTCGTCCGCCGCAACGGTCAGCTTGCCGTTACCTTCTATTACGGTGCTCTGGCTCTTGCCGCCCTCAACCGACCATGTTACGGTCTGGCTCGGCTCGTTGTTTCCTGTTACAACGGCGCTGAACGTCTGGGAATTTCCCTTTTGGACGGATACCGCGGACGGGGTAACCGTTACGCCGGAAACTGTCGCCGCTGGCTTTGTCAGAGTCAGCTTGCCGCCCGCGCCTGTGCCCGCAACCTGTTCCGATATCAGCGCCAGTTTTGCGCCTTTGGCGGCGATGGTGTATGCGTATTGCATTCCGCCGTTATTCCCGCTGACTACCGCGACTTCATAGCCGTCCGGCAGATAGCCGTCCGGCAGGACGATCACACCGGCGGCGTTTCCTGTTTCCGCTTTCGTCGTGTTCGTGAACACCGTCACATTTTCCCTGTCGCAGTTTGCGTTGAGCTGCCCGCCTTTTTTGATGACAAAGGCATTCGTATAAACAGTGGCGCCCGTATTCTCGTCTTTTTTGCCGCACAGCTTCAGTCCGGCTTCTCCGCTGATATTCAGCACGCCGGAGGAGCCGATTTCCGCCTGACCGACAAGAATCGCCGAAGAATTCTCATTGGATGCGGTCAGGGTGCCGTTTACCGTGAGCTTGCCGCCGGTATTCCCGCTGGGGCCGATGGAAGCGCCGCCTGTAACGGTTACATTCGCCCCTTCAGCTACGGTAACGGTGTCGCCATCCGCGGCGCCGCCGATGCGGTTCGCTTTCAGACTGCCGGAGCCTTTGAAGGTCAGGCTGAGGTTGCAGCCGCTGGTTGAGGTGATGCTGCCGGTGATGAAGCTGTCCGCCGCGGTATCAATCACGACGGTTTTACCGGGCAGGGTCAGCGTTCCGTCGATGCAGGTACGGTTCAAAGTCAGCGTCCAAACCTCGCTGGCGCCCTCGCCGGACTTGGTCCAGGTGTAGCCCTTGTCTTCGGACGCGGGCACCTCGGTGTCGGTCAGGGTCAGGCCACCGGAAACGGTGTTCATTGCGGTACCGTCGTTGGTGTAGTTGTCCCACGAGGTAGCCCATCCATATTCGTCATACGTTGTCGCGACCCGCACCACACCGGTGCCGGAAAGGGGCAGCGCTTTGATTTGTTCCACCGTGGTACCCTTGGGCAGGGTTACATAGGTGTTGTTGACGATGGACGCGCCCGCGCCGATAGTCAGGTAGTTGAGCGGCGTGTCCTTGGAAAATAGCAGATGCCCATCCTCCGCCAGCGTTAAAACCGCGCCGGGGGCAAGCACCAGCTTGGTGTTCGCATTGACGGTCTGGTAGTGAATGTCGCTTAATGTATATCTGCCGTAATAGGTGTCGGTGGTAATGCTGTTACTGTCCGTCGTCTGATACCATGCGTTCAATACCGCGCCGCTGCTTACGGTCGGCACGGCGGCGGAATCGCTGTTGCGGATAATTGTCGCGTCCAGCGTACCGCTGCCGGAAACCGTGACGGCGTTGGAAGCTTCTATATCAATGACCTTATTGGTTCCCTCCAAATACAGCGTCATGGGAGCGTTTGGCAGGACAATGTTTGGTTCGGTGTCCACATTATGCAGGGTCAGCGCTGCCGGTGTGCCGGGCGTAAAGATGAAATAGCCGTTCTCCGCCTTATAGTAGGTGACTTCGGTGGGCGGTGTGGTGAGATTCAAATCACCGTTTATCACGCCGCCGTAGGCGTAAAAACTGCCGTTCACATAGGCTTTATATTTGTCATTATCGCTGTCGTAAAGCAGGATGCTGCCGGGAAGATTCAAATCCTGTACCTGTTTTGCGGTATAATTGTAAGGCAGAAGAATGGTGCCGTTGTTAATGATTGTCCCGTTGTTCGTAATTGAGCCCATTTTATCCATCCAAAGCCTCTGTCCTTTGGGGACGGTCAGGGTCGCGCCCTTGGCGATGGTGACAGCTCCATCCAGGTGCATTTGGTTAAGTTCTTCTGTTGATTCCACCGTTACATTGCCGTAAACGGTTGAGACAGTATACGACATATGGCTGGTAGCCGCCACCGTGCTGTTCAGCGTTACCTTCGCGCCGTCAGCAAAGGCGAAGGAGCCGTTAAGAGAGATACCGCAGCTCGTTTTCTCCACGGTCAGAGTGCCGTCCCCGGAAAGGGTAAGGTTCGTTCCATAACCGATTCCGTTGCCCACATAGGAGATGATTTTGTTTGTCCCCTCCACCTGCAGGGTAACCGCTTCCGCGGGCAGGGCAATGCCCTCATATTCCGGGCCAAATTGATAGATAAATTTCGTTGTATTATTGATTGTGGCGTTGTGCAGAACCAGCTTGGCGGGCGTTTCGCCGTTTTTCGGTGTGAACAGCGCGTAGCCGTCCCCCGCCTTGTAATAGGTGCTCTGGGTGGGAGTCTTGGCAGTGGTATACAAGTCCAGCCCGCCGGAAGCGTCGCCGCCGTTCTTACTGACCTGCACCACACCCGAGGCAATATATGTTGTTCCCTTAACGGAAACCGCGCCCACAATCAGTCCCGCGTCGCCGATGGAAACATTGCCGTTGGCATAGATTGCGTTGGCCGCATCGGCGGCCGCGGCAATCGCTACCTGATCTGCCTTAATGGTCAAATCGGCAGCACTGATTGTATTCCTGCCGCCGCCTCCGCCGGAAACGGAAACCGCCGAGCAGTTGCCGCCGCTGGGGTTGGTGATGGTCAGCGCGCCGCCGGAAAAACCGTTACCGTCGCCGGTCAGCGCGACCTGCACGGTATCCGCTCTGATGTCAGCCGTGCTGTAACCCGCAATGCCGTCAGGACTTTGCACGTCCAGCTTGCCGCCTGCGGTTATGCTTAGGGGGTAGGAATTGCTTCCGGAGATAATACAGGAAGAGGTACTGGATGTCCTCAAGGTGACATCTCCCTGGGGTGCGGACACCGCAACGCTGCTAGTGGCGCTTTCAATCGCTTTACAATAGCCGTTGATGGCAACATTACCAGTTACCGAGCTAATAGAAACCGCCCCGCCATACACGGTTCCGGTTATGGTAATATCGTTCTTTGCGGAAGCATTGACCTCCTTGCTACCGGCATAAATGGCGTACTGACCTCCGGACAGGGAAACCGCTCCCTTTGGAGCCGCCACCGTGACGCTGCCACCGGCGGAGATGGCGTAATCATTGGTGCCTGTAACGCGGATATCCCCGTCCGTGGCGGTCAGAGAGGTTTCTCTGCAGTAAAGCTCATTGCCATTCGCGGTAATGCTTTTCGCGGATACCGTCAGGCTGCCGCCGGTGTAGACCATCTGCTGATTGGAGGTTATGCTCAGGCTGCCGGTCGTGTCAATCTTCACCGCGCCAGAGCCGCTGACGTTAATTCCATAATAGCCCTTTAACGTCAAATCGCCTGTACCGGTGATACTTACATTATTTGCGGTGCCACTGTAAATCGCGTAACCGTAAACATTTTCATCGGTGCCGATTTGGTTTGCCGTGCCCTCCAGCACGATATTCAGGTCATAGCCGCTTGCTTCGATCGCTTGTGTGCCGGAAGCGTTTTCAATCGTGGCGTTTTTCAGCGTCACCGTGGCGGTAGCCGGCGGGCCGCTGTCCTTGACCGCGTGGATGTTCCAGTCGTCCGTTTCCGCGCATTCCGTAACCGTGCCGTTCGCGTCAGTTTTGGCGTACCAGCTGCTGTCGGCAACCGTCACTCCGCCGATGCTGACGGAATCTGTACCCGCCGCAAACACAGGTACCGCCGCGCCCTGCACCATGCCGAACAGCATGGCAAAGGAAAGCAGCAGGGAAAGCGCTTTTTGTGTTATTTTTTTCATATTTCTATTCGATCCTTTCTGTCTTCCGCCTCAAGGCGGGCACTGATGAATTGAGTGGTAACGTTTTCGCCGCCCGGCGGGAGAGCTGTGTAAAAGCCCACGCCCAGCCGTTCGGCCTCGCCCCGGAATTCCTCCCGGTCGCACAGCCACAGGATGGGCGGCGGCTTATTCTGCCCCCGCAGGTAATCGCAGGCCTCCAGCCCCGCGGCGCCGGGGTAGCCCACCACAGCCAGATCAACCGGCGGGCCGTCCCGCAGGAAATAGGCCAGCTTCACATCCCCGCGCCGCTGGGGCTCGTCGCCGAAGCGCAGGACATGATAACCGCCGTGACGTTCCAGCGCCCGGGAGATTTCCGCGCAAACGCCGCACAGCGCAACCGCTTTTATCATTTCTTTCTTCGCTCCTCTCTAAAACACAGGCAGTTTTTTACCGCCTCCCGCAGCTCGGCGTCACACACCGGGCCGTGCAAAAAACACGTAACGTGATATTGGTAGCCCAACAGGCTGAAGTCCTCATCGGAAACCCACAGCAGCGGCGTTTCCGGCTGGCGCGCGCGAATCTTCCGCACCGCGTCCAGCCCCGCCACACCGTTGAGCATAACAATCAAAAGGGAAAACGGCTTCAATTCCAGCACAGGCAGAAGCGACCGGACGCTGTTGCACTCCGTAATCTCCACCGCGCATGGGGCCGCGGCGTCACGCAGACGGCCTTCCCAAACGTCTGCCTCCAAAAACTCCGCGCACATTGCAAATTCCATACATTCGTTTCCTTCTTAATTTTTAAATCTATAATGAAAATAAAAAACTACCGGACCTCTGGTGAAGTCTGGTAGTTTTGATAAGGGTAGCATTTTGTCAAGAGTTTTGCAATGGTTTTTGCACAAGCGGTCGAAAATCTGCACAAGCGGTATTTATTTTTCTAAATTTGTGGTATAATCTTAAATGGATTATTATGGAATAGAGGACGGAACCGATGATGAACATCGCAATCGTAGACGATTTGCCCTCTGAGTGCAAGGCGCTCCGAATTCTTCTGGAACAATATGAAAACGAGCAGCAGCTGGCGGTGCAGATCGATGAATTTCATAGCAGCGGGGCGCTTTTGCACGGCTACCTGCCGGGCGCCTACGATGTGGTTTTCCTGGATATTTTCCTGAATAACGAAAGCGGAGTGGACTGCGCGCTGGAGCTGCGGCGGCGGGATACGAACGTCAACCTCATTTTCCTGACCACCAGTACGGAATTCGGCGTGAAAAGCTACGACGTCCGGGCGGCGGATTACATCGTGAAGCCCGCCAGTCCGGAAAAGCTGGAACGGGCGCTCCACTACTGTAAAATCACCGAACGGGAAGCGCCGGCCATTACCGTTTCCGCCAGACAGCAGCCGCTCAAAATCGAGCTTGACCGCATTCTTTACGCGGATTTTCTGGAGCGCGCCGCCTGCATCCATTTGACCGACTGCCTCGTTCCGGTATCCGGCAGCTTTACGGAGCTTTCCGGCCAGCTGACGGCGTATCCGCAGTTTATGTCCTGTTTTAAGGGCGTTGTGGTCAATCTTCGGATGGTGCGGGAGGTTCTCAGCGACCAACTTATTATGAAAAACGGGGAGCGCCTACCGGTCAGCCGCCGCCTGCAGCGGCAGGTGCAGCAGCAGCGGCTGAGCCTTTCCGCGGGCTTATTACGGGGGGACTTGAAATGAAACGAATCCGGTGTTTCTCACTTTTTTTGGCTGTCCTGTTGATCTGCGGGCTGTACGCCCCTTCTACATACGCGGCGGACAGCGGACCTGTTTTGGATTCCGGCGTGCCGAGCCAGACATACGACTCGGGTGCGGTGGTACTGACCAGCTTTGACGAGCCGGACCGGGCGGACGCCGCGGCCTTCGCTCTGGGAACCACTCCGGAAGAGCTTGCCGGCTGGTTTACCGATTACTCCGGCGGTTTTACCGGATATGACGCACAGGGCAACTTCTATCCCCTGAATACGGGCGCATGGTCTTTGGAGAACGTGGATACCGGCACCCCCGGCGTGTATTACGCGTATGCCACGCCAGACCTGAGCGGTTATGTTCTCGGAGAAGGCGTCACTCTGCCAAAGCAGCTATGCGCGGTTTCTATCCAGACGCCGGGCAAGCCGGACATCAACTGCTGCGTATCGGCACGCGGATATCTGCATTTTCCGTGGGTGCTCTCCCGGGAGCAGCAGAACCAGCTGGAGCAATTCACCGTCCGGCTGCGGAAGGACGGCGGAGCGTGGACGCAGCTGAACACGGGCTTCTATATTTTCTCCGACGAGCTCCGGCTCTCCCAGCGCATTTTTGAATACGGAAGCACTTACGACCTTCAGGTCTTTTATCCCGGCGGCCAGACCGGGATCCTCACGCTTTTATATGACGACGAGCTCAGCGTTCTTGACTACTCGAGCGGAGACCGGGACGGCGGCGACGTGAACGGCACCGGTCAGTCCTCCGGCACACAGCCGGCTCCAACCTCTTCCTCGGCTTCCGGTACGCCGGGCCCGGAATCGGAACCGGCAACGGTTCCTGCTCCCGGAGGCAAACTGGGTTCTTCAAAGCCGGCGGCACAAAGTCAGGGAACATCACAAGGGCCGAGCAGCTCCGAAGCGGCGAAGCACCCCCAGGAGGACAGTGCGCCGACCGGGGAAACCGCGTCCGAAACGCCGTCAGACCCGGTACCCGCGGTGCGTGCGGCTCTCCCCGAACCGAACCTGGTGCAGGAACCGGCGGCGGTTTCCGCGCCGGAAGCAAAACCGATGACAAAAAATCAGGGAATATCGCAGGAGCAGGGCGGCAGCGACGCGGCGAAGCGCCCGCAAAACAACACGGGCGCACAGGCAGAAACGGGAAGTATCCCGCAAGACACCGCGCCGGCCGTTCAGGAGTCCTACTCCCCCACGCAGACCGTAATTTCCGGGCTGCGCCTGCATGATCTCTGCGCGAATGAAAAAAACGTTGTGTTCGGCTCCGGCAATCTGACCGTCAGCATTCCCAGTGAATTGCTGCTGACTTTGAGTCTGAGGGATACGGACACTCTGTCCGTCAAGCTGACGCAGACGGAAAAAAATCAGGTGAAGCTTGCGGTGGATGCTTCCGGCAGAGCCGTTACCGAACTGCCGGGGACTGTACTGCGGGTGCGTTATACGCCAAAGTCGAAGAATTCCAGGATCAGCGTTTGGAATGACGCGGAAAAAAAGACCGCTGACGCCGAATTTGACGGCGAATTCCTGCGCTTTTCAGCGAATGCGGCGGGAATCTATTCGATTTTAGAAACGGTATCTGTCCCGGAAGCATCCAAAGCCGCGCGGGGCGGTACGTTGCCGCTGCTTCCTCTGATGGGCGGAGGCGTGCTTCTTGCCGCCGGAGAAATTGTGCTTGTTCGGAGAAAGCGCCATGGATAAGCAGCGTTCCGCGCCGCGGCTCCTTCTGGCGCTGGTTTTGACAGTCCTCCTTTCTTCCGCCGTGTTTCTCCTGTTTAATCACTTCGACAACAAATACACGCAGAACACGCCGCAGGCCATTAACGGAGCGCTGTATGTTTCGGAGGAGGACTGGACGAATACGCCCCTCCGCTATCTGCGGGACGGCTGGCGCTACTATACGGACCGCCTGCTAACGCCGGAAACGCTGGCACGGCAGGGCGATGATTATCAATATATCTCGATCGGCGAGAAATCAAATTTTGCCGCGGACAATCCGCGCGGCAATCCTCACGGCAGGGCCAGCTACGCGATGACTTTATATCTGCCGGAGAAGGAACACACCTATGCCATCGAGCTGCCGGAGGTCTATTCCGCCTATCGTTTTTATATCAACGGAAAACGGGCGCTGCAAATGGGCGAGCCGGATGCGGATGCTTACCGTGACCGAACCCAGTGCCGCATAATTACCTTTGAAGGCTCCGGAAAAACCACGCTGCTGCTGGCTGTCAGCGACTACTCCTGGGTGTACAGCGGCCTTGTTTATCCGCCGGCCTTCGGCGAACCGCTGAACCTGAACACCAGCCGGGGAGTGCGCATCGGTTTCTGCCTGATCATGCTCACGGTAACGGTCATGCTCGTTATTTTTACGCTCTATCTTGCAATCCGGACACAGGGCCGCAGAAGCAATATGTGGCTTTTCTCCCTGCTGTGTCTTGCAACCGCGGTGTTTATTTCTTATTCCGTCGTGCATGGCATCCTGCTGCTTCCGATTCAGCCTTGGTATTCCGTTGAACTGTGCAGCGGATATCTGGTAACGCTGCTTGTCATTCTTCTCCACAACCGCATTTGTGAGGCGGAACGTCATGCGCGGATCATCAGCGGCGTTGCGGCGGGTGCGGTCTTTGTTGTGTCTCTAGTTTACGGGCTGTCTGCCGCGCGGCTTACGCTGCCGGTGATGACTGCCTATTCCCGCCTGGTTTTTGGGATGAAGCTGTTCACTGCCGTATATCTGCTGGCGACCGCAGCCGTCGCGGTGCGCCGCAGCATAGGGAAAGCAGCCGTACTGCTGTGCGCGGATACTGTGTATGCCTGCGCCTTTGTATGGGATCGGCTGCTGCCGAATTACGAGCCCATTCTGGGCGGCTGGTTTCAGGAATGGGGCAGCGTGAGCATGATTGCCGCAATCGGTGTGGTGCTTGGGTACGATGTGGCGGTGGGGTACCGGCACAGCCTTGTGTACGCAGAGGAGCAGCGGCAGATGAAACGCCAGCTCGCCATGCAGGTGGAGCACCTGCGGCAGATGAACCAGAAGGTAGATGAAAGCGCCAAGCTGCGCCACGACTTCCGCCACCATCTGCGCACCCTGATGGCGCTTTCAGAGGAAGGACACAAGGAGGAGCTGGTAAACTACATTCGCGGTATTACGGAAATTAACGAGGGTACCCGACTTGGCCGACTGACAGAAAATGTAGAGTTGGACGCTCTTGCGCAGTACTACAGCAATCTCGCGCAGTCCAACGGCATCCACTTCCGCGCACGGCTGCTGCTTCCGGCAAAACTGGATTTTCCCGCCGTCGATCTTTGCGGGCTTCTGGGAAACCTGCTGGAGAATGCGGTGGAAGCCTGCCAGCGTCAGAAATCCGGCGACAGGATAATTTTCATTGCCGGCCGGCTGCAGGACGGCCAGCTCGAATTTGTTGTGGACAACAGCTTTGAAGGGGAGGTCAAAACCAAAGGGGGAAAATACCTTTCCTCCAAGCGCAGCGGCTTCGGTCTCGGCATTTCCTCCGTTTTGGAAACCGTGGAGCGTTATAACGGCGTAATCAATCTGTACTCCGACGGTAAGGGCTTCCACGCAGAGGTGTCTTTGCCGCTTGAAACAGAACAAAGAATCTCTTCACCGGTATAGCAGCGCATTCGTAAGTCGATACCTTTTTCTATAGAACATCCCCCGGAAGAAATCTTTTGATTATTTATTAAAGCATTATATTAATCGTACTCCTCAAAAACTAGCCGCGCTGCTTTTAAAACATATCTTCTAAACTATATCTTCTGTTAGCTTATAGTGAGACCAAAGGCATCGGAATCTTTAGGTTCTGATGCCTTTGGTTTTCACCTATAAAATTTGTGTTTTTAGAATGTCATCTTTAAAAAACCTAATGCCATTTATGAAAACGGCAAAAAGCCGGATCAAAATTGTTCTCAAAGAACATCATAAACATAATGTGCAGTTTAAAAAGTAGGGGAGACGGCACACTGTGCTTATTTTGTGAATGTGGTATTGATTTTTTCTCTATCATAATCCAAAATCCAATTATTAAATCGCTCAAAAATTGGTCGAATTAGTTCTTTATTTGCTCCTACCAAATCTGCACCTCTATCGTCGTAAAGGTGAAAGAGAATCGAGTTCTTCGTATCTGCAAAATAAACATTTGAAGTAAACTCAGAATACCCACCACCAATATCTGATTTTATAATTTCCCGCAACAGGACATCAGGAACAAATTTTATTTTTTTTAAGTCCCAATAGAGTTGAAGTTGAGAGATTGATTCATCATCCTCATACCACCTAAATGGCAGTAATTCTTGTTCATCCGGCGGTGGAAGTTTTGCTTCTTTGCAAACCGCTAAAACTACCTTCTGTGCACTCTTTTCTTCATCAGGGTATCCATCAATTCTCAATATGTCAGGGCTATGCGGAAGATTTGCGTAGATCGTTTTGGCTCTGTCAAAAGCGGCTGAAACATATGCCGGATTAAGTTTATGTGAATCATTTAAATATGCGCCTGCATCTCCACCAATCTCAAAACGAATACCTATGGGAGCATTATAAAAGATAGGGTGTTTTAGAATTTCCATATTGATAGCATGAAGCATGACAGAAAAGCTGTCAGATAATACTCCCAAAAATATCTACCTCCAAGATATGAGGATTATATAAATATAGCTTATGTTTCCATTGTATCTCATAAACATAATGTGCAGTTTAAAGTGAAGGGGAGGCAACCCATCGTGCTGATTACATTCGCTTTGTATGTCATAAACAGACCGAAGTTGGGTTTTGTTTTCCAGAGACACATTGGCCGCATATGAGTATAAATGATTACTGAGAAGATGATTTATCAGATGAGTATTCTTTTATTTCTACCCTTTCAATAGAATACAGTCCTATGATAAAGCCAAGTGCTGCGGCAATCAATCCAACAAAAAGCATTCTGCCCACACCGGAATCATCTAAGAGCCACCCACCGATAAGACTTGCACCTACACCGCCAAGAGTAATGGCGCTTGTCATAAAAGCCTGTCCTTTTGCTAAGTCATCTTTTTCAATTATTTCATTCACATAATATACGGAAGCCGGAATAAACAGCGCGTATGAACTGAACTGAAATAACTGTGCGACATAAAGCATCCATACATTGTTTGCTAACATAGTGATTGCTATCTTAACCATAAAAAAGAAAAGGGATAATTTCAGGATTGAGCTACAGCGGATTTTTTTTACATAAAAGCCAAATATAATCATAGCCGGCAATTCGATCGCTGCGGCAATTCCCGTAGCGATACCCATGTCTTTTGCAGTACCGCCGACGTTTTCAGTAATCTGTATAAGGTAATTGCTTATCATGGAATGCGAACAAAACGTAAGTGATACAGCTACCATCAAAGCGGCAAATTTTTTGTTTTGTAAAAAAAATGAAAATAGATTATTCATATAGCCACTTTTTGCTTCTTTTGCAACTTGAACACTTTCAGAATGCGTTATTTCACTCTCAGCATGGGAAAATGGTTTGTTTGTAAAAGTATAAATTACGATTCCAAGCGCTATGTATAACCCAACAGAAACCACTGGAAGGGAATCCCCACCCACGTTTTCTACAAGAACACCCAGCAAAACCGAACATATGGCATATGCCATAGAACCCATTCCTCTCGCGAGGCCAAAGTTAATTGAAATTCCTTTATTAATTAGTTGCATTCCCAGAGAATTAACCAAAGGCTGCAGTACGAAAAGGACAATAAGTTCGAGAATGAATAACACCGAAAGCACAATAAAATAGTTTGACATAAAGCACAGGCTTACCGCAAGTACGCCTGCTGCTCCTACAAGTATTAAAATTAGATCCTTCATAGATATTTTCTGGGTGTCGGCAAATTCCGCTACTGCAGGTTGAAGAAATACAGCAAAAATATTAGCGATTCCCAGAACTAAGCCAATTTGGCTGTTCTTTAAATGCTTGGACAATAGGAATACCGATGCAAAACTGACACTGCTGCAAAATACTGACCAATAAAAGCTATGAATACCCGCATACTTAATTGTATATTTAAGATTTATATCGATATTAATTTCTCCTGTCTTTCTCAAAATTATAAAATAATCAGGGGCATTTCACGCCTGCCTAGATACAGCACCGTTCCCGTTGTTCAGGTGGGGAATTGTTACTTCCTGTATTTCATCGAAGTTAATTAGCATAACTTTACAACCTTTCAATTTTCTCGATTCGGGACGGGAGAGTGACACTCCATGATGCTCAAAAAGTGCCTTCAACTAAAATGACAAATCCTTCGCAAAGCAAACGAAATTTGCACTCTTTGCGTATTTGCCGTGGGTCAAAGTGTTACAAAAATGCTTGACCACAACACTCTTACGAACAGCGTTTAATGTAAATAAATATGAGTTTAGCTTAATACTTTAATTATACACTACACCTGCAATAATGAAAGCTTAATTATCAGATTATAACCGATTTGATACAGTCAGAATTCACGGCATGCTGCCTTATTTGACTTCCGTTCAATTCAGATTACACACCTTACTTGACCCAATTACTGTTGGCGATCCAAACAATAAACAGGCGGATGCTGGATTTCAAAAGAAAGTCCGGCATCCGTCAACTTAAAAGTATTTATCAACTTCAAATTGTTTTAGATTCTTATATACAACATCTGCAAATGGTAAATTTTTTCTGTCTCCAATTCCGACAGCGAACATTCCGGCATTCTTCGCTGCTTGAAGCCCCGCCTCAGAATCCTCAAAAACCAAGCAATCCGCATAAGGGATATCCAGTCGGTTGGCGCCGAGAGTGAACACCTCAGAATCCGGTTTAGCATTCGTGACGCTGTTTCCATCGATAATTATATCAAAAAATGATGTGATACCGACATTTTTTAGAATCAACGGGGAATTTTTACTGGCTGACCCAAGTACAATTTTTACACTGCGTCTTTTTAGTATTTGTAATAGCTCCAATGCACCGTTAAGAAGTTCCGACGAATCCATTTTAGAGATATACTCCACATATCGGGTGTTTTTTCGGGCTGCCATTTGTTGTTTTTCCCCGTCGGAAAAGCAGTTCTGCATTCCGCCGATCTCCAAAAGAATTTTAAGTGATGTCATGCGTGACACGCCTTTGAGACGCTCATTTTGCTCCGGGGAAAAACCAAAACCAAGTTGGTCGGCCAGTTCCTTCCACGCAAGATAATGATATTTTGCAGTGTCAACAAGAACCCCGTCCAAATCGAAAATGGCACAGCGGTAACTCATTTACTCTTTCCCCCAATCTCCTAGCGGAAAACTCAGACTGTCTTGCAGTAGATAACTTTTACCATACACAAAAATCCGTTTCTCCGAACCGGTCAACAAAGTAATTTTGCAGTCTTTTTCTTCCACTATAATCTGAATAAGGCTGTCTTCGCAATGCACTTTAAAATCGTATTCCGGCCACTGTGCAGGCAGCGATGGAGCAAGGTGCAGACCATCCTCTTTGATACGCAGTCCGCCGAAGCCGTATATGATTGCCATGTAATTACCGCCCATGTTTGCGGTGTGGATTCCGTCTTTGGTGTTTTTATGCGTATTAAAAAGGTCCAATTTGGATGATTCTCCAAAATAGGCATACGCTTTTTCCGGCATACCCAGCCGAGATGCCATAATGCTGAATATGCAGGTGGAAAGAGAGGAATCATGTGTCGTAATTTTTTCATAGTACTCGAAAGAGTGTTTCATGGTGCCAAAATCTTGTGCGTCCTCCAGAATGAAATGTGCCAGTACCGTATCCGCCTGCTTGCATACTTGATGGCGGTAAAGGCAAAGCGGATGATAGTGAAGCAAAAGCGGAAAGTCCTCTGGCGGCGTATTTTTAAGATCCCATTTTTTTTTGGAAAGGAAGGAATCGTCCTGCGGATTGATGTCAAGTGCCTTATCATAAGGCAGGTACATTAATTCCGACGCGCGTTTAAAATTGGCAATCTCCGTTTCATTCAAGTCGATTTTTTCTTTCACGGGTGTAAGGAGTTTTTCCGCATTCAACAATTCATAAAATTTAACTGCCCAATTTAGATTATGCTGTGCCAGAACATTGGTATAATAGTTATTGTTCACCAGGCATGTATATTCGTCAGGGCCGGTTACATCATTGATGCAAAATTTTCCATTGCTGTAATTTCCCACATCCAGCCACAGCCGTGCAGTCTCGAAAATTATCTCCGCGCCGCAGCGTGCAATGAATTCAGTATCCTTTGTCAGAAGATAGTAATTGATAATGGAATAGGCAATATCCCCATTGATGTGATACTGTGCACTGCCGGACGGGAAGTAGCCGGAGCATTCTTTTCCCATAATGGTGCGCCATGGATACAGCGCACCTTTTTTATGTCCAAGAGTGCGCGCATTTTCCCGCGCTGCATCCAAAATGGTATAACGGTATTCGATTAGATTTTTAGCAATTTCAGGTTGGGTAAGCAGAAAGAACGGCTGGATATACATCTCTGTGTCCCAGAAATAATGCCCTTCATAGCCCTCACCGGAAAGTCCCTTCGCGGCAATATTACTGTGAGGATCTTTACCGACGGACTGAATCAACTGATACAGGTTGTAAGTAATCGCATTGCTCAGTTCGTCGTCGCCTTTCACATGGACAGCGCAGCTTTCCCAATATTTTTTAAGGTATTGTTCCTGCCTGTCATACCAATACGAAATGGGGACGGCAGCGGCCCGCTGCATCTGTTTCAGCGCGGCTGTATGACAGTCCGGATAGCGCACGGAATCGCACAAAATAGTATATTTCGTCAGCGTCACGGTTTCTCCCAATTCAATCGCGGCAGTCAATTTATGCAAAGCAGTGCTGTTTCGTGTCACACGTTCCTCTGCTGACATTTTGGAAATCAGATTTTTTACCGCGCTGGTAACAGCAAGCCCTGATTTGGAAGTATGGGAAGTAATCGTTGAAACATCGTTTTGATACTCTGCTTTGTCGGGAAGAAGGTTCTGAAAAGTCTCGCTTGCCACACGAGGGTCGCTTGGATCACAATAGTTCAGCACGCTGCCGATGTGTGAAGA
>JAEWUH010000043.1 GCA_023397245.1 Bacillota bacterium | reverse complement strand
GTGTTGTCCCGCGTAAATTTCTTTGTCCCAATAATATCACCAATTACATACCAAAGCAAGCAGAAACAGAATGAACGGCGGCGTTAAAACAGAATCTGCTTACTGAAACAGCTTATCCTGTATTTTTTTCAGCTGGGTGCGCTTCTGCGCGGTGGCTTCGCCGTTAATGCTTATCGTTCCCTCCGCATCATTTACGTTCAGCACGTCTCCCTCTTTGGCTCCTTTTGGAAGCTCGGAAACATCGATTGCAAAGAATTTCTCCTCGCTGTCCTCGCAGATTGCGTAAGTTCCTTCAAAACGGTCAATGGTGAGTGTTTTCATAATCTGTCCCCTTTTCTTATCTTGAAATGGCAAAACCGTGGAATCGTAAAATCAGTTCTTTTCCGTCACTGCGGTTATTTTGCTGCCGTCGCTCAGAAAAATAACGGTGCCGCTGATATCCGTGCGGTAAACCTTCGTACCGGCCGTTTCCAGCCTTTTGAGCGTGTCCTTTTTCGGCAGTCCGCCGGTATCGTCGGCAACGGAAATTGCGGCATACTTCGGTTTCACCGCTTTTAAAAACGCTTCGGTCGTAGAAGTGCTGCTGCCGTGATGCCCGACCTTCAGCACATCCGCGGAAAGTTCCGCACCGCTTTGCAGCAGGTCGCTCTCCTCTTCCTTCTGCGCGTCGCCCATCAGCAGAAAGCTTGTATTTTTGAATGTAATCCGGAGAACGACGGAATTATTATTGGTGCTTTCCCCTGTTTTTACCGGCGCTAAAATATTAACTTTTGCGTCTCCCAGCAGAAAGGATTCGCCTTGCTTCGGTACGGTAACGGAAAGCTTCTTCTTTTTCAGTTCTTCCTGCACATTCCGGTATGCTTCGCCCTTGGGAATCAAAGCGGCAGGCAGTTCGGGCGCGAGATACCGACCCACCGGATACTGCCGGAGGATTTCGGCAAGGCCGCCGATATGGTCGTCGTCCGGGTGGGTATTTACCACATAATCCAGCTTTTTCACGCCGCACCGGTTCAGGTATTCGACAACCGGCTCGCCCCGGTCTACCGTGCCGCCGTCCACCAGCATGGTTTTTCCGCCGCATTCGATAAAAATGCTGTCGGCCTTGCCAACGTCGATCACATGGACGGAGAACGGACTGGAATTGGCTGCCGCGGAGAAATCCGCAAGGCCGAAAAAAGAGAATATTGTATGCCACGACGCGGCTGCGCCGTACGGGAGAAATGAAATAACCAAGCCTGCCGCCAAAAGCAGCAGCAGGCTGATTTTCAGCGCCTTTTTGCCGGTTTTCTGCTCCATTTGTCTTTCTTCTCCCTGCCGAGTACCTGTGCGCGCTGCGCTCCGGGCAGGGGACGAACCAGACAGTTTTCACCCATGCCGATTAGATCGCTGCGCCCGGCCGCCTTTAAACCGGCGATTACCAGTTCCTTATTTTTCGGAATAAAATACTGCAGAAGCGCGCGCTGCATCGCTTTTTCGCGGTCGGTGCGCGGTACATAAACCTCTTTCAGCGTATACGGGTTCAATCCCGTATAGAACATACAGGTTGAGACCGTACCCGGCGTGGGGTAGAAATCCTGCACCTGCTCCGGCCGGAGATGCTCGCGTTTGAGGAACAGCGCCAGCTCCACGGCGTCCTTGAGCGTGCTGCCCGGGTGGGACGACATCAGATACGGCACAAGATACTGCTCCTTGCCCTCTTTTTTGCTCAGCTGGAAAAACTTCTTCTGAAATTTCAGGTAGGATTCAATGTGCGGCTTGCCCATGCAGTCCAGTACCTCCGGCGTACAATGCTCCGGCGCGACCTTGAGCTGGCCGCTGACATGATATTTTACAAGCTCCCGGAAAAAGGTATCGTCCTTATCCTCGATGAGGTAATCGAAACGGATGCCGGAACGGATAAACACCTTCTTGATTTTCGGGAGCGCGCGTATTTTGCGCAGAAGATCAAGGTACTCGCCGTGATCGACCTTCAGGGCCGGGCAGGGCTTTGGCGCAAGGCACTTTTTTCCGCCCGGGCACAGGCCGTGCTCCGCCTGCTTTTCGCAGCAAGGATGGCGGAAATTGGCGGTAGGGCCGCCCACATCGTGGATATAGCCCTTAAAGTTCGGGCTTTCCGTCAGCGTTTTCGCTTCTTTCAGAATGGATTCCTCGCTGCGGGCGGTAACCGCCCTTCCCTGATGGAACGCGATGGAACAGAAATTGCACGCGCCAAAGCAGCCCCGATTCTGTGTGATGGAAAATTCCACTTCCTCTATGGCAGGAACCCCGCCCATCTTTTCATAGGACGGATGATAGGTGCGCATATAGGGCAGATCATAGACCGCGTCAAGCTCTTTCTGCGTGAGCGGCGGCATGAGCGGGTTCTGAATCAGCATCATGCTGCCGTGCCGCTGAATGACTGTGCGTCCGCGCACGGCATCCTGCTCATCCTGCTGCTTGCGGCAGGAAACCGCATACTCTTTTTTGCTTTTGCATACCTGCTCAAAGCTCGGGCAGTCCACCGC
>JAEWUH010000030.1 GCA_023397245.1 Bacillota bacterium | reverse complement strand
GCGAACAGCGCTTCCAGCCATCGGCGGCCTTCCCGCACCGTCATGGGGATGAACGCGTCCAGCTCCTGCCGGTTCACGCCGGAATAAATCCGCATGGAGGGCGGCAGCGCCAGAGCCATGGGATGGTTCCTTCGGAGCAGCTCTTCACCCGCCTTGCGCGGGGGCTCATTTAAGAGAACCCTGCCGCCGTCCAGCACGACAACGCGGTCCGCCATGGGGAAGGCGTCCTGAAGCCGCTGCTCTGTGAGCACCACGGCGACGCCGAGTTCGGTGTTCACTTTTTTGACCGCCGCAAGAAACTCCGCCGCGGCAATCGGGTCAAGCTGGGAGGTCGGTTCGTCCAGCAGGAGCACCTTTGGCTGCATAGCCAGAATGGAGGCCAGATTTAAAAGCTGCTTCTGTCCGCCGGAAAGCTCTGCGGTATCACGGTCAAACCAGGCCTCAATCCCGAAAAAGCTGGCCATTTCCGCCGTACGCAGGCGTACGGCTTGTGTGCCGCAGCCAAGGCTCTCCAGCCCGAACGCAAGCTCGTGCCAGACCTTGTCCGTTACAATCTGTTCCTCCGGCGACTGCATCACATAGCCGATCTCCGCGGCCTGTGTGCGGGGGCTGCATTCTTCCAAAGGCTTTCCCCCGAAAAGCACGGTTCCCTCCGCAGTACCGTACGGCGAAAGAGCAGGCTTCATCCGGCGGAGCAGGGTGGTTTTGCCGCAGCCGGAAAGACCGCAGAGCAGCACGAATTCCCCCGGCTCCACGGTCAGGCTGATATCGTCCAGTGCAGGCCGGGTTTCTTCCGGGTACGAAAAGCTAAGATGTTTTATTTCAAAAACTGCCATGATATTGAACCTCTAAAACTTTGTTTAAAACAATGGGGAAAATGCACAACAAAAAATACGTAGTGTAGACAACGATACCGAAGAAAGTAACCGGTTTTACGGCAATCGACGGAAAGTAGCGTATACTTGTTTCTCCCGCGGCACAGCCCAGAAAAACGGTCGAAATCAATACAATCAGTAATATTAAAGTAATTTTATCCCGATTGGAGAAGATGTATATGCGAAAACTGGTGCGCCCCGGCAGTCCGTAACCGCGCGCCCGCATGGAATCGGAGGTAACAATGCCGTTTTCAAGCGCCCAGGTGGTTAGCATGGAGAGAATATTCAGCCCGTTTTTCGCCTTCGCGATCACACTGCTGCCGGCGGTTCCCTTGCCGATGCCTTTCTGCGCGTCCGCAATGATCTTTGTCTGCGCTTTCAGCCTCGGCACGAAGCGCATGACCATGGAAAACACAAGCGAAAGAGAGGGAACGGCCCGCCCAAACAGATAAATGATCTTGTCTGCGGTCAGCACGGCGCTGCTGCAGGAAAACCAGGTGAGCACCCCGGCAAACATGACCGCCGCCGCGACTCCGTACGCGCAGGCCTCCAGTGTAAAGGGGTTATCGTTTACATAGAGAAGAATGGTCTTTCCCGCGTGGTTCAGCAGCGGGTTCACCGCGGACATCAAAACGAGCATCGGCAGGACGAATTTCAGCAGGTATCGCGGCAGCTTTTGGGGATTCAGCGCCGCGTAGCAGGCAAGGCTGCCGAAAAGCGAGGTCACCGTGAGCACCGGATGCAGAAAGAACATGGAGAACACAATCACGGCTGTAAAGTATAACAGATTTACAGCCGGATGGAGCTCCGCAAAATAATTTCTTGTCATAGCGTCCCCTTTTTCCAATCGGTTTACTGGCTGCAGTCGAAAATCCACTGGATTTTATCGCCGCTTTTCAGCTTGTAGGCGCTGCAGCCCACCGCAGGCTGTTTCCCGTTCACCGCGAACAGCCATCCGCTGGAGGTGCCGTAAGTTTTTTCGTAAATATTTCCGATCCCGCTCACATACTCCGTCTGAAAGGCGGGCGAGGTCATATGATCCATCGGGATTTTCAGGCGCTTGGTTTCGCGGAGAAGCACCTGAAAAACGGTTTCACCCGCCTGAAAGAATACGCTGCCCTCCTGCAGAATGGCTCCGTTTGCGGGGACAACCTCAAGCTGTTCCTGTGTAAACTGATCTTTATGGGCTAAAATGTCACTGCACGAAATACTGAGAGAGCAGGTGAGCTCCTTGTCTTTCGGTGCTTGAGAGGAAGGCGAAGCAGCCGCATGCGGCGCCGCTTTTGCGGAGGAAGCAGAAGAAACAGCAGCAGCGGCGGAAGCCGGGGAAGCGTCTTTGGAAGCGGCTTGCGAAGAACCCGCCTGTGAAACAGCCTCGCTTTGCGCAGAAGAAGCACCTTCCGCGGAGCTTGCTTCCTGCGGGGATGACAGCGCTGAGCCTGCAGCCGAAACAGCAGAAGTGCTGCCCGCAGTATGCTCCGGCAGCTCTACCTTGCAGCCGGTAAACAGCAGGAATACAAAAAGGATGGTCAGAATTTTATATTTCATGATATTCTCCAAAATATACTAGACTTAGATGATTGCCATCAGACTATACAATCTTTTTTGTCTCCCTTAATAAAAGGAGATGTCATCCGCAGATGACAGAGAGATTCTGCGTCTAAGCAAAATTGATAAAGCATTTAGCCGCCCTCAGGCCGGGCAGGCCCATACTTTCGTTCCGGGACGAAAGTATGCAAAGTCCCGGCAAGGGGGATTTTCAATCCCGGCGAGGGGGTTCCAAAAAATCCCCCTTGCATCCCCCAGGGTATCCCCATTCAACTCGGTTATGTCAATTTTCAATAGAATTTTCATTGACGGCTAAGTTTTTAACTTTGCGCTCTACACTCCCTTGTTAAAACCATAGTTGACGGAAAACACCAAAAGGCCGAAAAAACCGCTTGCCGCGATTTTCTCAGCCTGATTATTTTAATACGCCGATTTTTTGCGGAACAGCAGCGCCGCAGCGCCGCTCAGAACAAGAACCGTTGCAACGGAAGCAAGCGGGGCTTCCCCGGTTGCGGGGGAGGAAAGCGCGGGCTTGGAACCGATGGCGTACAGTGTGCCGCTGTCGTTAAAATAGTACAGCATCCCGTCCCGCGAGACGGTAAGGCTCTGCGTGCAGGACTGCGCGGCAGGCGTAAACAGCGTCTCATAGGAAGCCTTGGTCTGTCCCGCGCAGTCCTTTACAACGTAAACGCAGGAGGAACCTTTTGTGTAAACCCCATCCTGGTCGCAGGTGCCGTATTTGGTCAGGTAAATAGATACCTGCTGCTTATTTTTATCGGAAGCATACGCTGTGGCAACAAGCGGGGAGGATTGGGACTGAATATCCTTAATCTGATAAACGGTTTTCAGAGTTGCCGCGTCCAGTACGGAAAACGGAGTTGTCGCGCCGTATCCGCCCCCGGCGACATACAGCCTGCCGTTATACACAACGGGGCTGGAGCTGATGCTGTTGCCCAGCACGGCGGACTTTACGGCGGTGCTGCCGTAAAGCGTACCGTTGGCATCCGCTTTTACCGAATAAATATATCCGGATTTTACCGAAGCGTAAAGCCTGCCCTGCGCGCTGCAAAGCGTGGAAAGGACCGGGCCTCCGGCGGAAATACTGCTGATTTTCACGCCGTCCGTGAGCCGGTAGGAGGTGAGGTTTCCGGCCGTGTCCGCTACCGCGATCGCACTGCCGAGGACGGCGCCGCCGTCCCAGTAGTATCCGGCGGTGCTGTTCTGTTGCTGCCACACGGTTTTTCCGGAAGCGGCGTCGATACACGCGTACACGCCGGAAACATAGGCGTAGGTTTTTGCGTCCTGCGCATAGGTTCCAAAATAAATGCGGCCGTTATAATAGGTGATGGGGGAAGCAATCTGTTGTGCGGTTTCTCCGTAGACAACCGCTTCGCTCTGCCAGACAAGCGCAAGACTGTCCGCGTCAAACGCGGAAATCTGCACCCCGGAGGAGGTTTGCTGCGGCACGTAGATTTTTCCGTCGCCGTAAGCGATCTGGCTGAAATAGAGCGGGATATTTTTGCATTCGGCGCTTGCCGCGGTTTTTCCGGTGGCGGCGTCAAGCTTCAGCAGTCTGCCGTCGGACACGGTAAAATATAGATATTTGCCCACGGTAATTGGCGTGCCGCAGGCGTTGTTCTCAAACGTTGTTCCGTTAAATTCGCTTTTTACGGTGTGCTTTTCCGACCATACAAGCTTTGCCGCCGCCGCGTTCACCGGCGTTTTTGCTGCGGTCACTCCGGGTGATACGGGGGAGCCCAGAAACTGCGGCCAGTCCGTACCAGCTGCGGCCGCTAAGGTTCCTGTTGCGGCGGAGAATGCCAGAATCAGCGCGGCAAAGAAAGCCGCGGCTCTTTTTGTTTTCATATTAATCCCTCCGATTAATTTTTAGGAAGGCTGAAATAATCAGCGCTTCCTTTAAAACGGCTGATTTGCGGCAGGTTTCCTGGCTCGAGATCATCCTTCGGCGCGCGGCCTTCCCGGCAATGCCAGTGACCGTTTGCTGCGCACCGGAGTCCCTCTTACAGTAGCGGGGGCTGCTGCGGCGTTTCACCGCATTCCCTTCTCCGTAAATCAATTTTATTAAATTGTCCGCTTTAATTTACATCATACGATTGGAATGTCCGTCCTGTCAGAGTATACGGACATTCCGTCATTTATTATCATATGAATCGTGGCTTATGTCAAGGGCAGAAAAGAAAACAGCCTGCCGGGAATGACAGACTGCTTTCTTTATATAGGAAGATATGTAAAGATCTTGTACTTAATTTAAGAGTCCCTGCCGTATAAATTTTAAAATAGTAGGGACTGTTGGCTTTATAAATCCCTCGAGAATAGATATGCCCTTTTTTCAAACCCTATCTTCTCATAAAACTTATGAGCCTTCTCACGGGGAAAACCTGAATCTAATTCAAACTTTTTACATCCCATCGACTTTGCAATATCAAACGCCTTTTCAAGGAGACTTGAACCAATTCCATTACCTCTAAAAGAGTCATCTACTATCATTGCATAAGCATATGCAATATATCCTTCCTGCCAGAAGTTGTTAACTACCGCAAATGCACAGAATCCAATTACTTTACCATTCTCTTCAGCACACAGGTACTTATCAGTGTCAGATTGAATGCCGCGATCAAATACTGCTTTTAAATCATTAGGATTTAAATCCTTGTTAGGCCATAATTGACCAAATAAAGAAAGTACGCCATCAAAATCTGCATTTTTTGAATCTCTAATTATAATATTCATAGTTAATTCTCTTTCTATTCATATGGTTACAGCATTGATTTACAGAGTAATATATAAAAAAGCGTGCATTCCGCTGTGAAGCGGAACGCACGCCGTTGTGCAGGATATTAATTATACCACGCTGAAGAGAAGCTCGCCATAAGTCGGATACGGCCAGTATTTCTCACCGACAAGGCTTTCGATTGCGTCCGCGGTTGCACGGGTTTCTTCCATTTGTGCAAAGACCGTGTTGCGGTAATACTTTGCCTCGTCAAGAACATCGCTGAAATCTTTTTCCGAGGTAACGGATTCTTCCAGCTTTTCGGCTTTCTTGTAGAGCTCTGCGGAAAGGCTGGAAAGCTTGGAAAGAAGGGTTTCTTCCAGCTCGCAGCAGATATCCTTGCTGAGCTGCTTCTTGTTGAGGGCTTCCTTGCTGATGTCCTTCATGTAAGAGCAGGCTGCGGGAAGAATATCCTTCTTGACCATGTCGACCATAGTCTGCGCTTCAATGTTGATCTGCTTGCAGTAGTTGTCAAGCTGAATTTCATAGCGCGAGAACAGCTCCGTCTTGGAAAGTACATTGAATTTCTCAAAAAGGGCTGCGTTTTTATCGGAAATGTAGTAGGGGAGTGCTTCCGGAGTGGAGCGGAGGTTGAGCAGGCCGCGTTTTTCCGCTTCTTTGACCCATTCGTCGGAATAGTTGTTGCCGTTGAAGATGATGCGCTTGTGCGCTTTGATGGTAGTGCGGATCAGTTCGTTCAGTGTAGCGGTAAAGTCGGTTGCTTTTTCCAGCTTATCGGCAAATTCAGACAGGGCTTCCGCGATGATGGTGTTGAGAATCATGTTCGGGCAGGCAATAGAGAGGCTGGAGCCGAGCATGCGGAACTCGAATTTGTTGCCGGTGAAAGCAAACGGAGAGGTACGGTTGCGGTCGGTTGTATCCTTCGGGAAGGTCGGGAGGATATCCACGCCGATCTTCATGAACGCTTTGTCTTTCTGGTTGTAGGCGCTGTCGTTTTCAATGGATTCCAGAACGGCCGCCAGTTCTTCGCCGACGAACATGGAAACGATGGCCGGAGGCGCTTCGTTTGCGCCGAGACGATGGTCGTTGCCCGCGCTTGCAACGGAAATGCGCATCAGGTCCTGATGCTCGTCAACCGCCTTGATGATGGCGGCGAGGAAAAGGAGGAACTGCGCGTTCTCACGCGGGGAATCGCCGGGTTCAAGAAGGTTTGCGCCGGTATCGGTGGAAATACTCCAGTTGTCGTGCTTGCCGCTTCCGTTTACGCCGGCGAACGGCTTTTCATGGAGCAGACAGGCCAGGTTGTGCTTGAAAGCAACCCTTTTCATCACTTCCATGGTAAGCTGGTTGTGGTCGGTCGCAACGTTGGCCGTTGTGAAGATCGGAGCAAGTTCGTGCTGGGAGGGAGCAACTTCGTTATGTTTTGTTTTTGCAAGAATACCGAGCTTCCAGAGCTCTTCATCAAGCTCTTTCATGTAAGCGGAGACACGCGGCTTGATTACGCCGAAGTAATGGTCTTCCAGCTCCTGGCCCTTGGGCGGTTTTGCGCCGAAGAGGGTTCTGCCGGTATATACAAGGTCTTTTCTCTTTTCGTATTTCGCTTTGTCAATGAGGAAGTATTCCTGTTCCGGGCCTACGGTTGTAATGACTCTGTGGGCGGTGGTGTTGCCGAAGAGCTTCAGCACACGCATGGCCTGCTTGTCAATCGCTTCCATGGAACGCAGAAGAGGAGTCTTTTTATCCAGCGCTTCGCCGCCGTAGGAGCAAAACGCGGTAGGAATGCACAGGGAGCCGTCTTTAATGAAAGCGTCGCTGGTCGGATCCCACGCGGTGTAGCCTCTGGCTTCAAAGGTGGCTCTCAGACCGCCGGAGGGAAAACTGGATGCGTCCGGTTCGCCCTTAATGAGCTCTTTGCCGGAAAACTCCATCATTACTTTCCCGTTGTCAATAGGGGAAATAAAGCTGTCGTGCTTTTCCGCGGTGATTCCGGTCATCGGCTGGAACCAGTGGGTGAAATGGGTTGCACCCTTTTCAAGCGCCCATTCTTTCATTGCGTTGGCAACTACGTTCGCCACATGCGGCTCGAGGGGCTTTCCCTGCTCTCTTGTCTTCTTCAGAGCCTTGTAGGTGTCCTTAGGCAGTCTTTCTTTCATTACGGTATCGTTGAATACCATGCTGCCGAAAATTTCAGGAACATTGCTCATTTTAGTCACTCCCTATACAAATTTTAACCAAAAAAAGATAAAAAGGCACCATAGGGCCAATCCCTACAGCGCCTTTGCTGTTATGTGCCTATTATATGACCGCGGGGAAGAAATGTCAACTGCTAAATTCAAATTTTGCAGGATTTTTGCAGGATTTCATTAATTTTCATGCAAAAATGGCTCGGACTGGCTGTTTTTTATGGAAATTAACATAGCTCTGCAATTTGATGCGTTTGATTATGCAAAACTGCGGTTAAAACTATTGACATTAATCAATAAACATTATATGATAAAAAACGTTAAATAATTTTGTATATAGCAGTTTTTTACTGCGAAAATACAGTGCTTTTTTTCAGGCGCTTCCAATGCGCCAAAGCTATTAATTGCAGGGAGGTCAGTTTTTTTATGCAAAAAGAAGGAGAAGTAAGGATTCCTTCCGGCTGTGCCATATCGGGTATCTTTTCGCGCAGCGGCAAAAAGATGAACGGCGAGGCGATCATCCGGTCCATTTCCACCATGCATGACCGCAGCAACGGCCTTGGCGGCGGCTTTGCGGCTTACGGAATATATCCCCGCAGCAAGGATCTTTACGCGTTTCATGTGTTTTATGACAGCGTCCGCGCCAAGGAAGAGTGCGAAAAGGTCATTATGGCCAACTTTGACGTATCCATCGCGGAGAAGATTCCAACCAGAGAAATGCCGGAAATTACAGATGAACCTGCAATTTGGCGTTATTTCGGCCTGCCGTTTGAGAAGCTTTTAAAGGATACGCGTCTGGATGAAAAAGAATTCGTGGCGCGCTGCATTGTAAAGATCAATACCGAGATCCGCGGAGCCTACGTGTTTTCCAGCGGCAAGAACATGGGTGTGTTCAAAGCCGTCGGTTTCCCGGAGGACGTGGGACGGTACTACCGCCTGGAAAATTACGAGGGCTACTGCTGGACGGCGCACGGCCGCTACCCGACCAACACGCCGGGCTGGTGGGGCGGAGCGCATCCGTTTGCCATGCTTGACTATTCCATCGTACATAACGGTGAAATTTCCTCCTACGACGCGAACCGCCGTTTTATCGAGATGTTCGGCTACAAGTGTACGCTGCTGACGGATACGGAAGTCATTACCTATATTATAGATTACCTGAACCGCAAACGCGGACTCAGCCTGCAGGAAATTTCAGAGGTCATCGCGGCTCCGTTCTGGAGCGAGATCGACAGCATGCCGGAGGAGAAGCGGAAGAAGCTGACCTATCTGCGCAATATTTTCTCCAGCCTTCTCATTACCGGGCCGTTCTCCATCCTGCTGGGCTTCAGCGGGGGAATGATGGCTCTGAACGACCGCCTCAAGCTGCGCTCCATGGTCGTCGGCGAAAAGGGCGACATGACCTATGTGGCCAGCGAGGAATGCGCAATCCGCGAGATTGAGCCGAACTCGGATAAAATCTGGGCGCCCAGAGGCGGAGAACCTGTCATTGTGACACTGGATAAGGGGGTAGATGCATAATGATGGCAATCGATTATATTTATCCCGAGTATGAAGTGGTCCGCAACCCGCAGCGCTGCATTGCCTGCCGTGTCTGCGAGCGCCAATGCTCCAACGAGGTCCACTCCTACGACGCGGAACTGAACCTGATGAAAAGCGATGATTCCAAATGTGTGGACTGCCAGCGCTGCGTTTCGCTCTGCCCGACCCACGCGCTGAAGATTGTTAAAACCGACCATACCTTTAAAACCAACGCAAACTGGTCGAACGAAACCATTACCGAGGTTTATCGTCAGGCCAGCACGGGCGGCATGCTTCTTTCTTCTATGGGAAACCCGAAGCCGTACCCGGTTTACTGGGATAAGATACTGATCAACGCTTCCCAGGTTACCAACCCGTCCATCGACCCGCTCCGCGAGCCGATGGAAACCCGCACTTTTCTGGGCAAGAGCCCGGAAAGCATTGAGCGCAACCCGGACGGCACCATCAATACCGACAACCTGCCTCCGAACCTCAAGCTTTCCGTGCCGATCATGTTTTCCGCCATGAGCTACGGCTCCATCAGCTACAACGCCCATGAGAGCCTTGCACGCGCCGCGCAGGAACTCGGCACCTACTATAACACCGGCGAGGGCGGCCTGCACGAGGACTTTTACAAATACGGCCCCAATACCATCGTACAGGTGGCATCCGGACGCTTCGGCGTTCATAAGGGCTTTCTGGAAGCCGGCGCCGCCATCGAGATCAAGATCGGCCAGGGCGCAAAGCCCGGCATCGGCGGCCATCTTCCGGGCGCCAAGATCGTCGGCGACGTTTCCCGCACCAGAATGATTCCGGAGGGCTCGGACGCGATCTCGCCCGCACCGCATCACGATATTTACTCCATTGAAGACCTCCGTCAGCTTGTTTTCTCCTTAAAGGAAGCGACGAACTATAAGAAGCCGGTTATCGTAAAGATCGCGGCGGTGCACAATGTGGCGGCAATCGCCAGCGGTATTGCCCGCAGCGGCGCCGACATCATCGCGATCGACGGCTACCGCGGAGGCACGGGCGCCGCGCCGACGCGTATCCGCGACAACGTAGGTATCCCGATTGAGCTTGCGCTGGCGGCAGTCGACGAGCGTCTGCGCCAGGAAAATATCCGCAACAACGTTTCTATTGTCGTCGGCGGCAGTATCCGCAATTCCGCGGATATCGTAAAGGCTATCGCGCTCGGCGCGGATGCGGTCTACATCGGCACCGCTGCCCTGCTCGCGCTCGGCTGCCACCTCTGCCGCACCTGCCAGGCCGGCAAGTGCAACTGGGGTATTGCAACCCAGCGGCCGGACCTTGTAAAGCGCCTGAACCCCGATATCGGCTACAAACGCCTTGTAAACCTCGTTTCCTCGTGGCAGCACGAAATTATGGAAATGATGGGCGGCATGGGAATTAACTCGATTGAAGCGCTCAAGGGCAACCGCCTGATGCTGCGCGGCATCGGATTAAACGAGAAAGAGCTTGAGATCCTCGGAATCAAGCATGCGGGGGAATAAGCGATGAAACGTGTTTATGTGAACGAAAAATGGTGCCTCGGCTGCCATCTCTGCGAATATAACTGTGCTTTTGCCAATTCCGGCAGCGACGATATGGTAAAGGCGCTGAAGGATGTAAAAATCCATCCCCGCATCCAGATTGAAGAGGGGCAGGGCATCAACTTTGCTGTTTCCTGCCGCCACTGCGAGGAGCCTCTCTGTGTGAAGAGCTGCATCACCGGTGCGCTGAGCAAAAAAGACGGCGTGATCCAGGTGGATAAGGACAAATGCGTAGGCTGCTACACCTGCGTTCTGGTTTGCCCCTATGGCGCGGTAATGCCCAACAGCGACGGGAGCGTCATTCAAAAATGCGAGCTTTGCGTGAACAATTCCTGCGGCGAGCCCGCCTGTGTGCAGGGCTGCCCCAACAAAGCGATCGTATTTGAGGAGAGGTGAACGAGATGAATTATGTAATTATTGGAAATTCCGCTGCCGCGGTTGGCTGCATCGAGGGAATCCGCTCGGTGGATCAGACCGGAAAAATCACGGTCATCACCGACGAGAACCATCACGTGTATTCACGCCCTCTCATCTCTTACCTGATTTACGGAAAAACCACCGAACAGAAAATGAAATACCGCCCGGACAGCTTTTATCAGGAAAATGACGTAAACCTGATGCTCGGTACGACCGTTACAAAGGTCGATTACGAGAATAAGCAGGTTATTGTGGATAAGGGCGAACCCGTACCGTTCGACAAGCTGCTGTTCGCCACCGGTTCCTCCCCGTTTGTGCCGCCTATGGCCGGGCTGGACGAAGTAAAAGAGAAAATCTCCTTTATGAAGCTTGACGACGCGAAAGCGCTGCAGGCTGCGATTACCCCGGAAAGCCGCGTGCTGATCATCGGCGCGGGCCTGATCGGGTTAAAATGTGCGGAGGGCATCCTCAGCAAGGTCAAATCCATTACGGTGGTCGATCTGGCTCCCCGCATTCTCCCCAGCATCCTCGATGAGGACGGCTCCGCGATCATGCAGAAGCATATCGAGAGCAAGGGCGTAAAATTCATCTTGAGCAACAGCGTCGCCCAGTTCCACGCAGACTCGGCGGAGCTGAAGAGCGGCGAAACGGTTGATTTTGACGTTCTGGTTCTTGCCGTCGGCGTAAGGCCGAACACAAAGCTTGCTGCGGAAATCGGCTGCAAGGTGGGTAAGGGAGTCGTTTCGGACGATCACTGCGCCACAAACCTTCCGGGCGTTTACGCCGCGGGCGACTGCAGCGAGAGCTTTGATATCACTGAGGATACCCTGCGCGTGCTCGCGCTCTGGCCGAACGCCCATATGCAGGGCGAAACCGCCGGCATCAACATGGCGGGCGGCGAAAAGATTTACGACAAGGCGATCCCGATGAACGCAATCGGTTTCTTCGGGCTGCATATCATCACGGCTGGCAGCTACAACGGCGAGGCCTATACGGTAAAAACGGAGAACGGCTATAAAAAGCTCATTACACGCGATAACCTGCTCAAGGGCTATATCCTCATCGGCGAAGTTGCCAGGGCGGGCATCTATACCTCCCTGATCCGCGAAAAAACCCCGCTCGATACCGTCGATTTTGAGCTGATCAAACAAAAACCCCAGCTCATGGCGTTTGCCGCGGCGGAACGGGCCGTTAAGCTTGGAGGTGCCAAAGCATGACTATCAATGCCGAAAATAAATATTTTATTGAACTGAATAATGAAGTCCGCGACGCGCAGGAGCAGGAAATCACGATTGAAAACTGCATCGGGCAGCGATACATCGGCGCGGGCATGGAAGCGAAACATATTACGATTCACGGCGTACCGGGCAACGATCTGGGCTGCTACCTGAACGGAGGCACCCTCCGGGTAAAAGGCAACGCGCAGGATGAAACCGGCGATACCATGAACGAGGGCGTAATCGTGATTGAAGGCTCCAGCGGCGACGCTACGGGCTACGCGATGCGCGGCGGAAAAATTTTTGTGCGCGGCAACGCGGGCTACCGTGCCGGGATCCATATGAAAGCGTACAAAACCCACCAGCCTCTCGTTGTAATCGGCGGGGAAGCCGGGAGCTTCCTGGGCGAATATCAGGCCGGCGGCACGATCATCGTGCTTGGCCTCGATTCGCAGAAAAAGGTGCCGGTCGGCAGCTTTTGCGGCACGGGAATGCACGGCGGCAAAATGTATTTGCGCTGTGAGGAATTGCCTTCCGACCTGCCGGAGCAGGTTTGCGCGGCTCCCGCAACCGCGGAGGATCTGGCGGCGATCGATGGCCATCTGGAGGAATTCTGCGGATACTTCGGCGTAAACAAGCAGGAGATTCTTTCAAAGCAGTTTTTTGTCCTGACGCCGAACACTAAAAATCCTTACAAGGCACTGTATACTGTTTATTAATAACCGCATATTATAAAAGGGTGAAGCAAAATGCTTCGCCCTTTTTCCGGTTGCCGGAGCCGCACGGAGATGCGCTGGCTGAACTTGCCGTTTATGCCGATCATTAATCATCTTGCATACTTTGCAATTTTGTAATATAATATCATTTGATATTATTCATCTTAAGTACATATAATAAACTATTCGGGGAGGGATTACAGATGCTGAAAAATTTATCATTCATCAATATGTTTATGTGGAACCTTTTGATTATCGGGCTTTGGCATATCGTAATCTTTCTGCTCTGCATTAAATTGCCGCATTCGTTTTTTAATCCGTCCAAGGAACGGTTTGCGCCCAAAACATGGGAGCACGGCGGCCGGTGGTACAGGGAGAAGCTGAAAATCCAGCTTTGGAAGGATAGAGTCCCGCAGCACATCGGAAAGGACGGCTTTTCCAAGGAACATCTTACGGATATTTCGATTGACTATCTCGACGAATTTATAATGGAAACCTGCCGCGGCGAGTGGATGCATATGAAAAACTGCATTTGCGTAGTCGTTACACTGATTATCAATCCGCTGCTGGTTGGCCTTGTATTCTCGTTCCTGATTTTGCTGGGCAACGCGCCCTTTGCCGTGATACAGCGCTACAACCGGTTCCGGCTGCAGGTTTTGCGCAAAAAACGCCTGCGTGACCTGCACTCAGGCGAAATGGGGCAGACCGTTACCGCGTAATGTACAATTCAATAAAAATCCGGCCGTGTTTCCCGCGGCCGGTTCGTAATCGGAAGGGGGACAGGCATTGAAAAAATTTTTAAATGCGGTCCTCCTTCTCTTTTTGTTTCTGGGGGCGGCTGTATTGCATCCGCTGAACGCATGCGCTGAAACCGTTCCGTATTTTACGTTCAGCCTGAGTACGGAAAGCGTGTCCTCCGGTGACCTCGTCAAGCTCCGCATCAACGCAAACCAGACCGCCGACACGGCGGCCGGATTCCGGATGCGTGTCGGTTACGACGATAAAATCCTCGGCTTTGTCCGCACCGAAACCTCCGGCCAGATCAAAAGCGGAACCATGGCCACAAACAGCGCCGGAAACCCCATTCTCAGCGTTTATGTCTGCAATACGGACGGGACTTCCGCGCCGGAGCTTTCCGGCAATATCATATCCTTTGTGTTTAAGGTAAAGGAAGGGGTTTCGGACGGAACGACGAATGTGGAAGCGCATATCGATCAGATCTGCAATTATCAGGCAGAGCAGCTGAATCTGAATTATGACGAAAACATGCCGCTTAAGGTGGAACAGCCGGTGGGAAAATCGGATGAGGCTTACCTGAATGCGTTGGTACCGTCAGAGGGGAAACTCAGCCCGGAGTTTTCGTCGGATGTCTGCGAGTACACCCTGCGGGTGGATTACGATGTGCGTTCCGTGGAATTTACGGCTGACGCCGGAAGGAACGGTACGGTGAAAATTAACCGTAAGTCGCTCGGAAAGGCAGGCTCCAAGACCAATATCGTCGCGACCGTTACTTCGGAGAATAAAGAGAACAAGGCTCAGTATATCGTCACAGTCAGCCGGGCTGCCGCGCCGGAAAGCCCGGAAACGGATTCGCGGGGCGGGACGGCGGCTGCGAAGGTTCAGACCAAAAATAAGCAGGCGGAAAGCGCGGCTTCCGGCAGGGGCACTTCAGGCAGCAAAACGGACCGGGCCACAGGAAACGCCGGATACGAGCCGGAATCCGAAGCGGGGCCGGAAACTGCGGAGGCGGCCGGCCAGGCGAATGACGGAGAAACAGCTCAGACGCAGCCGGCATACGCCGGCGGGGGCGGCCGAAATATTATTCTGGTCGGCAACCAGATGCCGGTATTTGTAACCGGCCTGCTGGCCGCTTTGCTCTGCGTTCTGGTCGGAATGTTCCTGACCTTCTGGCTGAAACTGAATGGGAAAAAACAGTAGGAGATTTTTATATTTTGAATTTTGGCAATCGGTGCTATAATAAACAGCGTAACAAAACAGCGAATGACGGGGTCAGGAAGAAAAATGAGCAAGGAAAAGAAAACAGCGAAAGCGCAAAAAAGGAAAACAGAATGGAACAGTCATTGAACGCGGTAATCTGCGTACTGAATTCGCAGTATATCCATTCCTCGCTGGCGCCATGGTGCCTGCTCGCCGGGGTAAACGCTTACTGTGAAAAGGGAATCGCCGCGCAGATAATCGAAGGCACGATTAATGAAAATATAGAGAATGCCGCGCAAAGGATCATTGAGCAGAACCCTCAGGTGGTCGGGTTTTGCTGCTATATTTGGAATATTACCGCCACGAAAAGGTTGCTCCGCCTTGTAAAAAGCAGGCTGCCGGATACCGTCGTGATTCTGGGCGGGCCGGAGGTCAGCTATCACGCCGAAGCCGCATTGCGCGAAGAGCCGCTTGTAAGCTATGTGATTTCGGGCGAGGGGGAAAAGCCGTTCGCCCTGCTGCTGAACGCGCTGAACATCGGGAAAGAAACGGAAAACATACCGGGCGTGTGCTGCCGCGGCGGCGACGGGATGGTAATTGCCGATCCGTATACCCCGGAAGAGGAGCCGCCGACTCCCTATACCCCGGATTATTTTAACGCGCTCAAAGGACGCATTGCCTATCTGGAAACGAGCCGGGGCTGCCCGTATTCGTGCGCTTTCTGCCTTTCCGGACGCTGTGGGAATGTTCGTTTTTTCGATCTGGAGCGCGCCAAGCAGGAAATGCTTCTGCTTGCAAACAGCGGGACGCAGACCGTGAAGCTGGTTGACCGTACCTTTAACGCCAACCGAAAAAGGTCCAATGAGCTGTTCCGGTTTATCATTGAACACTACGGAACAGAAATCCCGAACGGCGTATGCTTCCATTTTGAGCTGGCGGGGGATTTGCTGGACGACGAAACAATCCGCCTGCTTTCCGCTGCTCCGGTCGGCACCATGCAGCTGGAAATCGGACTGCAGAGCTTTTATGGGAAGACGCTGGAAGCCGTTCACCGCAAGACCGACATGGAGCGATTAAAACGGAACATCGCGCGGCTGATTTCAAACGCGAATATGCATATTCATATCGACCTGATCGCCGGACTTCCCTATGAGGATTTGAGCCGCTTTGCGCAAAGCTTCAATACGGCATACTCGCTCCGGCCAAATATGCTCCAGCTTGGTTTTTTAAAGCTGCTTTACGGAGCGCCCATGCGGGAACAGCCGGAAGAGTTTCCGTGCAGCTATTCGCCCGAGCCTCCCTACGAGGTCACGGAGACGCCGTGGTTGTCGCAGCGGGAGCTGCAGTTGCTGCACCGCACGGAGGACGCGCTGGAGCGCCTTTCCAACAGCGGGCGCTTCCGGCGGACTCTGGAATACGTATTCAGCCAGAGCGGACTGCCGCCGTTTGAACTCTTCTGCGGGTTTGGGGAATATGCGTCCGAAAAGGGAACGGAGCGCATTTCGCTGGACGACTATACCGCCCTTGCGTACGAATATTTCAGCGGGCTGAAAGGTGTGGAGAGGGCCGCCCTGCGCGACGCGCTGGTCTGTGACCGGCTTGCTTCGAATTCGACCGGCAGGCTTCCCGCCGTTCTGCGCGTTCCGGATCCTTCGTTGAAAGACGTTGTCCGGCAGCTGGAAAGCGGGGAGGAAACCCGCGGCAAAAAAGGGATCAAGCGCGGGGTTGCCCTGCTTTACTCCGCGCACTGCGCGGTTTACGCGGATTATATCGGCAAAAACCCGGTCACCGGGGAATATCCGCTTATCAAAATCCCGCTGGAGCAGGTAACGAAAAGGAATGAAGCGATTGATGAGAGGTTTAAAATAGAATGATCTATCTTGATTATGCGGCCAATACCCCGGTCGATGAAGAAGTGCTGAAAACATTCTGCGGCGTGTCCGCTTCCTATATTGCCAACCCAAACTCCGGCCACGCGGCGGGCAGAGCGGCAAAAGAGCGGATGGACAGCTCCACCGCGGGGATTGCCGCGATGCTTGGGGCAAAACCTTCCGAAATCATCTATACCTCTGGCGCAAGCGAATCCAACAATCTGGCCATCAAGGGGATTGCGGGCGCTTATAAAAAATACGGCAAGCATATCATAACGACCTATCTGGAGCACTCCTCCGTCACCGGCGCGGTTACCGCGCTGCAGAACGCCGGCTATGAAGTGGAATTTGCCGATATTCTGGAAAACGGGCAGGTCGATTTGCAGAATTTAAAAGAGCTCATCCGGGAGGACACGATTCTGGTTTCCGTCTGCTGTGTGGACAGCGAAATCGGCATCCGGCAGCCGGTGGAAGAGATCGGGGAAATGCTGTCTGCTTACCCGCACTGTTTCTTCCATGTCGACGCTACGCAGGCAATCGGAAAAATCCCGGTTTCCTTGGAAAATATTGACCTGCTGACCTTTGCCCCTCATAAGTTTTACGGTCTGAACGGGAGCGGAATTCTGTATAAAAAAGAAAATGTGATGTTGGAGCCATTGATTCACGGGGGAATGAGTACGTCGGCCTACCGCAGCGGAACGCCGGCTCTGGCGCTCGCAGCCGCTGCAGAGAAAGCGCTCTCCCTTGCGCTTGAGAACCGGCAGGAAAAGTATGACGCGGTTCTGCGGCTGAACCGAAAACTGCGTGAAGCGCTCGGCGGATATCAAGGAGTAACAATCAACAGTACGGAGAAATCGGTACCGTTCATCCTGAATATCAGCATCAAGGGAATCCAGACGGAACGGCTGGCGGAGGAGCTTGGCAAAAGCGAAATCTATGTTTCCACCAAATCGGCATGCTGCGCGCCAAACACGGCTTCCCGGCCGGTTTACGCGCTTACCAAGGACCGCAAACGGGCGCTTTCCACACTGCGCATTAGCCTGAGCCACCGGACAACCGCGGAGGAGATCGACGCCTTTTTAGCCGCTTTTGACCGGTGCTGCAAAATTTTATTGGAGCGGGGATAAGCATGGAGAAATATGAGGAAGTCGAACAGAGCATTGTAAAGAAATACCGTAAAGAAATCTGGTATAAGTTTATCGGCGGAATCAAGGATTACCGGCTGATTGAGAAAGGCGATAAGATCGCCGTATGCATCTCCGGCGGCAAGGACTCCATGCTGCTTGCAAAATGTATGCAGCAGCTTCATAAATACTCGGAAGTCCCGTTTGACGTGGAATTTCTGGTTATGGACCCGGGCTATAACGAGATGAACCGTCAGCTCATCCTCGATAACGCGGAGCTCCTCCACATCCCGATTAAGATGTTTGAAACCAGAATTTACGATATTGTGGCCAATGTGCCGGAAACGCCCTGCTACCTCTGCGCGCGTATGCGCAGAGGCTATCTCTATAAGCAGGCGCAGGAGCTCGGATGCAATAAGATTGCCCTCGGCCATCATTTTGACGACGTGATCGAAACGATTTTAATGAGTATGCTTTACGGAGCGGAAATTAAAACCATGATGCCCAAGCTGCACAGCACAAATTACGCGGGCATGGAGCTCATCCGCCCGCTGTATCTGGTACGTGAGTCGGACATCCTTGCGTGGAAACGCTACAACGGCCTGCAGTTTATCCAGTGCGCCTGCCGGCTTACGGAAAACTGTATGCTCGGCGACAGCGGCGTGGGCTCAAAACGGCAGGAAGTAAAGGCCCTGCTGAAAAAGCTGCGGCAGACCAATTCTCATATTGACATGAATATTTTTCGCAGCATCCACAACGTAAATCTGGACACACTGATCGGGTATCACGATTCGGAAATGAAGCACAGCTTTCTGGATGATTACGATGAAAAGTTGACCTCCGGTGGAACTGAATAATGCGAAAGAAAAAGCAGAGCTGTTATGCGGCTCTGCTTTTCACTATCCGAAATATTAATCTTGACGCTGTCTAGATTTTGTGATATTATCTTTACAGTGTCTAGATGGAGGGAAGCGAAACGTATGACAGATAAACCGTATCATCACGGGAATCTGAGAAATCTGCTGATTGAAACCGGCATAGAATTGATTAACCAAGAGGGAATCAAACAGTTTTCGTTAAGAAAAGTGGCGGCACTGTGCGGCGTAAGCCATGCGGCGCCCTACGGCCATTTTCAGAACAAAGAAGAATTGCTGAACGCGATGCAGGAGCATGTAACGGAACAGCTTATGGGAACACTGAAAAATTCGATTCAATCCTGTCCGGATCGGAATGACCCGAAGGTTCTCCTTAAAATGGGCAAATGCTATGTGATGTTTTTTATCGAGAAGCCTGCGTATTATCCGTTTATATTTTCACAGTCATGGATGGAGATCAATCTTTCCCTGGATTCTGATTCGGCAAAAAATTACCCGCCCTTTGAACTTTTAAAGACTACTGCGATACAAATTTTTGAAAAGGCAGGAGTCCCAAAAGAAAAGATAGAGGATATCATCATCTCGCTGTGGGCAACGGTACACGGGCTCGCCTCCATTGCGACAATGAAAAATGTTCATTATGACAAAGACTGGGACACTAAAATTGAAGATATTATTTGGAACAGGTAAAAGAAGCAGCTTTTATCTGTATAGTGGAGGCGACAGAATGTCAGAAGCTAAAACCCCGAAACTGTTTATTCAATCGTTTGCGCGGAAGGCGGTAAGAATTATATTGACCATATTTATTATTTTGCTGGGCTGTGTTCTCATTTTCGTTGGAGTGATTGCGGCTGTGAGCCCCGGAAAACCCAAGCCGTTTCTCGATCAAAGCGGAAAGGAAATCCCGGGCAGCATTTCAGAAAAAACGTTTGTTACGATCAACGGAGTAAAACAGGGGATGTTTATTAAAGGCAAGGATAAGACAAAACCGGTGCTGCTTTTTGTACACGGCGGCCCGGGTATGCCGGAATATTTTTTGACAGATTCCTACCCTACCGGCCTTGAGAATGTTTTTACCGTCTGCTGGTGGGATCAGCGCGGTGCGGGTTTGTCCTACAGCAGTGATATTAAGGCGGAAACAATGACCACGGAGCAGCTTGTATCCGATACAACCGAAGTATCCAAGTATCTTTGCAAACGTTTCGGTCAGGATAAAATTTATCTCATGGGACACTCGTGGGGTTCTTTTATTGCCATACAGGCCGCGGCAAAATCACCGGAGTTGTACCGCGCTTACATTGGCATGGGTCAGATGACCAATCAAACCGAATCAGAGAAGCTGGCTCATGAATATCTGCTGAAATACTATGCGGATGTCAATGATAAAGGAATGGTGGAAAAGCTCAAAAATTCACCGGTCGGAACGAAAGGATACAGTTCTCTTCGAAATGATGTCAGGTATGATGTACTTCACAGAACCGGTATTGGCACAACACGCGACATGAAGTCGGTTTTCACCGGGGTTTTCATTCCATCCCTGATGAATCAGGAATATACATTTACGGAAAAAATTAATCTGTGGCGGGGAAAAATATTCTCAAAAAAGGATACCAACTTGGACAAGGAAAAGGATGAAACAGATATTTCTACGAAAATACCTAAGCTTGACATCCCGACGTATTTTTTCTCCGGTGCATACGATTACACAGTAAACTATTCCATGTCAGAAGCCTATCTTAAAGAACTGGACGCACCCTTAAAAGGCTTCTACCTTTTTAAAAACTCCGCACACAGTCCTGCTTTTGAAGAGCCCGAAAAATCTTTGTGCATTTTGCGTGAGGATGTGCTGGCCGGAAAAAACAGCCTTGCCGATGTGCAATAAAAAACGAAACAATCTTTTAAGCTGCAAAAAGGGGATCGGATTGAAATCCGATCCCCTTACTGTTAACATGACAAAAATTACGACCTTCCAAACTCCGCGAGCACCAGCTCTTTGTTGTGCTCCTCCGCCCAGCGGATGCTCCACTCGTTGGCGAAAATAAGCAGATGGTTTCCCTTTAAATCCTGAATCCTGCGGGTGTCGGAGGTAAGGTTCAGCGTTTTCGGGTCAAGGCCGGGGGTTTCAATCCAACGGATATACTGGTACGGCAGCCCATCCATCCGGATATCCACGCCGTACTCATTTTTCAGCCGGTATTCCAGAACGTCAAATTGGAGCGTTCCCACCACGCCGACGATGACTTCCTCCATGCCGCCGTTAAGCTCCTGAAAAATCTGGATTGCGCCTTCCTGCGCGATTTGAGACATTCCTTTAATAAACTGCTTGCGCTTCATGGTATCCACCTGCTGCACACGGGAAAAATGCTCCGGCGCAAAGGTCGGGATACCGCCAAATTTAAATTTATTGGACGACGTGCAAATCGTATCGCCGATGGAGAAGATGCCGGGATCAAACACGCCGATGATGTCGCCCGCATAGGCTTCGTCGATCACTTCCCGCTCCTGCGCCATCAGCTGCTGCGGCTGGGAAAGCTTGATCTTTTTGTTGCCCTGCATATGCATCACTTCCATGCCCTTTTCGAATTTGCCGGAGCAAATCCGCATAAAAGCGATACGGTCGCGGTGCGCCTTGTTCATGTTCGCCTGTATTTTGAATACGAACCCGGAAAAGTCCGCGCTGAACGGGTCGATCTTTCCGGCATCGGAATCGCGCGGGAGCGGAGGGGTCGTCATGTTGAGGAATTCCTTCAAAAAGGGTTCCACGCCGAAATTCGTGAGGGCGGAGCCGAAGAACACCGGAGAAAGCTTGCCGTGCCGTACCGCTTCCAGGTCAAAATCATAGCCCGCGCCGTCCAGAAGCTCTACATCGTCCACCAGAGTTTGGCGGTGGTCGCTTCCGATCAGGCTTTCCAGCTTTTCGTCTGTAATATCGACCTCGGTGGCTTCCACCTCGCGCTGGCCGTTGTTCGCCTTGAACGCGATGATTTCTTTTTTAGTGCGGTCGTACACACCCTTGAACTCCTTGCCGGAACCGATCGGCCAGTTCATGGGGTAGGTTTTTATTCCGAGCTCCTGCTCGATCTCTTCCAGCAGGTCAAACGGGTTTCTTGCCTCGCGGTCCATTTTATTGATAAAGGTAAAAATCGGGATATCGCGGAGCGTGCAGACCTTGAAAAGCTTTCTGGTCTGCCTTTCCACGCCCTTGGAGGCGTCGATCACCATGACCGCCGAATCCGCCGCCATCAGCGTGCGGTAGGTATCCTCTGAGAAATCCTGATGCCCCGGGGTGTCCAGAATATTGATACAGTAATCATCGTAGTTGAACTGCATAACGGAGGAGGTAACGGAAATTCCTCTCTGCTTTTCGATTTCCATCCAGTCGGAAACCGCGTGCTTGGCAGTCTTTTTGCCTTTTACCGATCCCGCCAGCGTAATGGCGCCGCCGTACAGCAGAAACTTTTCCGTCAGGGTGGTTTTGCCGGCGTCCGGATGGGATATGATTGCGAAGGTTCTTCTCTTTTTAATCTCGTTTACGTAACTGGACAAATTGCTTCCTCCACTTTTTGAGTATTACACTTTATTGTAAGTCTTTTAGCAAAAATAATCAAATGTTATTTTCAGAGTTCTAAATTGACAAAATTAATAAATAGGGATAGTATTTGCTTATTAGATTTGTAAAAGTGTTAGAACGATTATATAACTGAAAAAGAAACTGAAATGTGAAGGGGAGGCGGCGAAATGACCGCATATGAAGAGAGTCTGAATGTTTTACAGGAGCTATTTGCAAAAGATTATCAATTCGCTTTAGCAACATCAGACAATAACATTCCGTCGGTCAGGTTTGTGGATGCTTTTTATGACAGCGGCGCATTTTATATTGTTACTTATGCAAAGTCACAGAAAGTAAAAAATATTGAAAAAAGTTCTGAGGTAGCAATGTGTAATAAATTATACCGCTTTAGTGGAAATGCCCGTAATATCGGACATCCATTATCAGAAGAAAATCATGAGATCAGAAAAAAATTGATAAAGGCCTTTGACGCTTGGTATTTTTTACATAATAATGAAAATGATGAAAATATGTGCTATGTGCGAGTAGACTTAAAGCAGGGCTTCTTTTATAAAAACGGAACCGGATATAAAGTTGACTTTGAAAAAGGAAAGGCTGACAAATTTCCGTTTACATTTGATATCGTCACAATAGAATAGTATTTACTCATCGGATTTATAAAAGCATTATACTTACTCTAAATTAAATACGGAATTGTTCGCCATAAGCACAATGTGTATCCTCACTTTCATTTTTAGTTTCTCGTTGTGTTTCCGATATTTTTTGAGGACACATGTATATGAGGTGAAATTATGCAGTTTTATGAATTCGGCAAGAAAAATACAAAGACTGTTATGTTCATTCACGGGAATCTTATGACCTGGAGGCAATTTTCCGATATCTATCCTTTGTTGGAAAACGAGTACCATGTAATTATAGTTGGCTTGGATGGTTTTGACGATAAGGAAAATACAACATATCCCGGATTTGAAGGAGAAGCAAACCGCCTTTCAACCTATATAAAAACAGAACTGGATGGCCGCCTTGATATTCTATTCGGCGAATCTCTCGGCTGCGGGCCTGCGGTATTTCTTTCTAAGGACGATAGCGTACAAATCGGTCGCATGGTATTAAGCGGACCTGAGTATATGAGTTACGGCATATTTAATAGACCGTTGATTAAGATAATGCCGAAAAGATCTGCTAAGATAATAAATAGTTTAAAAGGCAAAAATCCCAAAGCGCCGTTTTATCTCAAAAAAGTACTTGCTCGTGATGAAAAC
>JAEWUH010000199.1 GCA_023397245.1 Bacillota bacterium | reverse complement strand
CATAAAACGGTAAAGATGTACCCTGCCGGCTCCCCGTACCAAAATAAGGAGTGGGCGCTGGCCGTCATAATGCCGGTGGACAACTGGAACGCGGAGGTGAACGGAAACAACCTGATTCTCTGCGGCGCTGTTCTGGGGCTACTGATACTGAGCCTGCTGCTTGCCGTCTTTATCAGCAAGCGGTATATCCGCCCGGTGGTGGCGGCTTTGAGCCGGATTAAAACCGACAGCCGCGCGCAAATGCAAAAAACCAATATTGCTGAAATTGATGACCTTCTGGAGTATCTTGCCGCGCAGGATGAACAGCGGGAAGCGCTGGCTGCCGAGCTGGAAAAGACGCGGCGGCAGAACATGCCGGCGCGAAGCGCGCAGGAGGCCTCCGCACCGAACCTCTCCGCCTATGAGGAATTCGTCCGGAGCATCGATACGCTCTCCGCCGCGGAACGCGCGGTGTTCAATCTCTATATGAAGGGACATACGGCAAAGGAAATCTCCGAGCTGCTCTTTCTTTCCATGAACACAATCAAAACCCACAACAAGCGCATTTACACCAAGCTGAACGTAACCTCCCGCAAGGAATTGATGGTGTACGTTCAGATGATGGCGAATGAGCAGGGAGAGGAAAATGAGGGACGGTTCCGATAGGAACGGCCGCGAACAGACGGACGGCAAAGCCGTGCAGCCGAATAACAAAAAGGGCTCCCGCAGGGAAGCATTTCTGCTTCACCCTGCGGGAGCCTGCTTGTATGAACTCTGTGATCAGTATATGTTCTGATAAAATGTATGAATTACTTTACTTTCTTAATGCAAACCTGGCAGGTTTTGTTGCCCTTTGCGATGGTATCGCCGAGAGAGAACTCAAAATCGTCGTATTGGCTGATGATTCCCCTGTCGCCGTCCATTGCGATGTCGCAAAGGTTCGCGATGAGGGTTTCGTCGCCGGTGAGCTTTTTCCATGCCGCAACCAGCGGGCAGTAATGAAATTCAATGTTCAGGGCTTCATCGGTGGTCTTAACATCCATTTCAAAGATGTTACGGACGTTCTGGTTTGCAAAAGCCTCCGCGAATTCCTTAATGCTGCTGGTCTTGGGGTAGTTGTTTTCGCCGTGGAAGCAGCCGCAGTTAAAGATTGCCTTTCTTGCAAAGTCAATATCCACGCCGCGCTTTACCGCTTCGTCCACCAGGAAATAGAACCAGGTAGCTCTGTGCTCAATGGCGTTTCTGAGGTCAACTGTTTTTTCGTCTTTTACGGTAGGATTATTGGTAATCATTTTTAAAACTCCTTAACAATTCAAATCATATTTCTTTATTTTTCGGTACAGGGTGCCCCTGCTGATATTAAGCTCCCGCGCAATTTCTTCTTTGCTTTTATCTCCGGCCAGCATGGAAGCGATATAATCGCGTTCCACTTCGTCCATGCTTTTTACTTCCTTTTTCGGCGGATCAAACGGCAGATACGGCACGTCCGCCACGGTGACAAGGCCGCCCTTCGCCTGAAAAACGATTTTTTCGGCAATCTGTTCCAGTTCTTTGAAATTCCCGGGCCAGCCGTATGCGCATAGTCTGGATGTCAGCTCAGAGTCCAGTATCGGGAGGGGTAAGTGCAGCTGTTTTGCGAAGAATTCTATTTCATGCTTAATCAGCGCGGGCAGATCTTCTTTTCTCTCGCGCAAAGGCGGAATACGCAAAAGGTTGGAGCCGATCCAGTAGTATAACTCCTCATTGAACTCACCCTTTTCCACCAGGTCCGCGAGCGGTTCCGCAGTGGAAAAAATCAGGCGGGTATCAATATTCATTTTCGTGACATCGTCCGGCCCTACAACTTTTGTTTTAATGAAATCCGCAATCTGCTTCTGCAGGTATAGGGAAAGCCTGTTCACATTGCAAAAATACAGGGTTCCCTTATGGGAAAGCATGATTTTCCCCATGCGTTCCGACATATCGGGTGCGTTCTTATAGCCGAAAATCTCCTTTTCCAGCAGACTGACCGGGTACGAGCTGCAATCCACTTTTAGAAGACTGTTCTGGGACCTGCTTGAAAAGTTGTGAATGGATTGAACGAGAAGCTCTTCTCCGCAGTTCTCTTCGCTCTGAACTACTATGATCTGGTCGGATACGGCTAATTTTTTCGCTTCCCGAATGGTGTGCTTCAACTTTTCCGATGCAGTTCCCGAAATTTTAGCAAAAGTAATGTCGGTTTGGCCGGTCAGGCTGTTCAGGGCATGATTGATCCGGTTAAGACTCCGGAACATAAAAAGCATTCCCTTGAAGTATCCGCCAACCATAATGCTCGTGGCGGAGAGGAACCCGTACAGGGCTTTTCCGTTACACTCCGCATAGATGAGTTTATTGGATAAGCCGGTCCGGTCTTCAAAGCATTTTTTCATAACGGGATGATCCATCAGATCGGTAAGACTGGAGCCCGTTACATCACCTTCCACGTGGAAATAGCCGGTGAATTTTTTATTGTAGTAGGTTATATACCCCAATTCATCGATTGCGAAAATGGCGTCCTCCATGGAGTCCATAATGATTTCCCGTTCTTTGCGGATCAGGTTCAGATTGTTGTAGTCATAAATATTCTGTACCTTACTGGAAAGAAGGTCGGCCATTTTCTCAAGAAAATCCTTGGAATTCCGAAAGTTCTTGTACAGGGCGCTCGTGTTGCGGTTTGGGACAATCAGCGCGATTGCGCCGATCACTTCACCTTGAAAATTGATTGGGACACCGATAAAACCGGTAATTTCACATTCGCTGATATCCGGACAGTTTTTACAGACGTAATAGTTTGATTTGTCGTCAATCGTCAGCATTTCCCCGGAGGAAATTACTCTTCCTATAATGGACATCCTCCGGATGGGCGGTTCGCCCGGGTTACGGAATGTATTGCCCACAAGGTTTAAGTCCCTGTCAACAATCATAACGTCAACATCAAGTACCTTTGATATTGCCTCTGCAAACATGCCCACGGTTTCTTTCATTTGTCCCAGATACATTTTCAATCACCGCCGTTAATTTACAATTTAAAATTATAGCAATGTAACAGGTGGGTGTCAACGGAACACAGGGTCAGATTTTTCGAAGGATGTAATCCATCAGCGTGCTGATCTGGTAAGACATGGTCACGGCTCCCGGATCCAGATTGCCTACACCCTTATTTGCCTGATAATACGCCCTGCCCCGGACGGCCTCCATGGATTTTGTACTTTCCGCACCCTGGACGGAAGCCTCTTTGACATTGCTCAAAAGCTGCTTTACTTCCAGATTTTTGGCGAGTCCGTCCTTATACGTCTCAACGGCAGGATAAAGGGAATCAATCATGGTCTTAAATCCGGGCTGTGCCTTTCCGCGCTCCATAATGGCGGTTACCATGGCGTCAAGCACCGGGCACAGGTTGCTGTCATCAATGAATTTCTGGCCGTTCAGCACCTTTGAACCCGCAATGTAGGCGCTGCCGTAAAGCACGCCGGAGGAGCCTCCGATGGTGGCCATCATCAGCATACCGATTTTCTTGAACATTTCCGCTACGGATAACGCAGAGAGCTCTTCGCCGCTGGATACCAGCTTTTCAAAACCCATGTTGATATTGGCCCAGTGGTCTCCGTCGCCGGTAGCCGCATCCAGTCCGGAGATATAATCCTTATTCTCGGCGATCAATGCCGCGGCCTCTTTGATGTACTCCACGTAATCCTTACTTGTCAGCTGAAAAGTCAATTTCATTCACCTCCTTTCAATGCAGGTGTGCTGCAGGGATAATCGACCAATTCTTTTAACTCGTCGTCAAGCTTCATCAGGCTGATGGAGCAGCCGGACATTTCCAAAGCCGTCATAAAATTGCCGACAAACGTCTTATGTATTTTAATTCCTTTTGCGTTCAGAATCTTTTTTACTTCCTTATTGAGGATATACAGCTCCATGAGCGGGGTCGCGCCCAAGCCGTTCACCATCAGGGCTACCTCGGAATTGGAAAAATCGTAATCGCTCAGGATTTTCTCCAGCAGGATATCGGCAATTTCAGCGGCCGTTTTCATGGTGGTGCGCTCTACGCCGGGCTCCCCGTGAATTCCCATGCCGATTTCGATTTCGTTTTCCTCCAGCGTGAAATTCGGCTTGCCCACTCCCGGAAGGATGCAGGGCGTCATCGCCATGCCCATGCTCCGAATGTTTGCAATCGCCTTTTCCGCCGCCGCCTTTACTTCATCCAGACTTGCGCCCTGCTCGGCCTTTGCGCCGGCTACCTTGTGCACAAACACGGTTCCGGCAATTCCTCTTCTGCCGGTGGAGTAGGTGCTTTCCGGAACGGCAACGTCATCCTTTACCACAACGTATTCCACGCGGATACCGTCCATTTCCGCAAGCTCCTTTGCCATGGTGAAATTCATGATATCGCCGGAATAATTCTTGATGACCAGAAGGACGCCTTCGCCCGCATTGGCTTCCTCGATTCCTTTGATGATACGGTCCGGGCTGGGAGAGGCAAACACATTGCCCGCTACCGCCGCGTCCAGCATTCCGGTGCCGACATAGCCCGCGTGCGCCGGTTCGTGTCCACAGCCGCCGCCGGATACCACGCCGACCTTTTTCGTTTTGTTTTTTCTTGCAATCACTTCCGCGCCCTTGAAATAAACAAGCTCGGGATGGGCGTCTTCCATTCCCTGAAGCATCTCACTTACAACGTCGTTCGGGTTGTTAATGATCTTTTTCATTTTATCGCCTCACTATAATTTTGATTATCCCTGCCCTAAATAGGCTTTCTTTACATTCTCGTCGCAGCTCAACTGCTTCGCGTCGCCGCTCAGAGAAATTCGTCCGGTTTCCAGAACATACGCCCGGTTGGCGATGCTCAGCGCCATATTTGCATTCTGTTCGATCAGGAGGATTGTAACGCCCTGCTTATTGATGGATTCGATCAGGTCAAAGATCAAAAGCACAAGGTTTGGGGCAAGTCCAAGGGACGGTTCGTCCAGAAGAAGGAGCTCCGGCTCGGACATCAGCGCACGTCCGATTGCCAGCATCTGCTGTTCGCCGCCGGAAAGGGTTCCCGCGGACTGCTTCTTGCGTTCGCCCAGTCTGGGGAACAGGTCGTACACTCTTTCGTAGGATTTCTGGATGGATGCCTTGTCCTTCTTGATAAACGCGCCAAGCTTCAGGTTTTCCGCCACGCTCAGGCCCGGGAACACCTCGCGGCCTTCCGGCGACATGCTGATTCCAAGCTTTACGATCTCATGAGGGGGCATATTTTTTATGCTTGTATCATTGAAGAGGATATCGCCGGATGTCGGCTTGACCAGTCCGGTGATCGAGCTGAGGGTGGTTGTTTTTCCGGCTCCGTTGCTGCCGATGAGGGTAACGATTTCGCCTTTGCTGATCTCCATATCGATTCCCTTAAGGGCGTGGATACTGCCGTAATGCGTATTAAGATTCTTGACTGTCAACATCATTTTTCTTTACACCTCCCAGGTACGCTTCGACAACCCTCTGGTTATTTGCGATTTCCGAGGGAAGGCCTTCCGCAATTTTCTTTCCGTGATCGATTACGTAAATCCGGTCCGAAATGTTCATAACAACGCTCATGTCGTGCTCGATCAGTATAATGGTATAGCCCTTGTCCTTCAGTTCGCGGATAAACCGGAGAAGTTCCTCCGATTCCTGCGGGTTCATGCCGGCCGCAGGCTCGTCCAGCAGGATGATTTTCGCGTTTGTGGCAATCGCCCGCGCGATTTCCAGCTTTCTCTGTTCGCCGTACGGAAGGTTGCTGGCGTAGTCATGGATACGGTGCTCCAGCCCAATGGATTTGAGAATTTCAACGGCGCGCGCGGCTTTTTCCGCCTCCAGGCGCCGGTACTTTTTTGTGCGGAACAGTGCGTCAAAAAAGCCGTAGTCCGTATTGATATGGGTGCCCACAAGGACGTTCTCCAGTACCCGCATATTCGGGAACAGCCGGATATTCTGGAAGGTTCTTGAAATACCCGCCATTACGATTTCCTGAGGGGTTTGGTTATGGATCGGTTTGCCTTCAAAAATAATTTCGCCGTCGTCGATCTGATATACGCCGGTAAGCATATTGAATACAGTGGTTTTGCCCGCGCCGTTTGGTCCGATGACGCTGACTACTTCCCCTTTTTCCACAACGAAGCTTACCTTGTCAACAGCAACCAGGCCTCCGAACTGCTTGGTAATTGCGTTAACTTCTAAATAACTCATATGTTCATGTTGTCACTGAGAATATGACCCAATGCCTCGACAACTGTCTCCTTTCCTAAATTTTCACCTGCTATTTTGCCTGATTGGCAGCCGTCTGTTTCCCGTCCGCAATGAGTGTGCCGTCTTCACGGACGCCCTTGGGGAATTTGTACGGTCTCTTGGACTTCCAGCCCAAAGCGCCCTGCGGACGGAAGCGCATCATAAGGACAAGGATCAAACCGTAAACAACGAAACGGTATGCCTGGAGAGGACGCAGGATTTCCGGGAACGCAACCAGCACGGCGGCGCCCAAATACATACCGCGCATGGTGCCCATGCCGCCGAGGATTACGATACTGATAATCATGATCGAGGTATCAAACGTAAAGGAGTTCGGTTCAATGAAGCGGATCATATGCGCGTAGAAGCTGCCCGCAATTCCGGAAATAAACGCGGAAAGCACAAAGGCAAGGAGCTTGTAGCGCGTTGTTTTGATTCCCATCAGGTCCGCGGCCAGTTCGTCTTCCTTGATGGAGATAAAGGCACGGCCGATCTTGGAATTAATGATGAGGTAGCAGAACAGGGAGACCAAAATAACCAATGCGAGCATCAGGAAATAAAGTCCCTTATTTTCGAGATTTAAGTCAACCCCAAAGAAATTCGGGCGCGGGATGTTCTTGATACCCAGAGCGCCGTTCGTCACACTTTCCCAGTTCAGGGCAACCAGCCGGACAATCTCTCCGAAGCCCAGGGTAACGATGGACAGGTACGTACCGGTAAGCCGGAGTGTCGGAAGGCCGATCAGCAGACCGAAAAGGGCCGCTGTGGCCGCCGCAATCAGCATGGCCAGGAAAAAGTTCATCTGGAATGTGGTTGTAAGCAGAGCGGCAACGTATGCGCCGATCGCGTAAAAGCCCGCATTGCCCAGAGAAACCTGACCCGTATAACCGGTCAGCAGGTTCAGCCCCAGCGCAAGTATGGTATAAATACCAATCATAATGACCACGCGGAGCACGTAATCGGAAATACCGGAAAAAGGAAGCAGAACAAGCGCAATCATGAATACTGCGAAAATGGGTTTCTTGTATTTGTTGCACTGGTCTTTAAAAGCATCAAATATTTGAGAAAAATTATTCATACTTACACCTTTGTGATTCCTTTCTTCCCGAAAATTCCTGTCGGCTTAATGATGAGAACAAGAATCAGGATAACGAAAGCCACAACGTCTCGATAAGAGCCGCCGATGAAGGCCGCCGCCAGACATTCGGAAATGCCGACGATTAAGCCTCCCACAACGGAGCCGTGCAGGATGCCGATACCGCCCAGAACGGCGGCCGCGAACGCTTTCAGGCCTACCATGAATCCCATGCCGGGATAAATGATCTGGTAGTAGGAACCGATCAGCGCGCCGGCAATCGATGCGGAAGCGGAACCGAGGAAAAAGGTCAGGGTAATAATGAAGTTTACGTTGATTCCCATCAGGGAAGCTGCTTTTGAATTCTGCTGTACTGCCTTCATCGCAAGGCCGACCTGCGTTTTATTGACCAGTATGGTCAAACCGGCCAGCAGGATGAGCGAAACAAAGAATACACTCAGCATGGAGGAGCGGATTTCTACTCCCGCAAGCTTTATAACACCGAAGTCCAAAATAGAGGGAAAGGATTTTCTTTCCGGACCGAAAGCAATCATCAGCAGATTCTGAATAATATAAGAAAGTCCGATAGTCGTAATCAAAGAAGCAATCGGAATTGATTTTTTCTTTCTGAGCGGTTCCAATGCAATTTTATTAATCATTACGCCTAAGAAACCGGTTACGAAAATACTTGCCAGTATTGCGGGATAAATGCCAAAATTAAACCCTACCAAAAGAAGTACGAAATGTGCGCCGAATGAGTAAACAGCGCCGTGGGAAAAGTTGATCAGCCTTAGAATACCGAACACCATGGAAT
>JAEWUH010000195.1 GCA_023397245.1 Bacillota bacterium | reverse complement strand
GTGCATGCAAAAAAGCGGAAACGGGCTGAAGCCCGATCACCAGGCCGTCGATCCAAAGAACGGCGGTCCCTAAGATCAGATAAATCATGCTGATTTTCCAGATCAGACGCGCTGTACCTTTCACGTTCGGCACAAGCTCGATATCTTTTGCCTCTCCCACATAAAGCCGGTAGGTGCCCCCCGTATTCCTCACCATAATCGTAAGAGCAAGGACAACCATTCCCTGGCCGCCAATAAAGGTGAGCATATGGCGCCACATGTTCAGGCTGACCGAAAGATGATCCAGATCCTGTGTTAAAACCAGCCCTGTAGTGGTAAAACCGCTCATCACATCAAAGCAGGCATCCAGGAAAGAACCGACATGGCCACTTAGAAAGTACGGCACGGCGCATAAGATCATTAAAAGGATCCAGGAAAGTGCGGCAATGAGATAGCCGTGCTTCCATTGAATATTTGCCTTCTGTACCTTTGCCCGCCGGCCCAAAAGGATCATGGCAGTTCCGGTAATTACAGCAACTGCTATACTGATCAAAAAATCCAGCAGAGGAACCCACTCTGAAAAAAGTACAGCAGTGAATATGGGAATGAGCATCAGTGTGGAAATACATAAGACTACATACCCGGTGTAATAGCTTATGATTTCAGAACTGGAAGCCATACCGCTGCGAGATTTCATATAATCACCTCGCAAGGACAGCAGTTATAGCAAAAATAAATACAAGATAGGCCACAGTCCCCAGTAGCTCTGTAAACAGGCCTTTCATTTCATCTTTTCTTTGCCGCATTTTTACTTCTCCTGCCATGTATAGAATCAATTAGTTCCATGAGAGCCGTCCTGTTCGTGATAAACAAAACCTTATCGCCCTCGTGTATTAATGTGTCGCCCTTCGGATAGATTACCCGGTCATCCCGGACTACCGAGGTAATAACGCATTCTTGCGGCAGGACGAGATCTTTAATCCTGCTGCCGCTCCAAGGGCTTTGGCTGTTGACTGGCAGCTCCACCAGAACAGCCGAGCCGCGCTCAAAAGTCTGAATGGTATGATACTCTTCCTTTTCCAGTTCGCTTTCGATTAAACCTGCAATAACCTCCGTGCTGCAGACAATTCGATTAATACCAAGCGCCTTAAACATCTCGATGTTCTTCGGATTGTTAACTCGCGCAATCGTGGTCTTATTTTGATCGTAAATTTTGGCGATCTGGCAGATAACAAGGTTTTCTTCATCCGTACCGGTTACCGCTGCAACAACTTCCGCATCATTCAACCCGGCATCGTTCAGTACTTCCAAATCGGTCCCGTCTCCGCAGAACACTTCCGTATCCAGTTCTTCCGCAATCCGGCTGCAAACATTACGGGAACGTTCCACCAGTGTTACATCATATCCGCGTTCCTTCAGCGTTTTCAAAAGATTGTAACCGACTTTGCCTCCTCCCACAATTATGGATTCCATAGCGAAGCCTCCTTTGAAAGTGCATGTATCATCCGTTCTTTTTCCGCCTTCTGAAGTGTGCAGATCAAACGATCACCCGTTTTTACGTTTTCGTCTGCTTTGGGGATTTTTACCTCACGGCCCTTACGGATACCGGATACGATGCAGGAAAACTCCTGTTCGATTTTCTGTACTGTCAATGGGCATTGCTTTCTCACGGTCAATTCGATAATTTCACAGGAGTCGTCCAAATCCGCCCAAACGTTGGTATGCTCGACACTAAGCTTGTTTTTTAATAGTCCAACGCTGATTTGCACCGGACTAATGGTTTTTATGTTCAACTTTCGGTAAATATCTTCCCTGCTGGGATCGTTTACTCTGGCGATAATCTCAGGGACATGATATACCTTTTCGGCAATAAGAGACACCGTGATGTTTATGTTATCATCCGATGACACCGCCAGCAACGCGTTGGCTTCCCGTATGCCCGCGCTTGTTAAATTATCGCTGTCAAATTCAATTCCCTGAATACACTTCCCGTTAAAGCCGCTTCCCAGTGCAGCAAGCCGCGAGGGTTCACGGTCGATTACGCAGATGTCATGGCCAAAATTGGATAATTCTCCGGCTAATCTGCTGCCGAGCCTTCCGCAGCCAATTACAATGATGTACATTAATTCAGTCCACCCTTATCACAAGATTGCAGAAAAAATCCATTTTACCTTGCTTTATACACTACCATGATTCCCATTAAGATGGTGTGAAGATAAAATATACGGTATTAATTTTCTGTTAAGAAGGTAAGGTATGCAGAGGAATGTCCGGAATACCACATCAAGACTTTATAAAAAGAAAAAGCCTTCCGAAATTCAGAAGACTTTTTAAGTATTTATTCATCCGCGAATCGATAGCCGATTCCTATTTCTGTAAGAATGTACCGCGGTTTGGTAGGGTCTTTTTCCAGTTTTCTGCGGATATTCGCCATGAATACCCTCAAGGTCTGTGCGTCCCTGCCGATATTGGATCCCCAGACTTCCTTAATAATATAGCTGTGCGTCAATACTTTTCCGGTATTCTTGATTAAAAGAGACAGGAGATTGAATTCAATGGGGGTAAAGTGAATTTCTTTATCTTCCAGAGTTACCATATGCTTTTCAAGATTGACCTCAAGGTCTCCAATTGTATATACAGATTGTGTTTTATAGTCTCGTTTATCATTTATGTGCCTTAAAATCACGCGCAGTCTGGCCAGCAGCTCATTCATACTGAATGGCTTTGTTATGTAATCGTCAGCCCCCGCATCAAGTGCTTCTACCTTTTCAGAATCCTGATCCCGAGCAGAAACTACAATAATCGGAATCTCCGAAAAGGACCTTACCTGCCGGATAATATCCAGACCGTCCATATCCGGCAGCCCCAAATCAAGGATCAGAACATCCGGGTTTTGAGTGACAATCAGATTAATTGCTTCTTTTCCGTTTGTTGCCTGTATCGAACGGTAGTGCTGCGATCTAAGTGAAATAGTGATAAAAGACCGTATTTGTTTATCGTCTTCAACAATTAAAAAAAGCTTTTCATCCATCATCCTTCATACTCCCTTGATATGGCAGCCAGAATTTGAGGGTGGTTCCTCCCTGCGGATTATTGTCTGCAAAAATAGCCCCGCAGTGGGCAGTTACAATCGATTTGCAGATTGTCAGACCCAGTCCCATACCGCGCTTTGAATCCGCATGCGCGTGTTCCGCACGGTAGAAAAGATCAAAAATGTGCGGCAGATCCTCCTCAGAAATCCCCGTACCGTGATCAATTACATAAAACCAAACCTTATGGCCTTCTTTGTTTACTTTAACATGAATTTCGGAATCCGGCGGAGAATGTTTCACCGCATTATCAATCAGATTTATGAGAACCTGTATGATCAATCTTGCATTCATAGGGACAAAAAGCACTTCATCCGGAATCTGAACGGTGATTCTATGATCTCCCGAATACTTGGATGCTCTTCGGACAGCATCCGCAACAACTTCCTCCACAGCCTCAGGCTGAACATTTTCGATCATTTTTCCTTCTTCGATTCTGGTCAGACTCAAAATATTCTCGACCATCTGCGTAAGCCAATTTGCGTCGTCGTAAATTCCATGTGCGAGCTTTTGATTCTCACTGTCCTTTAGATCATACTGCAGTATTTCAGCAGCGCCGGATATTCCGGTAAGCGGAGTCCGCAAATCATGGGAAATAGCACGGAGAAGATTGCTCTTAAATTTTTCCCTTTCTGCCTGCTCCTGCATCCGGTTCTTTTCCTCTGCCAGATATTCACGTTCCATTGCAACACAAATCTGTACACCGATCGAATGAAGCAGTTCATCCTGATCGGCTTGGGAATCCATTCCCTTCCAGTCAAAGCAGATTGCTCCGTATTTTTTTAACTGATTCGTTATAGGCAGTATGTATTTACCCTCTACTATTTTATCAATATCCTTTTCTGAAACAGTTTGGACATCTATTCTATTTTCGGAAGTAATAAAAGAGTATTTCTGATAATTTGGTTTATTCTCTTCAAAAACAATAAATGCGGTGTCACAACCCGCTAAGTTGGAAATGCACCTTACCGATACTTTTACAACCTCGGTGATACCGGAAGCTTTTGCCAGTGAGCTTGTAATCTGGTAGAGCATTCTGGCTAGCTTTTCGTTTTTACTGGCAGTTGCTGAAGTTTGCAAGATCTTACTGGTTAAGGTGCTGGTCAGTAAGGATGCAATCAGCATCACTACAAAAACTGTCAGATAGTTTTTATTGTACACGTTAAGTGTATAGTAGGGTTCTGTAAAAAAGTAATTAAAGCATAAGATATTTACAACAGAAGAAATTAGGCCGTATACATAACCTTTTGTAATGCGGGCTATTACCAGAACGGAGAGAACGTATATCACCGCGATATTGATTTCTGAAAAACCGAGCTGCTGAAACACTAATGATAAAAATGTTACGGATGAAATAATCAGAGCGGATATCACGAGCTGGATAAAAACTAAGCGCCAAAATTTACTGTTACATTTCATTTTATTCACCATTTTTTAAGCTAGTCCTCTAGAATCCGGTTCATTCGATACCGATATGAGTCTGAATATAAACCCGTCTTGACGGGTCTTTCTCTATTCTTTTTCAAAGGGTAGCCATAAAGACGCGCATCAGAGATGCATCCGCCTCTAGCGGATTTGGCCCATACCTGATTCAAAATATAATTATGAGTCAGTACTTTTCCAACGTTTTTTGCCAGAAGGCTAAGAAGTTTGTATTTGATTGAAGTTAAATGAACTTCCTGACCCTTAATATAGACTGACGCGGCGGATTTCGATTTTCAAGTCCCCGTTTGCAAATATGGTTTATTTTTCACTGAGAGATTATAAACATTATGCGAAGTTCAAAGGGAAGGTGAGACGGCACATTCAGATGTCACCTAATATTGGTATTAAATAGCATCCGAAATATCTGTTGGATTCTTGAATATTTGTTTTTCGTTTTTCAAATATGATAGAAGAAAACAGGCAGCAATTATTGCATATACAATTGATAGAATTAAAGATGATGATGGAATACAGGCATACTTAAGAGTTGTTGATAAAGGTGTATCCTTCGATGAGGTGCCAATCGGTAGAGTGATTGCCGTGAAAAGGCGGTGTGGTATAAATGAAAGTTGTTTACGACTCAAGGATTCCAAGTATTTCTTGCATTGACTGATTGTATTCGTTTTCTGAGGAATTGTTAAATACCAATAAATCGTCTTTGCAGAGCGGATCGTCGAGTTCTTTGGGAATATTGAAATTTACCCCTGCAATATATTCATCCCAGTTGGCAAGTTTCCATGAATCCCTGTCACTGTTGCGTTGAATCATTCTTTGTTTAACCACTTCGACGTCAGTCTGTACCCAGATTACGATCAATTTTGCGCTTTTTTCCATGAGCCTTGCTCTGAGGTTATCCATATAGCTTTTGTCCCGGACTTCTCTTGTAAAAGGAGCGTTAATAAGAACAATGTCATCATATTCCAATGCCTCAAGTGCGAGATTGACTATGGCGGCATATTCATAGTCTCTGATATTCTTTTCAAAGAATTCCGAACTTCTGTTGTATTCTTCGTGTGCGACAGCAAAAATCTGTTTGGACAACACAATGAGTGTATCCTTGTCTAAATAGACGACATGTTTCAGACTTGTTGCTAGTTTCCTCGAGATATAAGTTTTTCCGCAGGCCGGCGGAGACGTGACAAAGATCAGTTCTTTCATATTTTCACCTCATCCTATCTGATTTTCGTATAGACCGAATGTCTCTGCACATAGGGATTAAATAAAATAAAAACAATTAAAATCTACTTTTTCATTTTTCCGGGTTGAACCCCTGTATGGATATCATGGTAGGAAACTACAGTGCATCCTTTCTGTTCAATAAGCGCTTTCGTTCCTGCTTCACTCTTTTGTGTACCGCTGCCACCTGAACATAGGAAAAGCTCCACTTCTTTTCCTGATGGTAGCCATTCCACAATTGCATTAAAGGCAGGTGCAGGATATCCGGCCCAAACTGGACAACCAATGATAATTCGGTCATAATTGGTTAGATCAATGTCCAGAGGCTGTATCGCAACAGTTTTACGGTGCATCGCTAAAAAGCCCCCGGGAATAAAAGCTCCCAAAAGACTACGATTATGGGCTTCCCTTACCCGGTACAAAGGCGCATTAAGTTCTGCGGCCAATCGTCCAGCCTCTTTCTGAGTTGCGCCACCAAATGTAAAATAAACGATAATGGTTTTCATGTTTCTACGCTCCTTTAGCCAAACAAGGATTTCAAACGAACTACGAAGTTCATTCTCGCTTTCAAAACACGCCATACTGGCCTAATATGCTTAGTAAATAAGGTTCTCCGAACGCTGTATTAGGTTCAAAACGTGAGGATGAATTGGTTCCAGTTGTTCGCTCTTTTATGGATTATTGTTTATCACAAAGTATGTATTACTGTGATAAGGAATGCACGTTTTCCAAAGTTGTTCGAATTCGTCCACTGCTATCTTCTGATTATTGTACTTCAGAATGTAATGAATGATGATTTGGTTAAATTCAAAAAGATTCAGTGTTGCATCCAGCTTATAGTCCGGTGCTCCACGCTCCCTGCCTCTCCGCTTTTTAGTTCGTAATCCTTTTGAATGCTATTACATATAGCAGATAAGTTATGGTTTGGACAGTTCAAGATTTCTCTCAATAAGCAAATCTCAACGTTCTCCTGAAAGGTCTTATCCTGTATATTCGAATAATCGTAGAAAGAAAGAATTTTTCTAATATTTTTTGCTTTCTGGTGAGAAAAACTCTTTTCGGTTACACATTTCCATGGTATATTCATTTCCTGCCAATAAAGCATTTCAATCTGCTGTTTTTGCAGAGTTCTCTTATTAGAAAGTTCACTCGCCGTTTTAACGCTGCGAGCATAACACTGTTCTTCGTCGGTGTCATCCGGGCGATAAGTGATTAAAAAGTCTGTAGTCATAACGTAATTGCTGCCATCTTTGTTCTTCGGATGCATACAGCCTAAACGCGCAGCAATCGCTTCTGTTTTACCTGTATCAAGAGGATACTGCTCTCGAATATCAATTATATTTTGATTCCAAACGAGGATAAAAAAATACTCCATCTCAAGATCAGAAAAAAAGTGATAGATTCTGCCGGTATGAATATCACGCACTCGATTGCCCCGGCCAAGCGACGGAAGTCATCCACCTTCAACCAAGGTTGATAGTCAGCAAATTCACCTTGCCCTCGTCCTGCTTTTTTCATTTCTTCAATTTTTTGCTTTGTTAAGACAAGATGTCTGCCCATATAAAAACAACTCCTCGGCATTAGTATAATACTTGCCGAGGAGAAAAACAATTGCGTCTAACGTTCATTCTATTATTAATTATTTTATTCTATTATTATTTATCATTTCACATCTACCCGTTGTATCAACACTATCGTCTCCACATGGCTAGTCCTCGGGAACATATCCACCGGCGTGGCCTCCAGCGTTTTGTAGCCCTTTGCCGCGAAAAGCTTCAGATCGCGCGCCAGGGTTGCGGGGTCGCAGGAAACATAGACTACCCGCTGCGGCACCATACCGGCTACGGTTTCAATCAGACCTGCGTCGCAGCCCTTGCGCGGCGGGTCGAGAATAACCACATTCGGCTTTACGCCGCGGTTCGCAAGCATAGCGGCAGCTTTTGCGGCGTCCATGCACAGGAATTCTGCATTCTCAATCCCATTTAAAGCGGCGTTCTTTTTTGCGTCCTCCACCGCCTGCTCGATGATTTCCACACCGATGACATTTTTTGCTTTATCCGCCATGGAAAGGCCGATGGTGCCCGTGCCGCAGTAAAGATCCAGCAGGGTTTCGCCGCCGGTCAGTCCTGCGTATTTGCCCGCGACGGTATATAGGCGCTCCGCCTGACTGCGGTTAACCTGATAAAAGGACATGGGGGAAATATTGAATTTCAGCCCGCAAAGGATATCCGTTATATAATCGCTTCCCCAGACGGTACGGCATTTCCTGCCGAGAATCACATTCGTCTTCTCGCGGTTACTGTTGATAATTACGCTCTTCAGTCCCGGTACGTTCTTTTTGAGCAGCTCAACCAGCTCCGGCTCATGGTGCACCCCGTTGCCGTTCACCACTACGCAGACCATGATTTCGCCCGTTGCTTCCGCCTGCCGGAGATACAGGTGCCTGAGCCTGCCTTTTCCGGTCTGCTCGTCATAGACGTCCTCGCCGCTTTTTTCCGCCCACTCCTGAAACGCGTTCATCGCGGCGGTAAAGGCTTCCGGCTGCAAAAGGCACTCGCTGCAGCTGATGATCCGGTGGCTGTGGCTGGCATAGAAGCCCATACGGATTTTGCCGCCCTCACAGCCGATGGGAATCTGCGCTTTGTTGCGGTAATGATCCGGCTGCTCCGCGCCGACAATCGGATTTAAGACAACATTATGGAATCCGCCGATGCGTTCCAACGCATCCTGCACACGCTGCTGCTTGGCGCGCAGCTCCGCGTCATAGCCGATGTGCCGGTACACGCAGCCGCCGCATTGGGAAAACTGGGAGCAGCCGGCGTCTATCCGCTGCTCTGAAGGGCGAATTGTTTTTTCGATTCTGCCGAACGCATACGTTTTCGCGGTTTTTAGTATCCTTACGCTCAGCCTGTCCCCCGCCGCCGCAAGCGGCACAAACACCGCAATATCCTGCCAGCGGCCCACCCCGCTGCCCTCCGCGGTATATCCCGTAATCTCCAGTTCAACGATATCGTTCTTTTTCAGTTCCATTTCTTCCCCCGTAAAGCAGCCCGCTTTAACCGTATATTTATCCATCCGGTTAAAATAATATTAATGTTTAATAATTTTAACATTATCAATTAATAAATACAAGGGCGCCGCAAATTCCGAAAGTTTCACTTGACATCACGTTAAATTGTGAATATAATAAAGCACAAGATCAATAAACCGACGATTAAGAGTAGTAGGCAGGCAAAGCGCTTTCAAAGAGAGCCGCAGGGGGTGTGATTGCGGCAGGGCGGGACTTGTTGAATGGACTTATGAGGGCAGAGCGAAAGAATTCGATTCGAGTAGCTTTTGACGGGAACTCCGCCCGTTACCAAGGGAGCGTGCATGACGGTGCATGGAAAAAGAGGCGCTTTTTCAAGCGCAATTATGGGTGGTACCGCAGGAGCCAATCGCTCTTGTCCCTGAGTTTCAGGGGCAAGAGCGTTTTTTTATTTTCATTTGAATACGAGAGGAGAAATTTTTATGGCAAAAATACCGCACAGATTCAATTTAACCGAGGAGCAGCTACCGAAGCAGTGGTATAACCTGCGGGCCGATATGAAGGAACTTCCGGATCCGATGCTGAACCCCGGGACCATGAAGCCAATTCAGACACAGGAGCTGTATCCGATTTTCTGCGAGGATCTGGCAAAGCAGGAAATGGACACTCAAACGCGTTATTTTGATATTCCGGAGGAAATTCAGGACATTTACAAGATGTACCGCCCTTCCCCGCTTTGCCGCGCTTACAATCTGGAAAAATATCTGGATACGCCGGCAAAAATCTATTTTAAATTTGAAGGCAACAATACCTCTGGCAGCCATAAACTGAACTCCGCCGTGGCGCAGGTCTATTACGCCAAAAAACAGGGGCTCACCAGCCTTACCACGGAAACGGGCGCCGGCCAGTGGGGCACTGCGCTTGCGGAAGCCTGCGCGTATTTCGACATTGACCTGACCGTATTTATGGTAAAGGCTTCCTACAATCAGAAGCCCTACCGCAAAGCGATCATTCAAACCTTCGGCGCAAACGTTATCCCCAGCCCCAGCGACACCACGCAGGTAGGCCGTGCGATTCTTGCCGCCGATCCCGACACCACCGGAAGCCTCGGCTGCGCCATTTCCGAGGCGATTGAAAAAGCGACCACCACCCCGAACTGCCGCTATGTTCTGGGTTCGGTTCTGAATCAGGTTCTTCTGCATCAGTCCGTGATCGGGCTGGAGAGCAAGACCGCAATGGAAATCCTCGGCGAGTACCCGGATATCGTCATCGGCTGCGCGGGCGGCGGTTCCAACCTCGGCGGCCTGATTGCCCCGTTTATGCAGGATAAGCTGCTCGGCAAGGCCAGCCCGCATTTCATCGCGGTAGAACCGGCTTCCTGCCCGTCCATGACGCGCGGACGCTACGCCTACGATTTCTGTGACACCGGCAAGGTCACCCCGCTTGCAAAGATGTACACGCTGGGCAGCGGCTTCATCCCGTCGCCGAACCACGCGGGCGGCCTGCGCTATCACGGAATGTCGCCGATCCTTTCCAAGCTGTATCACGACGGCTATCTCGATGAAGCGCGCTCCGTGGAGCAATCCAGAGTATTTGAGGCGGCGACGCTGTTTGCCAAAGTGGAAACCATTCTTCCCGCGCCGGAGAGCTCACATGCCATCCGCGTGGCGATTGACGAAGCGCTCCGCTGCAAGGAGACCGGCGAAGCAAAAACCATCTTGTTCGGTCTGACCGGCACCGGCTACTTTGATATGGCCGCGTACACCTCCTTTATTGAGCATACCATGACGGATTATATTCCGAGCGACGAGGACCTGCAGCCCGGCTTTGACTCGCTGCCGAAAATCCCCGGCATTCAGGAATAACGATTTCTTTTCGCTGCCCCGGCCCTTCCCGTTTACGGAAGCGGGAAGGGCTTGGCAAGGGGCGCAGAACGGTGGACGGGGCAGGAAACCGCCGGATTGCGATGAATTCCGCAGGACGGAGCATGAACAATACGGATAGTAATATTGTACCGCCATCCGCAGCCGCATGTTTTTCCGGTCAACCGAACCTCCGCTGTACCGAAAAAATGAGAATCAGTCTTATTTAGAATTCCGTTTCATAATTTACAGAGAAACCCGTTGCGATAATTTACGAAAACTACTAGTCAAAAATAACTAAATTTGAGCGACAAAAAACTGCGTTTTATACAATAAAGAGATTATATCTGAATTGTTTGATCAGACATTGACACCGTGAAATATGGGTATTATAATGAAATCACAAAATCAATCAAGGCAAAAGCAAGAACAAAAACTAATTTGATAACAAGACTTGTGGTAAGGATTTACCACGACCTTTTCAATACAACTCCTCCCCATAAAGCAAAGACCGGCTATGCCGGTCTTTGCTTTTTTTATACGGTTTCTACTTTCTGTTGAATTATCCGAGGCGCTGAAACAGATTAAATGGGTGCAAAAAAATTTTCATTCGCAGCTTTACCTGAATCACTCCAAAAGCAGTTTTGTTGAATAATCTTCACATTTATTTTCGCTGTGGATTTATAGGTGCTACTATCGAATTAAGCTTTTTGGGGGTGTCGAATTATGTCAGGTACTCGCGTTAAACGTCTTTTCCTGCTGATATCCATACTGCTTCCCTTTCTCATCGCGGTCACGCCATTGTGCCGCGCGGACAATTTTCCCGATATCTCCGCGCTTGACCAAAGCTACGTTTTAAAGAACAACCGCCAATTTTTCATAAAGGACAGCGGATACGTTCTTGTCAGCACGGACTCCCGAAAGGAAACTTTTGTTACTCTGCTGAACAGCAGCGGAAATCCGGATAAAAGCGCTCCCGTCATTGCCACCAGTGTTCCGTTCGCTTACGAGCAGGCAGCTCAGACGGATGGCTGCCTGTATCTTGCGGGCAAAGCCCCCGACCGGGACGGCTGCGTAAAAATCGCGCGGTTCCGTATTACGGACTGCAGTCTGGTTCAGAATGAAATTGAGGGCGTAAGCTGCGATTTTACGCGGGGCTTCCGCGTGGAGGCGGACGGCAGCTTTTTTCTGGTGACCGTTCCGTACGGCACGGAAATCGATCCGCTCTCCCCGTTCCGGGAGTATATTTTTGACCCGGATCACGAGGGCGCGCACTGTACGGAGAAACCGGCTTCCGGCTCCGATTCAAGTTCAAGTTCAGGCTCAAGCGAAGCATCCTCATCCCCATCTTCGGAGACGGAACCTTCCTCCGGTTCTTCCGGCACGGAATCCGGCAGTACGGATGCCCGCGTCTATGTGTTCCCGGAAGCGATAACCGTCGAGACGCTTCAAAAGCAGCTGGACAGCGAAGGCCGGGGCGCGGCGGTACGCGTGACGGCCGCGGACGGAACGACCGTGAAAAGCGGAAACGTGGGAACCGGCTCCACGGTTGAGGTTCTGCGGAACGGGCAGGCGGAAAGCCGCGTTACTGCGGTTATTCCCGGCGACCTTACCGGTTCCGGCGAAGTAACGGAGCGGGACGGCGCCCTGCTGTATGAGCATATCACCAACCAGAGGCAGCTGACCGGCCTCTTCTTTAAGGCCGCGGATATCAACGGGGACGAGAAAATCGACACCAGCGATATGCTCCGAATAAAAAAACTGATGAAATAGCCCCGAACGGTTGAACTTACCAATAAGAATCAATATAATACTATATAGCTGCAATAAAATACAAAGGAGCATCATTTTAAATGTCTGATAAATTACTCATCCGAAATCTTTACGATCTGACCCATACCGCCGCAGCCGAACTGCTTGGCGGCCTTGACTACCCCTGGGAAGCCCTGCCGAAAATCGGCGAATTGATTTTAAAGCTCGGCGCGGCGTTATCCCCGGAGGAATATGAGAAGCGCGGGGAAAACGTATGGATCGCCAAATCAGCCAAGGTCTTTGACTCGGCTTATATCGCCGGGCCGGTAATCATCGGGCCGAACACCGAAGTCAGGCAGTGCGCGTTCATCCGCGGCAACGCGCTGGTGGGGGCAAACTGCGTGGTGGGCAATTCCACGGAATTAAAGAACGTCATCCTGTTCGATAACGTTCAGGTTCCGCACTACAACTACGTGGGGGACTCCGTGCTGGGCTACAAATCCCACATGGGAGCGGGCTCCATTACCTCCAACGTAAAATCGGACAAAACGCTTGTCGTTGTGCACGCCGGAGACGAACAGATTGAAACCGGGCTGAAAAAATTCGGCGCCATGCTGGGCGACCATGTGGAGGTCGGCTGCAATTCGGTCCTGAATCCCGGCACGGTAATCGGCAGGAACTGCAACGTTTACCCGCTTTCCATGGTGCGCGGGTTTATTCCGGAAAACAGCATCTATAAGCGTGCGGGCGAGATTGCGGAAAAGAGATAATTCCCCCGGCGTTCAAAAGAGCGGCAGGCCCGGAAAATTCCCGGGCCTGCCGCTTTTCCATTTTACGTTTCTTTTTCTGTATCCTGTTCCACTGTAAAATCCTCGGAATGAAAGTTGCTGTAATACCTGCCGGCCTGGGCGGTAAAACGCAGCACACAGTAATCCGGGTCGGTAACGCCCAGCGGGTAATACATCGTATCCCCCGCCCGCCAGATCAGTTCCTTGGACGCCGGATCTTCCAGCACCTCCATGGTACCCTTGAGCATGACTCCGCGAAAAAAGCGTTTGTCGCAGAAATAAATGCACGCCTTGGGATTTTCCCGGTACTGCCGCACCCGCATGGAATGTGTATTGGTCGTAAAATAAAAGGTCCGGATTCCATCGCGCAGACGCGGCGGAAGCATAGCCTTCAGATTCGGGCAGCCGTCCTCATCCACCGAGCCGAGAAAGGATACGCCCTGTTTATCAATTAAATTGCCGATTGTCTGTTCCGGATTGCGCATAATGCCGCCTCCTGTGTTTTTATTCTTATATGAATTATACTGCCTGCACACAGACATTACAAGTCAATCCGCCTGAGACATCTCGCGGTTTTAAATGGGGTTTTACATAATTCGCCTTGACACCCGGCGGCTTAACGTCTATCATGGTAATAATATTTTGCGGTCAGTTCCAAAAAAGCACTTCTTTTATACAAAGTAATACATAGAATTGTACGTAAAAATGACTCAAAAAGAATTTTCTGAGGTGATTGTATGATCAGACAAAAAAGAGTTGCCGCAATCAACGACCTGTCCGGATTTGGAAAATGCTCGCTCACGGTTGCGCTGCCCATTCTTTCCGCGGCCGGACTTGAGACCAGCGCGGTTCCCACCGCAGTCCTTTCTTCCCACACGGGCGGCCTGCCCAACTTTACATACCGGGACCTGACCGACGACATGCCGGGGTTTACCAGGCAGTGGAAGCAGCTTGGTCTGCAGTTTGACGCGATTTACAGCGGTTTTCTGGGTTCCTTTGCCCAGATTGAAGCGGTGACGGACTTTTTCAGCACCTTCCGCACAAAAAACAATTTTATTCTGGTCGATCCCGCAATGGCGGATAACGGAAAACTGTACTCCACCATAGACCCCGCCATGACCGCGGGTATGGCAAAGCTCTGCGGCAAGGCCGACCTGATCGTTCCCAATATTACCGAAGCAGCGCTTTTGCTGGGTGAGGATTTCCACGAAGGCCCGTACACGCGCGGTTATGTGGAAGACCTGCTCTGCCGCCTGAGCGACCTCGGCCCCGGGCAGGTAGTCATCACCGGAATCTGGTTCAGCCCGGATCTGCTGGGCGCGGCAGGATATATCCGGGACGCCGGCAGCGTAACCTACGCGTTTTCCCCCAGGGTCAAGGGCTACTATCAGGGTACGGGCGATATCTTTGCAAGCGTACTTCTGGCAGGAATCCTGAACCAGATGAACCTCGGCAACGCCATGCAGCTGGCGGTGGATTTTACTTCCGGCTGTATCCGCCGCACCAAGGACGCCGGCACCGACGTGCGCTTCGGCGTCAATTTTGAGGCGGGGCTGCCGGAGCTTATGCGCCAGCTTGGGATATTTCACGAGGATAATTCCTGGCGTCGGTAATACCGTCCGATTGATGCCAAAGCCATGCAGCCGAAAAAGCAGCAAGGGAGACAGGGAAAGTATAAATTATCTGCAGCACCCCCAGCCTCTGCGGCGTTCGCTGTGCTTTCTGCCTTGTCTTGCATAATATGCCGCAGTCTGTATGATACCTGCAATCTGCACGGAGGGAACAAATTTGTTCCCTCCGTGTTTATATAGTGTAAAAAGCATCAGGCGTCGAGAAATCGCGCAAGGCAAGGCGGCAAACGCGGCAAGTGAGGGAGCATACTTTTTGGTATGTGACCGAAATTTGCAAGCGCAGCCCACGCAGTAAGCAAAATTGCGCCACAATTTTGCGGTTGCGCGACTTTATCGACTGCCTTCGTTTACTTTATTGTTAAATCCTAGTATAATAAAGATAGATTATATCTTAAAATTAGGAGGAAAGGGGGCACTCTCTTGCAGTTCAGCTCACTGTTTTCAAATCCGTCGGTCCAATATGCAATTTCCATGGCGCTGTTCATTTTCAGAATTCTGGTGCCCGCCCTTTCGATTATCGTTGTTCTGAAAAGCTACTCCTCACTGAAAAAGGGGCGCAGACGCGAAGACCCCGTGGTCATACTCGAAAATACAATTACAAATGAAACCATTCCGGTGCTGTACTGGGAAAATTCGCTCGGCCGAAGCAAAAGCTGTGATATCGTCTTAAACGATACGACGGTAAGCCGCAGTCACGCCGTTCTGATGCGGCGCGAAACCGGGTGGTACGTTTCCGATACGGGTTCCAAGGCGGGCACCTTTGTCAACGCGAAAAAGCTGCAAGAAGCCTGCCGGATCATTCCCGGCGACATGATCGTCCTCGGCTCCACCGCCCTGCGGTTCAACCGTACCCCAAATGAAAAGCCGCAGTCCGTCCGGCGGATTCTTCCCGCCGCTTCGCCCGCGGGGCTGCTGTTCCGCGTTTCGCTCATTCAGCTTCTGCTGTGCGTTCAGGCCTGCTTCGGCGGCGCGGCGTTCAATTACGAACCGGCCATCCCGTTCGGCGTGATGTTTGCGCTGGAATGGATTCTGTACCTGATCTCCATGAAGGGGTTTAAGCGCGTCAGCTTTGAACTGGAAACCGTGGGCTTTCTGCTGAGCGGGATCGGCATCATGCTGATCTTTGAAGCAAGCAAAAAGGACGCCTACAAGCAGCTGGGCGCGCTCGGCATCGGCGTGGTGCTGTTCTGTGTGATGATCTGGTTCCTGAATGATCTGAACCGGGTTATGAAGATGCGCGTAGCCATCGGTGTGGCCGCGATCGTGCTGTTTGCCGTAAATCTGGTGTTTGCGCGTGCGCAAAACGGCGCAAGAAACTGGATTAACCTTGGGGGTTTTTCCATTCAGCCTTCGGAGTTCATTAAAATCGCATTTATCTTTGTGGGTGCCTCTACGCTGGACAGGCTCCAGACCGCCAAAAACCTGACGGGATTCATCTCGTTTTCCGCCGTATGCCTGGGCGCGCTCTTTCTGATGCGCGATTTTGGCACGGCCTGCGTCTTTTTCATTACCTTCCTGATTATCGCGTTCATGCGCTCCGGCAGCGTGCGGACCGTCGCGCTGATTTGCGCCGTGGCTGCGTTCGGGGCGTTCCTCATTATCAAGTTCAAGCCCTACGTGGCGGATCGCTTTAAAGCGTGGCGCCATGTCTGGGATTACGCGGAGGGAACGGGCTACCAGCAGACGCGCGTGCTCAGCTATTCCGCGAGCGGCGGGCTGTTCGGCATAGGACTTGGAAAAGGCAGCCTTAAAACCGTATTCGCTTCCACCAGCGACCTGATGTTCGGCATGATCTGCGAGGAGCTCGGGGTGATTCTTGGCCTTGCGGTGGTTTTTGCCATCGCGATGCTCCTGTTTTACGCACGTTCGGACGCGACGCGGAGCCGCTCGACTTTTTATTCGATTTCCGCCTGTGCGGCAGCCGGGATGCTGCTGTTCCAGACCTGCCTGAATGTTTTCGGCGCAACCGACGTTCTGCCGCTGACCGGCGTTACCCTTCCGTTTGTAAGCCTCGGCGGCTCCAGCCTGGTGGCGGTCTGGGGGCTGCTCGCCTTTATTAAGGCCAGCGATGAGCGCACTTACGCGGCAAGGAGGAAGAAACGGTGAAAACGACCGGAACGCGTTCCCTGATTCTTTATATTCTCGGCCTCGGTTTCCTGTTCGGCCTCGGCGTATTCCTTTTCGGACTGGTCACGCAGGGCGGCACCTGGGCCATGCAGCCGTTCAACAAGCATCTTTCGGGCGGCGGCCAGCTTACCTACGGCGGCAGGATTCTTGACCGCAACGACACGGTGCTGGCGAAGAGCGAAAACGGCAAGCGGATTTACAGCAGTGATGAAACAATCCGCCGCGCGATGCTGCACGCGGTGGGCGATACCAGCGGTTCTATTTCAACCGGCATCCAGTACAGCTACCGCTCCCAGCTTTCCGGCTACAATATCGTCACCGGGCTGGCGGCTCCCTCGGGCAAAAGCAGTGGGTGCGACATCAAGCTGACGCTTGACAGCAGCCTGTGCAAGCTGGCGCTCCAAAAGCTCGGGAGCCGGAGCGGCGCGGTTGCGATTTACAACTACAAAACCGGTCAGATGCTCTGCATGGTGAGCACACCGAATTTTGACCCGGAAAACCCGCCCAAGGACCTTGACACCGACAAAACCGGAAAGTACAACGGCGTTTATCTGAACCGCGTGCTTTCCTCCTCCTATACGCCCGGCTCGATTTTCAAAATCGTGACCTCCGCCGCGGCAATCGAGAATTTCCCCGATCTGGACAAACGCACCTGGAACTGCAACGGCAGCATCATGATAAACGGCAACAAAATCACGGATGTTTCCGCCTACGGTACCCTTAATTTTAAAAACGCACTGGCAAAGTCCTCAAACGTTGCGTTCGCGCAGATTGCGATTGAGCTCGGCCAGAAAAAAATGACCGACGCCGCAAACGCCGCGGGCTTCAACCGCAGCTTTGACCTGGACGGGATTCCGACGAGCAAAAGCGTCTACAAGGTAAACGGCGTGGCGGACAACGAGCTCGGCTGGTCGGGAGTCGGGCAGTATACGGATTTGACGAACCCCTACCACATGATGCTGATGATGGGTGCGATTGCAAACGGAGGCACCCCGGTAAAACCGTATCTGATCGATCGCATTACGACGCAATTCGGCCTGCCCACACAGGTTGGAAGAACGCAGAACGAGGCGCAGCTCTTTAAAAAGGAAACGGCCGACCGACTAAAAACCTATCTGCGCTACAACGTTTCCAGCTATTACGGCGATAAGCGATTCCCCGGACTTGCCGTTTGCGCCAAAACCGGCACGGCGGAAGTGGGCGGCGGAAAAGACCCGAACGGGTGGATGGTCGGCTTTTCCTCCAACAGCGACACGCCGCTGGCTTTCGCCATCGTGGTGGAAAATTCCAAGAGCGGCATGACCTCCGCCGGTGAAATTGCTTCGGCCTTGATGACCGCCGCGGCGAAGACTTTAAAATAGCAAAATTTCCGGTATGACCGGAAACTTCACAATAAAAGACAGGGACTTTCCGGCGACGCCGGAAAGTCCCTGTCTTTATGTTTGCCCTTATTCGTTTCTCATACGCAGGCACGTTCCAGCTGCGGGTCAAGCAGCCGGTAGCCCACGTTCTTTACGCAGAATATTCGGATATCGGAGCCGATTCGGATAAGCTTTCTCCGCAGATAGCTTATGTACACTTCGAGGTTGTTGTCCGCCGTGGAATTTTCCAGCCCCCAAAGGCGGCTCAGCAGCTCCTCCTTGCTGACGATGTTGTGCCCGTTCAGGAAGAAGTATTTCATGATTTCAAACTCTTTATTGGAAAGTCGGACGGAATCGTCCCCGTGCGTCAGTTCATAGGTTCCCATATCCAGACTTAATTTTGAAAAATGAAGAAGGTTGTCCAGAATAAATTCACCCCTGCGGCGGGTGATTGCGTTCAGCCTTGCCATAAATTCTTCGTCGGCAAACGGCCTTTCCATAAAATCGTCGGCCCCGCTTTCCAGACTGCGCACTTTTTCGCTTACACTGCATTTGGGAGACAGCATGAGCACGGGTACGGAAATCCTGGCCTTCCGGATTCGCTTTAAAACGTCCAGACCGGCACAGCCGCCAAGCTCCGCGTCAATGACCACTGCATCATAAATCCCGCTTAAAGCTTCATCCAGTCCGACTTCTCCGTCGTTTACGGAATAGACTTCGTTGCGCTTTTTGGTTATCACCCGTTTTAACTTTCTTTCAACTTTCTCATCATTCTCTATTATCAATATTTTCATGTAAATACCTCCGTTCTGCTAATTCTTATTATAGCAATAAAGCCCTTTTTGTGTGTGACGTTCTTGTGAATACGCGCTTAAATTTGGGTGAATTATCCATTCTTTAAGCCGCAGTTAATGTAGTGAACTTATAATAAAGTGCAGAAAGCGGAAATGGAGGCCAGCAATGAAAGAAAAAATACTGAGCTTTGTAGGAAAAAATAAGAAACTGTGCATTATTATTGCTTCCGGTGCTGTTCTGGCAACAGCAGTGATCTTATCGGTATCGCTTTATCTGAACCAAAATAAATCAAAGACGACCACAAACTACCGTGAGTACACGGTTGAAAAAGGAGACGTAACCGTTGGAACAAGCGAAACAGGAACGGTTACGCTCGACGAGGTCACGGTAAAATTCCCGGTTGCCGTCACCATCGACAGTGCGAAGGTAAAGGCGGGCTATAAAGTAAAGTCCGGCGATACCCTTGTTACGCTCGACAAGAGCAGTATCACCTCCGGCGCGTCCGACTCGCTTGCCAAGCTTGCGTCTGCGAAAATCGCGCTTGAGGAAGCCCTGACCAATCAGGAAACCAAGCTGAAAACCGCAAAGCTGACTTATGAAAAGAGCAAACAGGACGCGGCCAACGCGGCAACTACGGCTTCCCTGACCAGGACCGACCTTGCAAACGAAATTGCGACGGATAAAGAAACATTAAAGGAAAAGCAGACCGATCTGGCAAAATACCAGGCGCTGCAGAAAAGCTTCCCCGCAGACTTTGCCAAGCTGAAGCAGCTGAAAAAATGGCGCGACGACGCGAAAACCACACAGGCAAGCTATACCACCCAGCTTTCCAACTATGAAACCGACCATTCGGATGTGCTCACGGAGCTGGATACGCTGAAAAAGGCGAAGGACACCGCCTACGGTGCATATCTTGCCGCAAAAGCAAGCGATTCGGACGATTACAGCGAAGAAAAAACCGCTTATAACGAGGCTTCCGACCAGTACGAGAAATATTACGACTATGTGCAGACCACTGCAAAAGGCAAAGAGGATCTGGAAAGCAAGGTCGCATTCTATACGGCGGAATATAACAACTACTCCACAGCATACGACGATTTCAATGATACGTACTCCATGAAATACGGCATCACTTCTTCCAATGAAACGACTGCCGCCAACGAACTCACCACCAAAGTCACCTCCCTGCAAAGCGATGTAAAATCCGCGCAGAACGCGCTGGAAAAAGCGCAGAAGTCCTACGGCTCCAGTCTGGATACCGCGGACCTGACCATGCAGAGCAGCCTGATCGACGGCACAAACGCGCAGGCGACCTATGACCTGACGGTCGACCAACTTTCGGCTTCCGTATCATCCAACCAAACCACATATGACAATCTGAAAAACGAGCTTGCCGATGTGGAAAGCGCACTGAACGGCAACGGCGCGATCACCGCCCCCTGCGACGGCATTATCGTTTCGGTAAGCTATACGGACGGCGCGGACGTTGAGGCAAACGCCACCATCGTAACGATTGCCAAGACGAAAAGCGTCAGCATGACGGTTTCCCTCTCCGAGGAGGACGTGACCGAGGCCACCATCGGGCAGGCGACCGAGATGACCCTTACCTCCTACGACGGCCAGACCTTCGCCGGTAAGGTCATCAGCATTGCCACCTCCCCCGCGCGTTCCGGCTCCTCCTCCGTAACCTATACCGTTACCTCCCAGATGACGGCGGATAACACCAAGGACATCTATATCGGGATGAGCGGGGAAGTAAACTTTATCAAGAAGCAGAAGAAGAACGTGCTTTACGTAGCCAATCAGGCCATCAGTTTTCAGGACGGCGTTTCGTGCGTGCTGGTGAAAAGCGCGGACGGCACGCAAACCAAAACGACCGTTACAACCGGCTTCTCCAATGGCCGTTATGTTGAAATCCTCAGCGGGTTAAAGGAGGGGGATACCGTATTGGCCGAAAGTACGGTGACAAAATGAGATTCACTGAAATAATCCATCAGGTATGGATCAATATCATACAGACGAAAACGAAAGTTCTTCTTACCTCCCTGGGCGTTATCGTGGGCGCCGCCACCATCGTGCTGGTTATCGCCATCGGCAACGGCGGCAAGGAAGACGTACAGAACCAGTTCAAGACTCTGAATGTCGGCGCAATTCAGGTTTCCGTGAGCACGCAGGCGGATATGCAGGATGAGATGATGGGCGGAATGATGGGCGGAATGCCCGGCGGAGACATGCCCGGCGGCGGCGGATTCCCCGGAGGAGGAACGGCCGGCGGAGGCTCGAAATCCGGCGGAGGCAGCGCCGGAGGCGGTATGCCCGGCGGGGGCGGATTCCCCGGAGGCGGTTCCTCAACAAAGGCGCAGAAGGGGGTTACCCTTACCACAACCGATGTGGACGATATCGTCTCCTATGTGCCGAACCTCACTTCCGCTTCGATTATTTCAAGCGGAACCGGGGCGGTCCTGACTGACGAGCTGGATGCAGAAACCGACGAAACCGTCGTGGGCTGCCTGCCGGAATACCAGAGCATCAGCAATCTGCAAATGCTGACCGGCTCCTTTATTTCACAGGATGACCAGGAAAACAAGTCCAAGGTGGCCGTAGTCGGCTACAAGCTTGCAAAAACACTTTTCGGCAGCGCGTACGCCGCGTACGGCTCCGATATGACCATTGAAGGAAAAACCTATACGGTCGAAGGCGTACTGGCTGAAATGGGGTCGGTATCGTCCGGCATCAGCCCGGACGACTCCATCTATCTCCCCTATTCCACGGCGAATAAATTTGTGCTCGGCAGCTCCGCCACGCCGACCATCACGGCCATCGCCTCCGACGTAACCCAGATTGAAACCGTAATGGCGAACATCAAGGCCGTACTCACGGAGAATTACCCGAGCGGCAAATTCACCCTGACGGATGCCGGCGCGGAAATGGAAGCGGCAACCGCTTCCGCCAATACGCTTTCCATGCTCTTAATCTCCGTGGCAATCGTGGTATTTATCGTGGGCGGCATCGGTATTATGAACGTGCTTTTTGTTTCGGTGAAAGAGCGCACGCAGGAAATCGGCATCTTAAAGGCGCTGGGCTGCAACAAGCGTGAAATCCTGCTGGAATTTTTAACGGAGGCAAATTTGATCGGCGTTTTCGGCGGGTTTGTGGGGCTGATTGCAGGCTACGGGCTTGTGCCGCTTCTCCGGCTGACCGGGATGACGGTTTCGCCGTCCTCCATCGGCGGTATCCTCGCACTTGCCTTTGCAGTCATCACCGGAACGGCGTTCGGATTTTACCCTGCTTACAAGGCCGCGCAGCTTACACCGATTGAAGCCTTGTCTCAGGAATGACAGGAGGACATGAAAATGATTTTTAAAAAGATACTTTGCGCGGCCCTTGCGTGTATGATGATTCTGCTCCCGCTGAACGCGTGCTCTTCAAAAAGCAGTTCCTCCGCAAATACAGGAACTGCAAACACGAATCAGCAGGGAACGGGCGGCCCGCAGGGAAATAAAAGCGGGAACCGGCCGGGGAGCTCCGATTCTTCCGGCTCCGGTTCCGATTCCTCAACCGTAATACTCGGAAAGGTTACTTCCATCATCGGGAATGAGGTCGTACTTGACCTTGTAAAAGAATCCGGTAACAGCAGCTCTGCCGGCAGCGCTTCCTCGGACAGCAGTTCTTCGGACAGCAGCTCTTCCGACGGCTATACGTCTACGGGTGAAAGCAAAACCCTGCTGATTCCGGTGGGGCTTACGCTTTCCACCGGTGGCCAGGGCAATTCCGGTTCCGGCGGGGCTCCCGCGGGCGGAGCTCCTTCCGGTGACGCGCCCACAGGCGGCGCACCGACCGGCAACGCACCGACCGGTACGCAGAACGCGGGCGGAACCTCCTCAAGTTCTTCCACAAAATCCGGTACTTCCAGCAGAACAAGCACCTCTTCAAAGACCGGCACTTCCGCAAAATCCGGCACCTCTACAACCACAGCCACAACAAAAAGCGGGTTCTCCAGCATCACGGCAGGCGAAATCCTGCGCATTACACAGAAAACCGTGAACGGTACCTTAACGGTTGTCAAAGTGTCTGTCGTTTCAAAATAAGCATAACGCAAAGTACCGAAAAATATTCAGACGTCGAGAAATCGCGCAAAGCAAGGCGGCAAATCTGTAAATGAGGGAGCATACTCCCTGTATGTGACCGAAATTTGCAGGTGCAGCCAACGCAGCAAGCAAAATTATAACATGATTTTGCGGTTGCGCGACTTTATCGACAGCCTGAAAGGAGCTTATGATGGAAAACATTATCAAGATGAACCAAATTTACAAATGCTATAAAATCGGTACCAATACGCTGGATGTGCTGAAGCATATTTCTCTGGATGTGGAAGAGGGCGAATATCTTGCGATACTGGGTCCTTCCGGTTCCGGCAAAAGCACGCTGATGAATATCATCGGCTGCATGGACGCCTTTCAGGGCGGGGAATACTGGCTTACCGGCCAGCCGGTACACGGAATGAAGGATGCGGATCTCACCAATTTGCGGAATCAGCAGATCGGGTTTATTTTTCAGAAATACCAGCTTATCAAAAACTATGATGTATTGCAGAATGTAATGATGCCCCTGCTGATCCGCGGCATGACGCGGAAAGAAGCCGAAACGCTCTCCATGGAAAAGCTGGAAATGCTGGAAATGTCAGACCGAATCCATCATAAGCCCAACGAGCTTTCCGGCGGGCAGCAGCAGCGTGTGGCGATTGCGCGCGCCCTGGTCGGTAAGCCGAAGCTGCTGCTTGCCGATGAACCGACCGGTGCTCTTGACCGCAGCACGGGCAAGGAGGTTTTAAAGCTTTTTGCCCAGCTGAAAGAAATGGGAAACACCATTGTAATGATTACCCATGACCTGCACGTAGCCAGCTACGCGGAGCGTATCGTTAAAATTATAGACGGCGAACTCTTTGAAAACGGCGACGACGATTTATCGGCGGAAAGGGGAAATTAACCATGAAAAGATTCAAATCCATCGTATTGGCACCCATTGTTGCAATCCTGCTTGTCGGATTTTCCGTGGGGGCCTTTGCGGACACTTCGGTCGGGGACGAAAGCTATGTATCCTTCAGCACACTGAACACCGTTACGCTCCCCGAACATTCCAGCTACGTGAGCGACCAGTATTTCGGCGTGATCAACGTTGCGGTCGTTGACGGGAGCGTTGCCACCGCGACTTCGGATTCGCAGGGGCATGTCGTCATTACCGGCGTCAGCTCTGGGAGCACAACGGTTACCTACTGGTATAAAACACTGGCTACGGACGACTGGAAAAAGGTAAAGATACCGGTTACCGTATCGAATTCGGTCTCAAAGGCTACCTTATCGGCAACGGCGGGGCTTGTTTTTCCGGAAACCTCCGTAAGCCTCTCGGAAAGCAGCACCTACACGGCGACCGGCATTATGAATAACGGAGCCGCCGTGGAGGCTTCCAGCCTTTTGTGGGTAACCCCCACCAATTCCGTCATCAGCGTGGACGCCAGCACCGGGAACGTCACCGCGGTCAGCCCCGGAACGGCGCAGCTCTACGCGTTTGACCCCAAGACCAACAATGCGGCAAGCATCACCATTACGGTATACTGAATGCTTTTCCCTCAGGCTGTGCAAATTGCAGTGACAATCTCTCCACCGCTAACGCGGTCCCCCTCCCCTTATCAGGGGGGGCTAAGAGGTAATACGGGTAATTTCTGCTTTCCCTGCGTCCCTTGATAAAGGGAGATGTCGACAGAGAGATTTTTCAATTAAAAAGAGATACTCCTGCTGTGCACAGGGTATCTCTTTTCTGCTATTAATATTCATTTTATTGGTTGATAAGCGTCAGGTTGAAACAGTGATCGAGCGGGCCGCTGCCCTTGCCAAGATCCAGTCCGGCTTTGAGCGCCCCGGTGATAAAGGCCTTTGCGTTCTTCACGGCAGCTGCCATATCACAGCCTGCCGCAAGATTGCAGGCGATTGCGGAAGAGAGCGTGCAGCCGGTGCCGTGCGTGTTCGGGTTCCCGATCTTCGGGGAGCGGAACCACTCCGCTTTCCCGTTTGCGAACAGCAGGTCGTCCGCGCTTTGGGCAAGATGACCGCCCTTTACCAGTACGCTGCCTTTCAGCATCCCGCTGATTTTTTCAGCCGCTTTCCGCGCGTCTTGCTCGGTTTTTATGGGGAAACCGCAAAGACACTCCGCCTCCGGCAGATTCGGCGTAATGATATCCGCGAGCGGAATCAGTTTGGAAATCAGCGCGCCCACCGTACCGTCCTTCATCAGCTTTCCGCCGCTGGTGGCGACCATTACCGGATCGACCACAATATTTTTTGCCTTATACTGAGTCAGCTTTTCCGCGATCACGCGGATAATGTCTTTGTTGGACACCATGCCGATTTTCACCGCGTCGGGGTAGATATCGGTAAAGATGCAGTCAAGCTGCTGCGCGACAAAATCGGGGGATGCCTCCTGCACGCCGTAAACGCCCGTTGTGTTCTGGGCAGTCAGCGCGGTGATCGCGCTCATCGCGTACATTTTGTGGGCGGTAATCGTTTTGATATCCGCCTGAATCCCCGCGCCGCCGCTACAGTCCGAACCGGCAATCGTCAATACTTTTTTCATAATCCAGTTACCTCGCATTCCGAAAAATCCCTAATATAGTAATCCGCCGTTTTTTTGATCTGTTCCGCATCGTCCCCCGCGGAGAAATCCTCTACGCCGACAACACGGAACCCCGCCTGTTTGGCGGTCATCACGGCGTGGAGCGCGTCTTCAAACACAACGGTCTGACGTTTTTCCGTCCCCAACCGTTCCAGCGCCTGCTCAAAAATTTCGGGCCGGTCCTTACCGGAGCCCGCGTCGGTGCAGGAAAGGATGAAGGAAAAATAATGGAGAATGCCCAGATTTTTCAGAGCCGCTTCCGCCTGTCTGCGGTCCGTCGCCGTTGCGACGCACATTCGGACATTCCTGCTTTTCAAGTCCGCTAAAAATTCCGCGACATGGGGTTTCAGCTTGACTTCAGCCGCATACTTTTTCTCAATCTGATCGCTGAACTGCCGCATCATTTCCTCCGCCGTATCGGTAAGCCGAAAAATCTCTTTAAAATAGTCCACCGCCTGCAGCAGGCTCATGGGCTTCAGCGTCTGATTCAAATCTGCAGGCGGTACAATGTCCCTTGCCTGCAGGTAGTCCGCGCCGAAATTATCCCAAATCGCCATGGAATCCAGCAGAGTGCCGTCCAGATCGAAGATCGCGCCGGTCATGGTGCCACCGTCTCTTTGGAAAGCCCGCAAATGGTTTTCGCCGCGGCGTAAACATCCGGCTTTGCGAAGATCGCCGAGATCACCGCCACGCCGTCTGCCCCGCTGCCTTTAAGCTGCAGAATGTTTTTTTCATTAATGCCGCCGATGGCAACCACCGGGATGGAAACCGCTGCACAGATTGCCTTTAAGGTTTGATAGCTGACATTCTTTGCATCCAGCTTGGTGGAAGTGGAAAAAACCGCCCCCACGCCCAGATAATCCGCCCCGTTTTTCTCGGCCTCAATCGCCTGCTCAACCGTCTGTGCCGAAACGCCTAAAATTTTATCTTTCCCGATAAGGGCGCGCGCCTCCCGCGCCGTCCGGTCGCTCTGCCCTACGTGAACGCCGTCCGCTCCCACGGCGAGGGCCACCTCGATATTATCGTCAATCACAAATGGAATATGATACCGGTCGGTGACCGTTTTTATCTTCTTTGCTTCGGCAAGATAATCATCATAGCCCATGTCCTTTTCCCGGAGCTGGACAAAGGTCGCGCCGGCCTTTACGGCTTCCTCCACCTGCCGGGCAAGCGAATTGCCGCCGAGCCAGGTGCGGTCGGTCACCACATAAAGCAGCATGGACTCCTTACTTACTTTCAATTTTAATTCCCCCGTTTAAGATTTCCGGATTCATTTTGCTCATCGCGTCGATCAGATAGGTGCGGTACGTCGCGGTGCCGCCGTCGGTTTTTTGCAGCCTGTCAAACGCAAGCTCGCCGCAAAGGCCCATCACACAGACCGCCGCCGCCGTGGCGTCAAGCAGATTATCCGGGTTCGCGCCGCAGAAGCCCGCGATCACCGCGGTAAGCATACAGCCGGTGCCGGTGATTTTGGACATCAGCCTGTTCCCGTTGCGGATAGCATAGGCTTTCTGCGCGTTGGCTACAACGTCGATGGCGCCGGTGATCGCAATAACCGCCCCGGTTTTCGCACTGAGCTCCTTTGCAAACGCAACGGCCTTGTCTAAGTTTTCCTCCGTTACCGCGTCGTTGCCATCCGCGTCCACGCCCTTTGTGGTGCCGCCGCCCTGCGCGATGGTCTTGATTTCCGAGATATTTCCGCGGATTACGGAAAAGCGAATCGCTTTCATCAGCTCGTGGGCGGTGTCTGTCCGCAGAGCGGAAGCTCCCGCGCCCACCGGGTCAAGCACTACGGGGCGGGAAAGCGCATTTGCTTTCTTTCCCGCCAGCAGCATGGATTCCACCGTTCTCCGGTTCAGCGTGCCGATGTTGATATCCAGCGCGCTGCAGATGGAGGTGATCTCCTCCGCCTCCGCCGCATCGTCCGCCATAATGGGGGACGCACCGCAGGCTAACAGGATATTCGCACAGTCGTTGACCGTGACGTAATTCGTAATGCAGTGTACCAAAGGGGTTTTTACCGCTACATTTTTCAGGATTTCTTCAAACATATTATTTCCCTCTTTCAGATCGGCGACAAAGTTGCACAGCCGCAAAATTGCAGTGCAATTTTACTTGCTGCGCCGGCGGCACCTGCAATTTTGAGCCGTACCTTTTTCATGCTCTTTTTTTGCTATACAGGATGATATTGAATTTTGCGGCCAGCAGGCAGAGAACGGAAACGCCCGCCATTACCGGCAAAGTTGTTCCGACCGGCGAATCATAATGGAGCAGAATCTGATACCCGGTAAAGCCAACGGCCCAGATCACAAGATTTTTGGCGTTCAGCAGGCTTTTTTCGTTTGTCTCCGTCCCTTTCAGCAGAAAATAGTCGGTGATGACCACGGCGAACAGCGGCGCAAAAACCGAGCCGATAAAATACAGGAAGTTCACGTACAAATCCATTGAAACAAAAATCGCAATCACCGTTCCGACAACGCACACCGCCAGTGCCGCGTACTTTTCATTGATTTTCTTATTGAGGTTCACAATGCTGACCCCGCCGGAATACGCGTCTAAAAAAGTGGTGGTAACCGTGGAGAAAATAACGATAAACAGGGCGACCGTGCCGAGCCCCGCGGAAACGAGAATGGCGGAAATATCCGAAGTGCCCGCAAAAACCGCGGCGGCAAGCCCTATGCCGTACATCATGCAGCTCCCCACAAAATAGCCTATCGCGCTCAGGGCAGAGCCTGCTTTGGGGTGCTTTACCGTGCGGGTGTAGTCGGAAATCAGCGGCAGCCACGAAAGAGGCATGGTAACGCTGAGCTCAACCGCCGCACCGAAGGTGAGCGTGCCGGAAACAGCCTTTACGCCGGAGGTAACCCCGCGCAGCACGATCACGCCGAGGACGACCGAGGATACAAAAAGCAGGGCCATCACGACGACATTGAGCTTGGAAAGATTCTTCACCCCGATCAGAAGCCAGATTACGATAAAGGCGCCGATCACCACACACCACAGCGCCATATTTTTATAATTCATGGTTGACGCCGTTACGGTATCCAGCGCCTGCGCGCCGCTGATGGTCATGACCGCTGTCCAGCCCAAAAGCTGAATCACGTTCAATATAGAGAAGAAATATGAGCCGTATTTTCCAAACGAAAGCCTTGTGGTTTCAATGGCGGAAAGTCCGCTTTTGGCGCCGATCAGCCCCGCAAAATAGAAAACGATACAGCCGATTACATGGCCAAGGAGGATTGCGAGAAAGCCTTTTGCAAGCCCGAGCGGAGCGAGCAGGGCGCCCGTCAGAATTTCCGCGATGGAAACTGCGGCGCCGAACCATAACAGAGCCTGGCTGAAGCTGCTTGTCTTTTGTGTTTCGTTCATCAATGATCTCCCGTTCTTAATTTACATCTTTACTGTTTTTATCTTTATTATTTACTGTTTAATGCCGATTTCATCACGTCCAGTGCTTTGGCCTTTTTCAGTGCGCTGATGAGAAGAATGGAAATGGTTGCGCCGCCGAAGGTGCTGATGAGAAAAGGAAGCACGTAGGCAAATACCGCCGCCTGCTTCGACATAATGAGCGTTGCCACCGGATACGCCGCAAGGCCGCCCAGAATTCCCGTGCCGATAACCTCTCCCAGATAAGCAAGCGGAAGCTTCTGCGTGTACCGGTAAAGCAGCCCGCAGCACAGCGCGCCGATCATGCTTCCCGGGAACGCCAGCAGGCTGCCGGTACCCATCATCACGCGTAAAAGGGATGTGGCAAACGCCATTCCGACGGCATAACCCGGCCCCAGAAGAACGCCGGCAAGCACGTTCACCATATGCTGTACCGGGAAGCATTTTGCCGCTCCCACGGGAATGGAAAAGGTTGAGCAGACAACGCCCAGGGCGACGAGCAGCCCTGCGACTGCCAATTTCTTAATACTGTTCATGATACGATCTCCTTTAAAAATAGTTTTCCCCTGACACATCCTTGTTTCTGCAAGTTTACCTTGTGTTTCTTCACACGACTGCAGCCCGTGCGAACAAGAAACAAAACGGCGAGCTACAAAACAAAAAAGTGGGACATGCCGCGCGGCATATCCCACTAAAACTCCATTAGCTCGGTATCCCTACGTTGGCATTATCCAAATCAGGTATTAGGGTCGGAGTTCTGAACTCCCTCTCAGCCTGGTACACAAGCTCCCCTGATATTCAGTTGCTGTCAGCATAGCACATCGGCAATAATTTGTCAAATAAGCACGGAGAATAATTTCAGCTTTATAAGCATAATCTGCATTTCAAGCAGCAAATTATTCTGCCGCAAATTTATTCAGCTCATTAACCAAGCGGTTTGGATGATCAATAATTTCTCCATGCCCAAATCCGGCGAAGCAATTTTCCTGCATATCAGGATAGAGCCTATGTAGTTCTTTCCGCGCCTTTTTCATATTATGTTCCTTCTCCCCATACCAGACGGATACTCTGGTTTTGGTTTGAGGAGGCCAACTTTTAAGAATGGAATACATTTTCAATCCCCATTCCCATGTTACTCTAATAGAATCTTCGGTTGCGCAAAGGCTCATTTTTTCAAATATTTTCTTCATACTGTTTT
>JAEWUH010000170.1 GCA_023397245.1 Bacillota bacterium | reverse complement strand
CCGTTATATCGTGCATTAGAAACGGATTGAAAAAAGAGGACAAAGTAATTTCTGCGGGTTTATCTGTTAAATTTTCCACAATAGTTGTAAAAAATGTTTCATTCTTCCGGTTCACAAACACCCGCACGGAAAACCGAAATTCTCTCAGCTCCGTAATGTAGAAAACGCAGTTTTTTGTAAAAACGGTATACCTTTCCACTGGGACAGCATTGCTCATGACAGGTACGGACAGTAAAGGAACCGTCTCGGAATTGTCTGCTCCATCCGGAACACATGAGAAGAAGGCAATCTTGGGTTCCTGCCCCTCGCCTGCCCGCAGGAACGGGGAAAATATTCCCTCGTTGCTGTGCATATAACCGGAAGCATAAGCCCAAAAATTGAAGCCGTTGGATCCGTAAGGATATCGGCAGTCTCCATCATCCCTGGGAGTCACGAGTATTTCATCATTTTCGATAAAGAATGCGTTCCCCGGCATACTTATCTTGCCGGCAAAACAACGATCATCCATAATTTTATGATAGATTTTGGAATAGCTTTCGATTTTTTCTGTTAGCGTCATAATATCCTCCGCCGGATCATAAATTCAGGAAATCCTCCAGCACGCCACTGACTTCCTTCGCCGCCTGCTCCGTTTCCATTTCGGCGAATACCCGAACCAGCGGTTCTGTACCGGAAAAACGAGCAATGATCCATCCGCCGTTTTTAAAATATATTTTTACGCCGTCATCGTACCTTACGCCGGATATTTCATATTGGAATTCAGGCAGCTTCTTCTGAATAAACAGAATCTCATTCAGCCGATCCTTCGTTGCGTAATCAAAATGAAAATTATTTTCGACCATGCAGCAAAAACCGAACTGTTCATAGATTTCATTCAGCAGCTCCGTAAAGGATTTTCCGGTTACGCTGATCATCTCCGCCAGCAGGCTTGCCGCAAACACTCCGTCCTTCCCTTTGATATGTCCTCTTATCGTGAGACCGCCGCTGCTCTCGCCCCCGATGACCGCGTTCGCTTCTTCCATTTTGGAACTGATATGCTTGAAACCGACCGGAACCTCATAACATTTTTCTCCGAAAGCAGCCGCTATTTTATCAATCAGATGGGTCGTGGCAATATTCCGCACCGCGCAGCCGTGCCAGCCCTTGAATTTCAGCAGATAGTAATAAAGCAGGACAAGCACGCTGTTCGGGTGGATAAACTCCCCGTTCCTGTCTATAATACCGATCCTGTCCGCATCCCCGTCCGTTGCGATTCCAAGATCATAGTCCTGCTCTGCTACCATGCTTCTCAAACGCTGAAGGGTCTCACTGCTTGGCGACGGAAGCCTGCCGCCAAACAGCGTGTCGTGCCGATCATTAATGGTATCCACATCACATCTGGCTGTAATCAATACGGTTTGGATGCAGGTTTTTGAAACTCCGAACATCGGGTCCAGCAATACCTTTAAATGTCTTTTTCGGATGGCTTCCACGTCGATCATGCGGAGTATAGAATCGATATAGGTATTGAACGGGTTAATCAGTTCAATTACACCCGTTTCAATTCCGTTTTGGAAATCCACCGACTGAATGCGGGCCGGGTCGATGTGATTGATCCGGTCTTCGATTCCGGCGGTTACATCCTCGGCAGCGTCCCTTCCGCCCTCGGTGAATATCTTGATTCCGTTGTATTCGGCGGGGTTGTGGCTGGCTGTTACCGCCGCTCCGTATATTGTCCCGTACAGCTGTACGGTAAACATAATTAGGGGGGTCGGCGCCGTACCGGGAATATAATACACTTTGATTCCGTTGCCGGCCATTACTTCGCTCATCCATTTCGCGGCCGTATCGGACAAAAACCTTCTGTCGTATCCCACGGTAAAACCTTTTGCTTCCTGCTTTTCAAGCCTGATCTGGTCCGCTAACGCCTGTGACAGGATACGCACGTTATCCTTCGTAAAATCTTCTCCGATCAGCGCTCTCCAGCCGCCGGTGCCAAATTTAATCATTAATGATAGCCCCCTGATCCCTTAATTCTATTTCATTTTAAAAATTGCGTCCGATCATTTTAATTCACCGATACAAAAAGGTTTAGCATCGCACTAAACCTTTTTATAAAACGATTCATATTTTTAAGTATTTTTATCCGACCTTCCCTCCTCCGCCGGAGGGGGGAAGATCCAGGAAAAAGAAAGTAGAGAGTAAAAGGATTAATTGAGGCCCATTTCCTTGGCCTTTTCATTTACTTCCGTTATCATTTTATCAAGTCCTTTTGCTTTGTAACCATTCAGCGTATCGTTCCACATTTTATCAACCGGTTCTTTCCCTGTCATAATTTTAAGCATAAAATCATGATCCAGTATGGAAAACTTGTTCTTCGTCGGCGTCGAAACATAGGTGAGCTTTACTTCATAATCCGGTATCTTGCTGACCTTTCTGGAATACGCAAGGTTTTCCTGGGCGGATTTTAGAATGGCGGGGTCAAACGTCTTGTTGTTGTCGCTATATGAGAATGCGCTGTCGTATTCCACAAGCTGGTATAGCGTATTTGCAGAAGGCTGCTTTTTGGCTAAATCATCCGTGCTGGTAATTTGCTTTATGCTATCCCCATCCTTGGTGTAATCTACGCCCTTGACACCAAACCGGTAGAATTCCTTTGTATCGGGCTGCAGCATATATTCATACAACTGCATAATCCGGTCCATTTTTTCGTCATCCACTTTGCTGCTGAAATAGCTTTCAGACCAATAATCCTTAAATGTGGAATGGTATACCTTGCCGTCCGTAGACGGGAAATAATCCACTCTCTTGACCGAATCCAGCAATGGCTTGTCAGGATATAATTTCTTCCATCTGTTGTTAATATTATCATTGACGTTCTTATATCCCACTTCCAGTATGGCAGCAGCCTTACCTGACACGAATTTGTCGTAAGCCTGCGTTCCTTTCATCTGTGCGATATCCGGGTCGATTTCCTTTTGTTCATACATCTCCCTTACATTCTGAAGGGAAGGCAGGGTATATTTTGTATCCAATACAGCAGGCACATATTTGCCGTCGTCTTTAATCCATTTAAAGTCGCTGCCGCTGCCGTCGCTGCACGCAGCCGGATTGCTGTAAAGCCAGAAAAAGCCTCCGATTTGTACTACATTCACAGCAGTCAGACCGCATATTTTCTTTTGTTCCGGATCTTTTTGAACGATTGTCTTCAGCATGGTTTTAAATTCGTCCCATGTTTTAGGTTCCTTTGTAATACCGCACTTTTGTGCAAGATCCCAGCGGTAAAACACATTCCTTGCGTGGGCATCGTAGTCCAGCGTATCATACAGGCAGCGCGGAACCGTGTAGAGCTTTCCGTTTTCTTTCAGAGACTGGATGTCTTCCTTATCCAGATATTTCGACAGTGTCGGATACTTGGACATATCGTCCGGGAGAGCCCTTACCACACCCTGATCAATCCAGTTCCGATAATAGGACGTACCGACGGCGTCAATGGCCATGATATCCGGCATATCACCGGAAGCAGCCCATATCTGGGCTTTTTGGGTATAATCGTCCCATGTAATCTGGCGGGGTTTTAACGTGATGTTTAATTTTTTGCACACAGCCTGCAGGAATTGATCGTTGTCCGGATTTGCAAGCGCCTGATCGATATCCCACAACGCGACGGTTATGTCCAAATGCTTTTGATTTGTGGATGTGCCTGACGCAGCCGTTGCCGTGCTTTTGCTGGCAGCGGCGGTATTCGCAGCTTTTTCCGAGGTACCGCAAGCTGACAGGGTTGCGAACAACATTGTTCCGGATAATAGCACTGACAGAATTCGCTTTAGTCTTTTCATACTTTTCCTCCTTAAATCTTTTCTTAATAATTTCAGCATTTTGCCATGCCAAAACAATAAGCTATTCCTTTATGGAACCAACCAGGATTCCCTGTACAAAATGCTTTTGAAGCTTTGGATAAACACACATAATCGGAATCGTAGAGATCACAATAGAGGCCATCTGCGTTGCCAGAATGTCTATGCTGTAT
>JAEWUH010000135.1 GCA_023397245.1 Bacillota bacterium | reverse complement strand
CGCCCTCAGGCCGGGCAGGCCCTTACTTTCGTTCCGGGACGAAAGTAAGCAAAGTCCCGGCAAGGGGGATTGGTAATTCCCGGCGGGAGGGCTCCATCCAATCCCCCTTGCATCCCCCGGGGTATCCCCATATATCTCGGCTGTGTCAATTTTCTATGGGGTTTTCATTGACGGGAAAGCATTTAGCTTTGTGCTCGGGGCGCTTGCTTGGTGAGAGAAAAAAGCCCATACTACCACAAAGAAAAAACCTTGATCGCCGTAGGCGCAAAAAGACGCTGTGCGTCCGCAGATGACAGAGAGATTCTTTCGCCGTAGCGAAATTAACCCCGGATAGTCAGAGATACACTCGACAGAGAAATTTCTTGCCGCAGCAAAGCCCATCACGAATAAGTATTCTGCCAATGTTTCACATGAAACATTAGCAAAAAACCTTTATCTTCCCGGTAAAGCGTGCTATAATAAAAACAATATTCCGTTTCATGCGTAAAACGGCATTGAGAAGCATCCGGAGGGCAAGAATGGGAAAAATTATAGCGATTGCGAACCAGAAGGGCGGAGTGGGCAAGACCACCACTGCCGTGAACCTTTCCGCCGCCATGGGAGAAAGAGGCAAGAAAACCCTGCTTGTGGATATCGACCCGCAGGGCAATTCTTCAAGCGGGGTGGGCGTTGACCGCCGAAAGCTGAAAAATACCGTATATGAAGTTCTGGTGGGCGATGTAAAAGCGCAGGACGTCATTATACATACCGAATTTTCCAATCTGGATTTGATTCCTTCCAGTATGGATTTAGCCGCGGCGGAGATTGAGCTTGCCGGGCTTGACCACCGGGAGGCAATCCTGAAGAGTGCCCTGATTCCGCTCAGGGAGAATTATGATTTCCTGTTTATCGACTGCCCGCCGTCGCTCGGCATGATCACCACGAACGCGCTGTGCGTCGCCGACACGCTGCTGGTTCCCATTCAGTGCGAATACTACGCGCTGGAAGGGCTTTCCCAGTTGATGAACTCGGTGCGCAGGGTAAAGCGGCAGTACAACGAGCAGCTGGATATCGAGGGGGTTCTCCTCACGATGTACGATGGGCGGCTGAACCTCACCCAGCAGGTTGTGGAGGAAGTGAAAAAATACTTTCCGCGCAAGGTGTTTTCCACAGTGATACCCCGCGCGGTGCGGCTTTCCGAGGCGCCAAGCTTCGGCAAACCGATCCAGTATTTCGATAAGGCTTCCAAAGGCGCGGCTTCCTATGACGCGCTTGCGGATGAAATGCTGTCTATCATGAAGAAATAAAGGAGGGAAAGCGATGGCTTCCAAGAAAGGCGGGCTCGGCAAGGGGCTGGATGCGATCTTTGCGGAAAACGATACGGAAGACGGAAAATCCGCCGTTACGTTGAAGGTCAGTGAAATTGAACCGAACCGTGCCCAGCCAAGAAAAGAATTCAACGACGAAGCGCTGGCCGAGCTGGCGGATTCCATTGCCCAGCACGGCGTGCTTCAGCCGCTTCTGGTGCGCCCGCTTTTGGGCGGCGGTTACCAGATTGTAGCCGGGGAACGGCGCTGGCGCGCGGCCAGAATGGCCGGCGTTTCCGAGGTGCCCGCGGTAATCCGCGAAATGAGCGACAGCGAAGTGATGGAGCTGGCGCTGATTGAAAACCTGCAGCGCGAAGACCTGAACCCGCTTGAAGAGGCGCGCGGCTACCAGTCGCTGATCGATACATACCATTTTACGCAGGAGCAAGTTTCCAAAACCGTCGGCAAGTCCCGCCCGACCGTGACCAACGCGCTGCGGCTTTTGAATCTGCCGGAGGAGCTTTTGGAACTGGTAAGCTCCGGAAAGCTTTCCGCCGGGCATGCGCGCACGCTGCTCAGCTTCCCAAACGCGGAATCCATGCGCAAGGCGGCAAAATTAGCCGTGGAGCAGGGCATATCCGTAAGGGAATTGGAAAAAATGGGGAAAAGGGCTTCCGAGGCGGAAAAGAAATCCGGGGAGCAGAAACATAAAAGCAAAAATCAATATTATGATGAGGTGGCGCTTGCCCTGAACGAGCATCTTGGGCGCAGGGTCCAGGTCAGCGGCTCGAAAAAGCGCGGCATGCTCCAGATTGAATTTTACGGGGAGCAGGATTTGACCGAGCTGATCAAGCTGTTTGCTTTTGACGAATAGCAGGGTGGAATGGGCCGAAAAACCGTGGAAAATACTTTTCAACCGAAAGTCCAAACTCCGGTTAAGAATTTATCCTTAAAAACAGAACATTAGCCTGATATAAATTGATATTAGAATTAAAGGAGAACCGAACATGCTGGATATTAAACTGATACGCACAAACCCCGAGCTGATTAAAGCGGGTGCAAAAAAACGTGAATTTGACGCGGACGCGATTATTGACGAGATTCTGAAAATCGATGCCGAGCGCCGCGAGGTGACCGGAAAGGTGGAGGGCATGAAGGCAGAGCAGAATGCCGCCACCAAGCAGATTCCGCAGATCAAAAAAGCGGGCGGGGACACAACTGAGCTGATGGCGCAGATGAAGGAGCTTTCCGCAAAGATCAAGGACTGCGACGCGGAGCTCACCGAGATTGAGGAGAAACAGAAAACTCTGCTGCTTGGTCTGCCGAATATGCCGGACGAGGATATGTGCGCGGGCGGAAAAGAGAATAACAAGCCGCTCCACTACTTCAAGGAGCAGCCAAAGTTTGATTTTGAGGCCAAAAACCATGTGGAGCTGTGCGAAAGCCTCCACCTTATCGATTACCAGCGCGGAGCAAAGCTTGCCGGCGCGGGTTCATGGATTTACACCGGCATGGGCGCAAGGCTGGAATGGGCGCTCCTGAATTTCTTTATCAATGAGCATATTAAGGACGGTTACGAGCTGATGCTCCTGCCGCATATGCTGAACTACGAATGTGGCTATGTTGCCGGTCAGTTCCCGAAGTTCTCCGATGAAGTGTACTGGATTCAGAATCCCACCAGCACAGATAAGAAATTCCTGCTGCCCACGGCGGAGACCGGGTTGGTCAACCTGCACCGCGACGAAATTCTTACCGAGGACGAGCTTCCGAAGAAATATATCGCCTATACGCCCTGCTACCGCCGTGAAGCCGGCAGCTACCGCTCCGAGGAGCGCGGCATGATCCGCGGACATCAGTTCAACAAGGTGGAAATGGTGCAGTACACCACGCCGGACGGCTCCGACGCGGCATTTGAGGAGCTAGTGGGCAAGGCGGAACGCCTGGTTCAGGAGCTTGGCCTGCATTACCGTCTGAGTAAGCTGGCGGCGGGCGACTGCTCGTTCTCCATGGCCCGCACCTACGACATTGAGGTCTGGATTCCGAGCATGGGCATCTACAAGGAAGTCAGCTCCGCTTCCAACGCGCGCGACTATCAGGCGAGAAGGGGCAACGTGAAGTTCCGCGATAAGGACAAGAAACTGCAGTTCGTCCATACGCTGAATGCTTCCGGCCTGGCTACCAGCCGCGTCATGCCCGCAATCGTCGAGCAGTATCAGAATGCCGACGGCAGCGTGACCGTTCCGGAGGTTCTGCGTCCATATATGGGCGGCGTAGATGTGATCCGCAATGGCTGATCTGGTAAAGGAATACACGGGCAAAAGGCGGATTGCGAGCTATGAGGTAGGGGCGCAGTGCATTTTGAAGCTCAGCGTCCTGATGCGGATGTGTCAGGAGGTCAGCAGCCGTAACATGGAGCTGCTGGGCCTGAGCTATGAAAGAATGCGCGCGGACGGCATCGTGTTTCTGTTGATTACCAACCGTGTTAAGATGAAACGGATGCCCCTGCACGGCGAAGAAGTCGTCATTAAGACGCATCCGCGCGGCGTGCTGGGTGCACAGTTCTACCGTGATTTTGAATTCTATTCAGAGGAAGAAAAGATCATCGAGGTCATGCAGACCTCTGTGATCGCGGATTCCAATACACACCGAATCCTGCGTCCGAAGCAGTTTTTTGAGTACGGCATTTTCAGCGACGTAAAAGTGCCGGAGGAGGATCGGATTCCAAAGCTGTCGATTACGGAATCCCTGCCGTTTCTCGGCGAGCGGCCGGTTCGCTTTTCCGATCTCGATTACAACTGCCATCTGAACAACACCGTTTACGGCGATATCGTGACGGATTATCTGCCGGGCGGCGCGTTGGGGCGCCAGTACGGCGAGGTACAGATCAATTTTATCACCGAGAGCGCGCTGGGCGACGTTCTGAAGATTTACGGCGAGGAAAAGGACGGGCAGGTTCTGATGCAGGGGGTAAACGAGCGCGGCTGCGGATTTATCGCCGCGGCAAGGCTCAAGCCGATCAGCGGGGGAGAGATTGAGCTTGCCCGCACGCACATCTGTGAAAATCCATAATCTGCATCAAAAAAATTGCAAGAAAGTGTTGACAAACAGGGACAATCTAAGCTATAATATAAAACGCTCCGCATTAATGCGGGGCAAAAATGTGGCGGCATAGCTCAGCTGGCTAGAGCATTCGGTTCATACCCGAAGTGTCATTGGTTCAAATCCAATTGCCGCTACCAATACATGGCCCGGTGGTCAAGCGGTTAAGACACCGCCCTTTCACGGCGGTTTCACGAGTTCGAATCTCGTCCGGGTCACCATATTTCTTATATTTTGTACGCACATGTGCGGACTATGGACGCATAGCTCAGCCGGTTAGAGCGCTCGCCTCACACGCGAGAGGTCATGGGTTCGAGTCCCCTTGTGTCCACCAAAAAGAAAAGCACCCGTCAGGGTGCTATTTTTTTTGGCCGATACAGTACGGCGAGAATCCCGGTGCAGGCAGGGAGACGGCGGCAGGCTGCTGCAGGCACAGAAAGGCGCTGTGCGCCCGCGGAACGCAGGGTGAACATGCCAACACAGAGAAACAAAGGCTATAAAAAGCGGAACGGTCTTCGCTTTTTATAGCCTTAATTATATTTTTTGAAAGTTTTTACCTTTCGACAAATTTTATTGAAATCATTCCTTCAAGAGAATATAATAGAAAAAGTTTAGCGGTAAATAGAAAGTAAACGTTACTAAATATTTGGGGGCAGAAAGAATGTTAGATGGATCGGTTGATACTTTTTTGTTAAAATGTGTAGTATGCGGTAAACAGTTTTTTACTCAAGGCGAAAAGGATTTTTATATATCCAAGGGACTTACTATTCCTACAAGATGCAAAGAATGTAGAGAAATTCGGAAACAGAACAAATACAGTATTTTACATACATCGCATGATTCTACATTGCATACAATTACGCAGCAACTATATGATGATATAATAAATAATTGGAGTGTTGAGGCTAAGAAAGAAAACAGAGCATACTTTTATAATGTTCAAGAAGTAAATATTATTATGGAGGGTAAAAGATCATTTGTAATTGGTCGAAAAGGCAGCGGAAAAACAGCAATAGCTCAACATCTATGTGAGATTGAACAGGCCAATGTTTTCTCAGATAAGTTGTCATTCAAAAATTTTCCTTTTAATATTCTCTATTCGTTAGAAAACCAAAGAGAATATACTGTACCTAATCAATATATTTCGATTTGGAAGTATCTTATTTATTCGTATATATGTAAAAAAATGATTTCAAATCAAGGTATTGATTCAGATGTCCGAGATAAGTTGATGAAATTATACGGAGATCCTTCAATTAAATCATTAAATCGATTGATAGAAAGATGGACCAGTAAAGGGTTTGGATTGGAAGTATTGGGAGTTGGCTTTGAATATGAAAGAGAAAAGCAAGGATGCGAGGCAACGTGGATTGACGCAATAGAAATATTGCAGCAAGTGATATTAGATTATTGTGACGAATCAAAATACCTTATTATTTTTGATGAATTAGATGAAGATTATAAGGACTTTCATTCGGAAACCGAAGCTAATAATTATATGTGTATGCTAACAAGTCTATTCAAGGCAGTACAAGACATTCGGGGAATTTTTGATTCTGCAGGTAAACACATTTTTCCTGTTGTATTTTTACGTAGCGACATATATGCACGACTCAAGGATTCAGACAAAAATAAATGGTGCGAATCTGTAATTGATTTAGAGTGGGACAGCACTCAGATTAAAAATATGTTAGCGCATAGACTTTGTGTTTCTTTTAATATTCCTGATACAGATTTTGACACAGTATGGTATAGATTATTTGAACACAGTAATGTTAAAATGGGAAATAGGCAGTTGCGTGAAATGGCAATTTTTCCATATATTGAACGTAGTACGGAGATGCGTCCCAGGGACTTTATCCGATATGTGAAAGAGTGTGTAATTTTGGCAAAAGAACGTTCTGAAAGTCCTATATCAACTCAGACGGTTAAAGATGCGGATGACAATTTTTCTGAATATTTAAAGGGTGAGACAGTTGATGAGCTGTTTGCGGTCATTCCGGAGATTAGTGAAATATTAGGAATGCTATCAACTATTAGAAAACAGAGCTTTCGGTTTGATACTTTTGAGCGTGAGTATAACGCTCTTGTTGAGCGCGGAGTAATTTCTAAGCGTGATGTAAAGAATATTTTGTTGACACTCTTTGATGCTGGAGTTATTGGTAATCAGCCAGCGATGCGTGGACAAGCCATATTTAGATTTTCTAAAAAATCACCACGTTTTAATTTCAATGAAACAATGATAGTACATAGAGGACTTTACAAAGCTTTGCAAATATTTTAATGGATTTTATTAGTTCATTGACCCATTATAATTAAACAATTCATCAAAAACACCTTCAAATAATCTATACTTCCCCCGGGCGTCCGCTTCTCGAAAGAACCGAGCGGACGCCCTTTTTTGAATTTAGGAGAAAAAAGAACAGCAAAGATAAATTATAGAATTTGGTTGAACTTAAATTCAAATACGAATATACTGTATCTGTATTCCGCTCCTATTTTAAAAACAAGGTGCTGAGGAAACGATGAAGTATTATAAACTGCGGGTTTTTCGCCGGCTGGTAAAAATGATTAACGACGCAGAGGCGGACCGGGCGCCCAAAACGGACGGCATCGTTGCATACCCGGACATATCTTACTGCGGCGACGGTACGGAAGGACATAAGCTCGACGTTTCCGTGCCTGCCGAACAGAAAGAAACACTGCCCGCGGTCATCTATTTCCACGGCGGCGGATGGAGCCTGTCCGATAAAAAGCATTTCCGGTATTTCTGTCAGAGGGTTGCCGCCGGCGGCTACGCGGTATTCAATGCGAATTATCGCCTTGCTCCCGAATACAGTCACCCGGCCCAGCTGATGGACGCGCTTTCCGCAATGGAATGGGTCAAACTCCACGCCGGCGAGTACGGAGCCGACCCGTCCCGAATAGTTCTGGCCGGCGATTCTTCCGGGGCGCACCTTGCGTCGCTTGCCGCCTGCGTGTGCACCGGCCCGGAGCTGGCGGCGTATTATAAGGCTCCGGCCCCTTTCAGCCGCAGGGAGCTGTGCGGCTGCGTGCTGTTCTGCGGTTCTTATGACCTGCCCTCCTGCGTGGAATCGCAGTTCCCGCTCATAAAGGATTATGTGGGGGCTTTGCTCGGAACGCGGGACACGGCAGGTTATCCGGATATCGATACGCTTTCCTCCGTAAAACAGATGAACCCGGACTTTCCGCCCTCTCTTGTTTCCGACGCGGTGCAGGATAAACTGATCGGCCAGAGCAGGAGCCTTATAGAAGCGATGGAACAGAACGGCGTACGGCATACGGATTTGCTGCTTGAGGATACCGGCAGGGCGTCTCCCCATGAATACCAGATCGAGTATAAGAAGCCGGTATTTGATACGTGTATGGACGCGACGCTGAATTTTCTCCGGGAATGTACGGCGGCGCAGCGGGGCGGGGCTTCGTTTGCTGTCTCAGAATCGCTTTGAGTTCTGATATGTTGAGCGGCCAATTCAATTTGGATTATTGCTTTTTTGTTTCTTTAAAAACCAGATTGCAAAAATTACTCCGAGGACTGCCAAAACCCCACATCCGATATAGGAATAAATATTCATGTAGTTTGCAATACGTTCCCAGCCGGCACCGGCAATCGCGCCGAGATTCACAAGCACCGCGTTCCAGACAGCAGTGCGAGGGTAGTGTAAAGCAAAAATTTCACCATGCCCATACGTGCCGCTCCGGCCGGAACGGAAATAAGGCTTCGTACAATCGGAATGAACCGGCAGAAGAATACCGTGGAACTGCCTCTGTAAAGAAACCAGTCTTTCGCTTTCTTTACATCCTGCTTTTTAAATCCGAGAATATGCCCCCACTTGTCGATTATCCATTCCAATCTTTCCGGGGTGAGCAGCCTTCCGACTCCATATAGAATAACGGCGCCCGCAACGGAGCCGACCGTAGCAAAAAGTGTGACCAGTCAGATATTCATGCGGGTATGGTGGTCATGAATCCCCCAAACGTCAAAATCACCTCGGAAGGAATGGGGGGGAATATATTTTCTATTGCAATCAGCAAAGCAATTCCGAGATATCCAAACTGGTTCATAGTACTGATAATCCATGTCTGCATTTCTTATTCCTTTCTCTTGAAGAACCGACTGAATTTTTGCATTTTTTCGGCGTCCCACAGCAAATCCGCGAGTATTGAGACAGAAAAACCAATCAGCCATCCTCCGATTACATCTCCGGCATAATGTACGCCCAAATAAATCCGGCTGCAGCCGATTAAAACCGCAAGCGCGGCACAAAGGACGGAGAGAACGGCTTTTTTCGGGGTGCTGTCGATATACTTGAAAATCAGTAAAACAAGCATTGTGTAGAGAGAAGCGTTGATCATTGCATGGCCGCTTGGAAAACTGTAGCCGGTTTCACTGATCAGCCGTAAAATATCCGGACGTTCCCTCGCAAAAATGTTTTTGAGTATAAAGTTCAGTATTCCCGATAAAATGACTGCCGATGAAACAGGCAAAGCGACGGACTCCCGTAATCTCTGCGGAATAAACAGCAGCAGGCAAAATGCAATCACAACAACGGAATCGCCCAAATGCGTAATCGCTTTCATAAAGGCGGTTAAAACCGGGGACATATCTTCCACCGTTTCACTGTAAGCCCAGCCTTCAAAACCGACGGTGATCCCTGCGTGAATGCAGACTGCCAGCAGGGCAAACAGAATGACCGGCGTAATGACGATCCATATTTTTTTACGGTTCACGGCTTTCCTGCCTTTCTGTTTATCGCACTGCCGCAGTTTTTGCAGTAGTTGTCGTCATCATCTGCCGCGGTATGGCAGCGATCACATTGTGTACCGAGTTTTGCACCGCAGAAAGTGCAGTACAGATTCGTTCTGTTTTGTACGGTTCCGCATTTAAAGCAGGTTTGACGGTTCTGTCTGTAAGCCAGATAAATAAACAGGCCCGCCAGGTTGGCAAACAGAACAAGGATGCCCCACATCGCCGCATTCAGCCTTGATTTCAATGCGTTTGCATAAACCCAAAGAGCAAGAAGCACCCAATAAAGCATAAAGAACAGCACAGCAAGGGCCGCCGCCGCTTTCAGGTAGAATTCGCCGTTTGCAACAGGCTGAATATCGCTGATAAAATATATTTTGTTGCCGCTTGCTTTATCGACCGCATAGGAAAGGAAGTACACCTTTTTGGCAGAATAATCGGATTCGTAAAAAAAGTCATCCTCATAGTCGCGCCTGACTTTTGTTTCCTCGCCGAGGATCGCTTTTGGCAGAGCGATACGGTCATTTTTTAAAAGTCTGAAATACAAATTTGGATTGTTCCTGTCAATGAGATAGCCGCGGTGCTTTTCGCTGCTGCCGGTAAGCTCAAGGCTTCCTTCTTTCGCAAAGAGCGAATTTTTGGCACTGTAAAGAATTTTGTTTTTGCCGTTTAAAATAAGAATATCCGTCAGATCAGAGGAATGATTCGCATAATCAGCCAGGGATGGCTTGGCGGCTTCCCAAGTGATTTCACCGTGTTCAATTTTTTCGGTGATACGGTGATACGTATAGGAAAATTCAAGTTTATCCCGATAGACAAAGCCTAAAAATCCTGCCGCGAAGATTCCGGCTGTAACCGCGAGAATCAAATAGGCAGCCGTAACCCTTTTAAAATTGATTCTGCGGATAAGCCTGTTCAAATCATTCATTGTCCCGCTCCTCCCGGATTGCTATTTAACAGCAGCGGCGATAAAACACCGAGCGAGATGACAAAAAACAGGACGGCGGGCATGCACAGTGTCCAAAGGTTTATCCCTGCAAAAACGAGCATGCACGGGACGATCACCAGAAAAGCGCAAATAATCATAAACAGCCTTTGCAGAAATTTTTCTGTCCGCTTTTGCCGCAGCTCGAAGCATTTTTTGTCCATTTCATCGTCCAGGGAATTCAGCAGCTGATCCAGATTATGATCCATTACAAAGAGCCACCTTTCAATATTTCGCGAAGCTTTACCATGCCGTTGTGAATACGGCTTTTCACGGTTTTCGGTTCACAGCCAAACCGCAGGGCAATCTCCTGCAGCGTTTGCTGCTCCAGATATTTCAGCCTGATTGCGGCAGCCTGCTCAGGCGGGAAACGGTCGAGTATTTTCAAAACCTCTTCCGCCTGCATACGGTCGAGTACTTTTTCCTGCAAATCGGAATCATCCAAAATACTTTCTTCCTCAAGGCACAGCATCGTTTTCTTGCTGTGCCGCCAATAGTCAATGTAGCAGTTCTTCGCAATCGCCATTACGTAGGTCGAAAAGGCGGCTTTTCCATGGATGTCAAACTGATCAATCCTCTGTATCAGCTTAAGAAACGTATCCTGAGTCAGATCCTGGCTTACCGTTTCATCGCCGCAGAGCTTTAATAAAAAGTTTGAAACGTAAGGATAGTACATTGCAATCAGGCTTTGAAGCGCTTTCTTCTCGCCCCTTTGCGCAGATAGAATTAATTGGTGCTCGTCCAAAGCCTCACCCCTTTTTGACCTTTCCTGTAATTACACGCAGACAAATAAAAAAGGTTGCAAAAATATTTTAGCCTTTTATTAACATAATATCGCTTATTTGTAAAGAAGCAAACATTATAATTGAGCAGCACAACAAGAAGGGAACGAAGGGGAGCCCCTGCCGCGGCGCTGCGGTACGGAGGCTTTTCCGGGATGTTCCCGCCGAGAATGGAAGAAGTTAATAAATCAGTCACAATAAATTCCGATATCGTTAAAAAGATATTCACCCTCCTATCACAAACGGCAGATATACTATAATCATTCCAACAAGAGATTTATAAAATCCGTTGAAATATAAAGCTGCCGGATGCCTTTGGCACAGACGGAATACCGAACCTCAGGCTGGCAGACAAATCATAAGCTCCTCGAACGAGGTTCATATAGAATGCTTTTTCATATTCCCTCCTTTCAGCCGCCCACCCGGGCGGCTTTTTTGTGGAAAAACGGGAAATTTCAGGCGCGAAATAAAAAAAAGGCAGCCCGTTTTTCGGGCCGCCTCAGAGTGACGGAAAAGCTGCACTGCCGCAAAACGGCGATGCGTTAATATTTGTCCGGTTCAGAAAAGGCCTGCGCCGCCTGCGGCAAAGGCTGTTCCTCCGGTAAGGCGGGCTGCTCTGCCGGAGCGGACTGCTCCTCCAAACCCTGTGCAGGCACGGCTTTCAATTTGAACTGCTGCACAAGGTTGTTCAGCAATCCGGCCTGGCTGGAAAGCTCCTCGCTTGCCGCCGCGCTTTCCTCCGCGGTGGCGGAATTGGTCTGAA
>JAEWUH010000073.1 GCA_023397245.1 Bacillota bacterium | reverse complement strand
AAGGCAAACGGCGGCGATTACGGCGCGGGTATCGGAGGCGGCATCGGCGGCTCGGGCGGCACCATTTTCATCAGTGGCGGCACCGTCACGGCAACCGGCGGCTTCGGCAGTGCTGGCATCGGCGGCGGCGACGGCACGAGCGGAACAGGCGGCACCATAAATATCAGCGGCGGCACCGTTAAGGCAAACGGCGGCAACGACGGCGCGGGCATCGGCGGCGGCAGCGGCGGCGATGGCGGCCATGTAACCATCAGCGGTGGCACCGTCACGGCAGCCGGCGGCAAGAACGGCGGTGCGGGCATTGGCGGCGGCTACAACATCGCGGGTGGAACCGTCGCGGGCGGAACCACAAAAATTTCAGGCGGCTCGGTAAATGCGGGCAGTATCAGCGGCACGCCTACAAACGACGCGGGTACCCCTGCCAATGTATACCTCACTACCGTTACGCTGCCCGCGGGCGCAAATGCAGGTGTAACAAGCCTTGGCATTGCGCAAAGCGGCACAGCCTATGCCTACGGATTCAAAGATATGTACGCGGACGGTGACGGAAAGCTGTACCTTTACCTGCCTGTATCTTCTGAGAACGGCACAACAGCCGATGTAACGGCGGGAGGTACAGCCTACAGCGGCTATCATGGCACGGTAGGCAGCACAGGAACAACGGCAAACCCGAATTTGCTTAAAATGAACCAGAGCACGTTTACCGTTACAACAGACAAATCATCCTATACCTATGGCGACCCGGTTTCCGCATCCGCCTCCGGCGGCAGCGGCAGCGGAATCATTTCTTACTATTATTGCGGCGCAGGCAGCACAACGTATTCAAGCAGTACGCCGCCGACCGCTGCGGGAGCCTACATCGCAACCGCGACAAAAGCCAAAGATGCCTCCTATTATTGCACAGCGTCCGCAGCGCCGACTTTTTTAATTGAGCCCAAAACCCTGACCGCTTCCATGATCTCGGATATTACCGCGCAGACCTACACCGGCGGCGCGGTTCAGCCGGCCGTACAGGTGACGGACGGTGCGAAAACACTCACGGACGGCACGGATTACACCGTATCCTATACAAACAATACCAATACCGGAACCGCGACGGCCACGGTAACCGGCAAGGGCAATTACACGGGCCGTGTTGATAAGACTTTCACCATTAACAATAAGAAAAGTCAGACCGGTTTCGCTTTTGGCAGCAATACCATAAGAAAAACCTATGGCGACAGCACCTTTAACGTAACCGCGAAGGGCGGGCAGAGCAGCGGCGGGGTCACCTACTCGGTGACAAGCGGCGGCGATGTTGCCGCGGTGGATCAGAATACCGGCAATGTCACCATTTTAAAAGCCGGTTCAGCGGTGATAACCGCCGTAAAAGCGGCGGACGGCAGCTACAATGCGGCGGCGGCGACACTCACCGTAACCGTCGGCAAGGCGGCGCCGGCAATAAAAACATTTCCGGCCGCGTCTGCCATTGTTTCCGGCTCTCCGCTTTCTTCTTCCGCCCTTACGGGGGGTGAGGCAGTCAACGCGAACGGCGCGGCGGTTTCCGGCTCGTTCGCGTGGGCAAATCCGGCAACGGTTGTAACCGCTTCCGGCAGCTATTGGGCGAATTTTACCCCGGGCGACACGACAAATTACAATTCAGTGTCTGTTATGGTGAATGTGACGGTTACGGCGTCAGCGTCGGAAAGTCATTCTTCCAATACTTCCGCTCCGTCTTTGCCCTCGTCCGTAACGGAGGCTTCCACCGGCGTACAGATCGATCTTTCCGGCGCAGCCTTCCCGGCAGGTGTAACGGGAATTTCGCTTTCCGCTTCGCCGCTGGCATCGGACGGCAAAGCGGGCGTTTCAGACCCGCAGGGCGACACAGTCTATCATCTCGTTATTTCACAGACAGGCCTGAATCTGATCGGCTCCCCGTTCGTCTACAATATCCGGCTGCTTGACCAGAACGGAAATCCGATTTCAGCTTTTACCGGCACGGTCACCGTGAAAATACCCGTTCCATCCGGAATCAGAGGAACACCGCATATATTCCGCTATGAGGAAAGCAAGGGTGCGTTTACCGACATGAACGCGGCGGTCGAAAACGGTTTCCTCGTATTCCAGACCGACCATTTCAGCTATTACGTCATTGCGGGAACGGGCGATTCCATTACGCTGGATACGAGAAGTTATACCCTTTCGGCGGGCGGCAAATACCAGATCGGCGTAAAGCTGACCGGGAGCAAGGCCGCGTCCGTAAAGGTCTATTCTACAAACGATAAGATTGCAACCGTGGCAAAGCTGAAAAACGGGAATTATGAAGTGACCGGCGCGCATCCGGGCAAGCCGGTGAAGCCCGGTTCGGGCCTTGGCACGGCGTACATCATGTTCGACGTGTACGACAACAAGAACCATCTGCTGACCCACGCGTCGGTAAGAATCGACGTGAAAACGGGAATCAGGCCGAGGGGAGATTCTACAAGGCAGGTCGGAATATATTAAAACCGGAATTTTCCGGCAGAACTGCAGAATTTCATAAACAAAGCCGGGGCGGAAAAATTCCACCCCGGCTTTTTGCATACCTGCTGCTCCCCGAATGTTTGGCGGTGCTGCGTATATCGGAATATTCGGAGATTCCCGGAAAAATGGCAGATACTCAAATTTCTGCTTGACAAATTGGAAATACTATGTTAAAATCCAAAACATACATAGTCGATATGAAAACTATGGTTTATTGTGTGAGGTACCCGTAATGAGAACTGCAAACGCATTAAAAATGAACAGGATAATGTGCCGCGTATCTGCCATGTGCATGATGCGCATGTGCTGCTGCGCAGATTTATTAACATCAATACGTCCTCCTTGTGAATTTTAGCGTCTGTGATGAGCATAGTGGAAAGCACAGTCCGAAATTCCGGACTGTGCTTTTTTTATATCAATAAAAAGGGAGTTGCCAGAATGAGCTTTGATTTTGATACGTTAAAAGTGCATGCGGGATACCGTTCCGACCAGCATAACAACGCGGTTTCCGTGCCGATTTATCAAACGGCCGCGTTTTCACTGGGCGACAGCTACCGCGCTGACCGGCTGTTTTCTTTTTCGGAGGATGACCCGATTTATACGCGGCTTTCCAATCCCACGGTGGATGTTCTGGAAAAAAGACTTGCCGCCCTTCACGGCGCAGCCGGAGCAATCGCGCTGGCTTCCGGCATGGCGGCGGTCTCCTGCGCGCTGCTGAATGCCGCCGGAAAAGGCGGAAGAATTCTTACAACCGCCAGACTTTATGGCGGAACGCTTGACAGCTTCTCTTCCGTACTTCCCGATTTGGGACTGCTCATTGATCTGGTTGAAAATCCGGATGATCCCTCCGAATTTGAGAAGAAGCTGACAGCGGACACCAAAGCGATTTACATAGAAAGTCTGACCAATCCGTTTGCCACCATCCCGGATTTGGAAGCGATTGCCGCAATCGCGCACGCACACGGCATTCCGCTGATTGTGGATAACACGCTGGCAACGCCGTATCTTCTGAACCCGTTGGAACACGGCGCGGATGTTGTGGTCTATTCCGCCACCAAAGCGCTTTCCGGGCATGGCAACGTAATTGCCGGAGCTGTTGTGGAAAGCGGCAAATTTAATTACGAAAACGGGAATTTCCCGCATTTTGAAAAACCGCTTTGGTTCCTGCGGGATGAAAACGACACGGAGCGCAACATCTTTCAGGTGTTCCCGGAAACACCGTTTACAGGGCGGCTGCGTGCGATTCATCTCAATTACCTCGGCGCAGCGCTTTCTCCCTTTGACGCTTATCTTGTTTTGATCGGGCTGGAAACTCTTTCCGAGCGCGTGGAAAAACAGGTGTCCAACACAAAAATCCTATTGGAGTACCTTGAAAACAACGAACATGTCGGCTGGGTTCGGTATCCTAACGCAAAGGGCAGTCCGTACAAGGAGCTTGCGGACCGGTATTTCCCCAAAGGGGCCGGCTCCGTTCTGTCCTTTGGCTTTCAGGGCACGGAAGAGCAAAAGAGAACTTTTTTGGCCGCGACCAAGGTGTTTGGATATCAGGCAAATATCGGGGACGCGCGTTCGCTGATTATCAATCCTGCCCAAACCACGCACGCGGAACTGACCTTGCAGCAGCGCAAGCTTGTTGGGCTCAGCCTTGATACCATCCGCTTATCGCTGGGCCTTGAAAGCCCAAGGGATCTGATTGCCGATCTGGAGCAGGCATTCCAAACGGCGTTTGCGGCGCAGCAGGCCTGAACCGGCGCCGCCCGATTCGTTTTATCAATGCGGGTTCACTTATTTTTCAGATCAGTGAAACAGACCGCTTGGCAATATCCGAATGAAGCTTGATCGGAGGTTATTATGAGTAATATCAATTTGCAAATTCCAGAGGTGTCCATCCGGGAAATACGCCTGAATTCCATCACGGGCTTTCAGGGCAGCGCCGAAGAGCTGGTAAAATGCTCGCGCTGCGGATTAAAAGACAAAAGCCGTTCCTTTTCCCAGTGCCTGGGCTGTTCCACCGCGCAGGCCGCCTGTATGGTGATTCTGATTCAGGACGCGGCGGTAATCAGCCACGGCCCGGTGGGCTGCTCCTCCTGCTTCCATGAATTTTCTTTTACCTACCGGGTCAATTCCCCGCTGCGCGGCGTGGAGAAGCCGACCCAAAGAAGAATCTTCTCCACCAATCTGCAGGAAACCGACACGGTGTACGGCGGTGCTCAAAAGCTTACGGCGGGAATTCGCGAAGTGTATGAGCGAACCCGTCCGAACGCCATTTTTGTGCTGACCACCTGCGCCGCCGGAATCATCGGCGATGACGTGGAAAGCGTCTGCGACGAAGCGGAAGAGGAGCTCGGGATACCGGTTGTGGCCATATTCTGCGAAGGGTTCCGCTCCAAGGTATGGACGACGGGCTTTGACGCGGGGTATCACGGAATTGCCCGCAAGCTGATTAAGCCGGCCCGCGAACGGAAATCCGATGTTATCAACGTGATCAATTTCTGGGGCTCGGATATTTTCAGCGAGTGGTTTGCCGCTTTTGGCGCAAAACCGAATTACATTACGCCTTACTCCACGGTGGAGAGCCTCAAGTGGGCGTCGGAAGCCGCCGCCACAATTCAGGCATGCCCCACTCTGGGCTCCTATCTTGGCGCGGTGCTGGAACAGGAATTCGGCGTACCGGAAATCAAAGCCGCTCCGCCCTACGGAATAGCGCAAACCGACCGCTGGTTTCGGGAGTTGGGCAGGATACTCCATAAGGAAGAGCAGGCGGAGAAACTCATAGCGGAGAAAAAAGCCGAGTATCTGCCGAAAATAGCCGCGATGCGCGAAAAGCTGAAAGGCAAAACCGCCTATGTGACGGCGGGAGCCGGCCACGGGCACGCGCTGCTCTCCGTATTGCGCGAGCTGGGGCTGCAGGCAAAGGGCGCGGCGATTTTCCATCATGACCCGCTCTATGACAACGGCAGCGAGGAAAGCGATCTGCTGGCGCAGAGCGTGAAGGACTACGGCGATGTGCCGAATTTCAATATATGCAACAAACAGGAGTTTGAGCTGGTCAATATGCTGAACCGCCTGCGCCCGGATGTGCTGCTGGCGAGGCACGGCGGCATGACCCTGTGGGGGGCAAAGCTGGGAATTCCTTCGCTCCTGATCGGCGACGAGCATTTCGGCATGGGATATGAGGGTGTTTTACGTTACGGAGAACGGATTTTGGAAACGATTGAAAACGATGAGTTTGTAAAGAACCTTGAAAAACACGCTGTGAATCCTTATACAAAATGGTGGCTTTCACAGGAACCCCATACATTTCTGAATCGAGGTGCGGGCAAATGAGCGGAATGATTGAACAGGAGCGCTATACCTGCGCCATCGGCGCGCTGCAAAGCGTGGTCGCGATTCCCCGGGCCGTCCCGATTCTCCACTCCGGGCCGGGCTGCGGGAGCATGGTTCAGGGCTTTTTTGAGCGGTCGACGGGCTATGCCGGAGGAAGCACCTCCCCCTGCACAAATTTCAGCGAAAACGAGGTCGTCTTCGGCGGGATTGAAAAGCTTCGGCAGATCATTACGAATACTTATAAAGTGCTGGACACGGATTTGCAGGTCGTATTGACCGGCTGTACGGCCGGGATTGTAGGCGACGACGTGGAAAGTCTTGTGGAGGAATTCCGCGACGAAGGCAAACCGATCGTATCGGTGGAAACGGCGGGCTTTAAGTGCGGCAACTTTGAGGCCCACAGCCTTGTGGTAAACGCCATCGTTGACCAGTACGTCAGCCTGTTTGAAGAGAATAACCCTGTAAGAAGCGAGAAAAACGCGGTCAATCTGCTTGCTTCGCTGCCCTATCAGGATCCTTTCTGGAAGGGCAACCTCGGCGAATACAAGCGGCTTTTGGAAGGGCTCGGGCTCAAGGTCCATGTGCTGTTCGGCCCGAAATCCGAGGGGGTAAGCGAGTGGCGGCAAATTCCCCGCGCTAATTTCAATATTCTGATTTCGCCATGGTACGGTCTGCCCATCGCCGAGCATCTGAAGGAACGCTACGGGCAGCCTTTCACAAGGTTTCCGTATGTCCCCGTCGGCGCGAATGAAACCGAGCGGTTTCTGCGGCAGGTGCTGGCCTTTGCGGCGGAACAGGGCGCGGAAATTGACCGGACCGCCGCCGAGGAATTTATTCGGCGGGAACGCGAGGCGTATTACGAAGAAATCGACAATCTTGCCACTTTCCTGCTGGAATTTCGCTACGGCCTGCCCAACCATGTCCACATCATACATGACGCGGGCTATGTGGTCGGGCTCTCTAAATTCCTGCTTCACGAGGTGGGAATTATTCCCAAGGAGCAGTTTGCGGTGGACAATACGCCGGAAAACTTTCAGGAACAGCTTAAAGCCGAATTGAAATCAACATCGGATAAACGCGAGATCCCGCTGATCTTTGAGCCGGACGCCGGCAGGGCGCAGGAAATCATCCGCGGACTTTCCCACAGCGGGCGCGGGCTGATCATCGGCAGCGGCTGGGATAAGGAGCTGGCAAAGGAAAAGGATTATGATTTTCTTTCCGCGGCGGTGCCGTCCCCCTACCGGTTGGTTCTGACCACCAATTACGCCGGATTTACCGGCGGGCTCCGTGTGATTGAAGATATTTACGATACGGTTTTAGCTACATACCGTTAGCCGCAGAAGGAGGAACCCGAATGTCGATAAGAGCTGCGTTTGCAAGCACGGACGGGACTTATATTGACCAGCATTTTGGAAGCGCACGGATTTTTCAGATTTTTGACATTTCAGAAGATTCCTATAAGCCGGTGGACTCCCGCAGGACACAAGCTTTCTGCCGCGGAAACTGCGAAGGCGGCTTTGACCACCTGCTGAAAGCGCTGGAGGACTGCGACGCTGTTTTTGTCAGCCGAATCGGGGAATCCGCGGCGGCGTTTATGATTCAGCACGGCAAACGCGTTTTTGAAGCGTCCGGCCCGGTGGAAGAAATTTTAGAACAGTTAATCGGCCAAAATCTGCTTGATGGATGGGAATGAGGCTATTTTGAACAGAACTTTTTCGGAATTGACCCAAGTGCATCCCTGCTTTTCCGTCGGCGCAAAAGTGAATAAGGGAAGGGTACATCTGCCGGTTTCTCCCGGCTGCAATATTGCGTGCCGGTTCTGTGACCGGAAAATCAATGATGTGGATGTCCGTCCCGGCGTAGCTTCCGCGATTATTACCCCGGAGGAAGCGGTGGAGGTCGTGCGCAAGGCGGTTGCCCTTTGCCCGGATATCACGGTGGCGGGTGTCGCCGGACCGGGCGATACACTGGCAACGCCGTACGCGCTTCAGACCTTTCGCCTGATCAAAAAGGAGTTTCCGCAGATTATCAAGTGTATGAGCACGAACGGTCTGCTTCTTCCGAACTATGCGCCCGAAATAATCGACGTGGGAATCGATACCCTTACCGTTACGGTAAACGCCGTTGACCCGTCCATTCAGGCGCGCATCTGCAGCGGAATCGTTTACCGGGGGAAACGCTATACGGGCGAAGAAGCCGCGGAAATCCTGATACATAACCAGATTACCGGAATAAAGATGGTGGCGCAGGCCGGCATTACGGTCAAAGTCAACACCGTGCTGATTCCGGAAATCAACGCCGAGCATATTAAAACGGTTGCAAAGACCGTAAGCGAAGCCGGCGCGCAGATTTACAATATTATTCCACTGATTCCGCAGCATGAGCTTGTGTGGTGCTCCGCGCCGGACTGTGCGCTGCTCGGCAGCGTCCGCGGCGAAGCGGAGGCATACATCCGCGTATTCCGCCATTGCCAGCGGTGCCGTGCCGACGCGGCCGGTATCCCGGGCGGCGAAGACTTTTCAAAACAGATTTATATCCGGCCCGTAAAACAGGAGAATACATTCTCTCACGGATAACCTTACTGCACCAAAGGTTCCCGGGAGAATTTATTAAATTAACTTTTTAATTATCAAGTAAAGGGTGTGGTGTTATATGACGTGCGACATGGATGAATCGGATATGGCAGACTGTACAAAGACCCCAAAATTGAAAGGAGAATACACATGTCAAACGAAGCATCTTCCCCTGCGTACCGGTTTGATACGCAAAAAGTCCGGGCGGGATACGAGCCGAAAGATCACAATTATGCCGTTTCACCGCCGATTTATGCCACCACATCCTATGATTTCCGTGACGTAGAAAACGCGGATAATATTTTTGGCCTGCGGGAAGCCGGCTTTCTCTATACCCGTGTGGGAAATCCGACCGTAGCCGTTCTGGAGGAGCGCGTAAAAACGCTGGACAGGGCCAGCGCGGCAATCGCGCTGGCTTCCGGTATGGCGGCAATCAGTTATACCCTGCTGAACCTGGCCGAAGGCGGCGGGAGAATCCTGACATCCCCCTATCTTTACGGCGGCACGGCGGACAGCTTTAAAAAGATTTACCCCAAGCTCGGAATTCATTTTGATCTGGCGAAAAATATTGAAAACCCCGCGGAGCTGGCATCGGAGATTAAGCCGGATACGAAAGCGATTTATATTGAAAGCATCAGCAACCCCAACACGGTTCTGCTGGATGTGGACGCAATCGCAAAGGTCGCCCATGAGCACGGGATACCGCTGGTAGTGGACAATACGGTGGCAACGCCCTATCTGTTCAATCCGATTGCGCACGGCGCGGATATCGTGATTTATTCCGCCACCAAGGGGCTTAACGGGCACGGCAACCTGATTGCCGGGCTGGTTCTGGAAAGCGGAAAGTTCAACTATATCAGCGAAAAATTCCCCCAGTTTTCCGAAAAGTATTATACCCTCCGCGACGGGGACGGCAACCACCGCAGCTTCCCCGAAGCGTTTCCCGAAGCGCCGTTTACCAGCCGGATTCGTTTTAATTATCTCAACTATTTTGGCGCTTCCATTTCGCCTTTTGACGCTTATCTGGCAATCATCGGGCTGGAAACCCTTTCGGAACGCCTGCAGAAGCAGGTACACAACGCCCAGACTCTGGCGCAGTACCTTTCTTCCCATGAGGCGGTGGAATGGGTTCGTTATCCGGCGCTGGAATCCAGTCCCCATCATGCCCTGTATCAGCGCGACTTTAAAAAGGGCGCGGGCGGACTTCTGTCCTTCGGATTCAAGGGAACACAGAAACAGCGGGAGGCATTTCTGGACGCGGTTCGCCTGTTCCATTATCACGTGAATATCGGAGACGCGCGTTCGCTGATCGTCAACTCTCCAAAAACCACCCACGGCGAACTGGAGAGCCATGAAAAGGAAGCCGCCGATATTCCTGATAATCTGATCCGCATATCGGCCGGGCTGGAAGACGCGGCAGACCTGATTGCCGATCTGGAGCAGGCGTTTCAAAAGGCATTTGAGGAGGCCAAAATATGAAAATTTTTAATAAAATGATTCCCGCCACAGCATTTCTTCTCGCTTTCGCTGTCTCTCTGTCCGCGTGCGGTACAAAGGATGGGGTCAGTCCTCCGCCTGCCTCTCAGGGCGCGGCCCAAAGCGCGGCGGCCCAGAGTACGGATCAGACGAAATATAAATACGGAAAAATTGATATTCCCGGCAAGGACGGCTCCCTGTGCGGCGCGCCGATTTACATAGCCTATGAGAAAGGCTTCTTTGCGGAAGAAGGCTTTGACGTCAATCTGATTTCCGCCGATACCGAAACGCGAAAAATCGGCCTGAACAACGGAACCATTCCGATTGTAAACGGTGATTTCCAGTTTTTCCCCTCTATTGAAGAGGGCGTAAAGGTCAAGGTTGTGGACGGTCTCCACAAGGGCTGCATCACCATTGTGGTTCCGGCGAATTCCCCGATCAAGTCCGCCGAAGACCTGAAGGGCAAGAAAATCGGCGTGGACGAAATCGGCGGAACTCCGTTCCAGGTTGCGAGCGTGTGGCTGGAAAACCACGGCGTTGTCGCCAAGGATAACAAAGAAGTGACGTTCGTTCCCTACAACGACGGAAACCTTGAAATCGAAGCCGCCCAAAAGGGCGAGATCGACGCGGCCGCCATCTGGGATCCGTTCGGCTCAATAGCGGTGAAAAACAAGGGCTTTAAAAAGATATTCGACCTTTCCACCGACCCGCTCTTCTCGGATAAGTATTGCTGCTTCCTGTATGCTTCCGAAAAGACGCTGAATGAAGACCCTGCAAAAGTGGCGGCGCTCCTGCGGGCTTACCATAAGGCGCAGGATTGGATAAGTAAAAATCCGGAAGAAACGGTCAATATCATCTCCGATAAGAAATATTCCGATATTACGGATAAACAGCTTGCCGTCGAGTTGATCAAGAGTTACCAGTATCCGTCGCTGGAAGAACAGAATCCAGAAACCGTAAAGAAAAACGTGCTGTATTTTGTGCAGCAGCTCTCGAAGATCGGTTACCTTAAGACGAAGAACCCCGATCAGTTCGCAGGTCAGATTTTTCAAGAGGTAAAGAGTTAATGGGTACTGCTTCGGGAGGCAATTCAGAAACAATGAACAACTTCTTATCTCCATTTAAAAACTATGCTGCGGCTCTGATTTCCGGTCAGAGCCGCGGCCCCCAAAAAGCGGTAACCGCAGTAACAAATAAAAGATACCTGTTCTGGGCGCCGGCCACCCTGCTCGGCTTTGCTCTGGCAGAAACCGTCAGCCTGACGGTTCCAAACGCGCAGGAGGTGAACGATCTCGCTTACCGTGTCACACTGGCCGGATTGATTGCGCTGTACTTGGGCATTGCCGTGTTTTCATGGTTTGACGATGCAAGGCGCGCCAAATTCGTAAGCCGCGCGCCCTTTCGCTTTGCGATGGGGATCGTCCTCGCCGTATGGGATTTGCTGAGCACCAAGCTCGCTGTTCTTCCGATGCCCTTTTTCCCCGGGCCTTCCAAGGTGACGGGCGTAATCCTGGACGAATACGCTTTTTTGCTGGAGAATACCGGATATTCCCTGCGCCTGTTCTTTATCGGCTTTTTGTCCGGCATTGTTCTGGGCGTCGGCACGGGGATACTCATCGGCTGGTTTCCGAAGGTTTACTATTGGATGTTCCCGGTTCTGAAAATTACCGGGGTTGTCCCGGCGGTGGCGTGGATGCCCTTCGCGCTGACGGTATTGCCGACTTCGTTTCTTGCCGGCGTATTCCTCATTACAATCTGCGCTTGGTTCCCGGTTGCGTTTATGACGGCGCAGGGAATCGAAAGCACCCACAGAGTCTATTATGAAGTGGCGAAAACCCTTGGCGCAAAGCAGAGCTACCTGTTGTTCCATGTGGCGCTGCCCAACGCGGTTCCGCAGATCTTTACCGGGATTTCCACCGCAAACGGCCTTGCCTTTACGACCCTTGTCGTCTCCGAAATGATGGGGGCAAAGGGCGGACTCGGCTATTACATCAACTGGGCGAAAGCATGGTCTTCCTATTACAAGGTATACGCCGCGATCATTATCATGGCCGTACTCTTTTCCCTGATTCTGAAAGTCATCGCCCTGCTTCAGAACCGGCTGCTGATCTGGCAAAGGGGGCTTGTGAAATGAGCCGTGAAAATCTCATCGAAATTACTTCGGTTGACCGCAGCTATGTGGATACGGGAGACAACACCATCGAAGCTCTCCGGGAGATCGATCTCTCCGTGCGGAAGGGGGAATTCATCTCGATCATCGGCCCGTCCGGCTGCGGAAAAACCACGCTCCTGCGCCTGATTGCGGGGCTTGACAGGCCGGAATCCGGCAAAATCACGCTGGAGGGCGCAGAGATCACCGGGCCCGGACCCAATCTCGGCTATGTATTCCAGCAGGGCAGCCTTTTCCCGTGGCTGACGGTGGAAAAAAACATCGCGGTCGGGCTGAAGGCCAGGGGCGTATATCAGAAAAACAAAGCGGATGTCAGCCGGTTCATTGAGCTGGTGGGGCTGGGCGGCTTTGAAAAATCCTATCCGCACCAGATTTCCGGCGGTATGGCGCAGCGCGTGGCCATTGCGCGGGCGCTGATCAACCGGCCCGCCGCGCTGCTGCTGGATGAACCTATGGGCGCTTTGGACGCCTTTACCAGAGCCGACCTGCAGGATAAGCTGCTGGAGCTTTGGAAGCAGGACAGCACAACGATGATCCTTGTGACGCATGACGTAGACGAAGCCGTTTATTTAAGCGACCGGATCGTAATCATGACGCCGCGCCCCGGTAAAATCAGCGAAATACTGGAGGTTCGTCTGCCAAGACCCCGGGACAGGGGCAGCGACGATTTTATTTTAAACCGCAAAAATATACTCGAAAAACTGCATTTTGCAAGCGTTACACCGCAACCGGAATATACGATATAAGGAGAAATTGGAATGTCGGAAAAGCGTCAACTCAGACAAATTGCCATCTACGGAAAAGGAGGAATCGGAAAATCCACTACAACGCAGAATCTTACCGCGGGCCTGGCGGAAGCGGGCAAGCATGTTCTGGTAGTGGGCTGCGACCCAAAGGCCGATTCCACAAGGCTGCTGTTGGGAGGGCTTAATCAGAACACGGTGCTTGACACCATGCGCGAAACCGGCGGCACGGTTGAACTGGAGGATATCATGCGCGAGGGCTATCGCGGCATAAAATGCGTGGAATCCGGCGGCCCGGAACCGGGGGTCGGCTGCGCGGGGCGTGGAATCATTACCTCCATCAGCCTGCTTGAGCGGCTCGGCGCGTACACCGAGGATCTGGATTACGTCTTTTACGATGTGCTGGGTGACGTTGTGTGCGGCGGGTTTGCCATGCCGATCCGGGAAGGAAAGGCCAAGGAAATCTACATTGTGGCCAGCGGCGAAATGATGGCGCTGTATGCCGCCAATAACATTTCAAAGGGAATTGCGAAATACGCCCAGAAGGGCGGCGTCCGCATGGGCGGCATTATCTGCAACAGCCGCAACGTAGACCGGGAAACGGAGCTGCTGCGCGCTTTTTCAAAGGAGCTCGGAACGCAGCTGATTTACTTTGTGCCCCGCGATAACGTGGTACAGCGGGCGGAAATACGGCGGAAAACCGTCATCGAATACAATCCTGAGGCGCGTCAGGCCCAGGAATACCGCAATCTTGCCAAGGCGATTGACGAGAATGATATGTTCACCATTCCAAAGCCCATGACACAGGCCCGGCTGGAGGAAATCCTGATGGAATACGGTCTTCTGGATACGGTGGAGGATTACGTTATTTAAATAAAATGATAAGCGAGAGGGATGTACTATGAAAAATCGCATTGTTTCAGGAATAGGCGCCGTTTTGTCCGGCCTGCTCATTTCGGTCGGACCGCAAACCGTTTTCAAATTATGTGAGGCAAAAGCAGACGGCAGCTGGATGAAGTGCCATTGGGCAGGGCAGGCGGAGCTTGGCACCGGTCTTTTGATTGCCGTCTTGGGGGTGCTGCTGCTGATTTTTTCATCCCGGCAGGCGCGTCTGGGGTTGAGCATCGCGGTTGCCCTTGCGGGGATTCTTGCCCTGCTGTTCCCCACGGTTTTAATCGGCGGATGCATGATGAAAACTATGGCGTGCCAAAGCGTCACCTTCCCGGCCCTTGAGGTGATCGGAATCCTCACCGTTGCCGGATTTGCGTTCAACTCGGTTTTCTTATTTCTTTCAGATCGGAAGAAAAAAGAAGGAAATAAGTAATGAAAAAGGTTCAGCGCTTTACTTTTTTTGATCTTGTTTTCTGCAATCTGAAGCGCCGGCCTTTTCGCACTGCGGCACTGGCAATCCTCGTTTCCGTTCTGTCCTTTGTTCTGTTTTCCGGTTCGCTCATTTCATTGAGCCTGAAAAACGGTACGGATGGTCTTTCCAAACGGCTGGGGGCAGATATCTTGGTGGTCCCCAAGGGCTATGAACAGAAAACAGAAAATGTGTTATTGCGCGGAGACCCCAGCACCTTCTATATGGACGCGGCGTGGACTGAAAAAATAGCGGCGGCCAAAGGGGTCCGCGCGGCGTCTCCGCAGCTGTTCGTCGCTTCGCTCAATGCCGACTGCTGTTCCAGCAAGGTGCAGATTATCGGCTTTGACCAGAAAACGGATTTTACGGTTGAACCCTGGATAAAAAGCGCTCTGCCCGGAGCTCTTTCCATTGACGAAGTCGTGGTCGGGGCGGATGTAGCCGGTAAGGTAGGGGGCAAGCTGCGTTTCTTTGACCGCGATTATGTGATCGCGGCGAAAATGGACAGCACGGGAACCGGCTTTGACACTTCCGTATTCATGAGCTTTGAGGCCGCGGAAAGGGCGGAGGGCGATTATGCCGCAAAGAGCGGCAGAGAGTTCCCCAAGAACGCCGTTTCGTCGGTGACCGTATTGATCGAGGACGGCTATTCCGCCGGCGATGTTGCCGAAAACATCGGCAGTATAGCGGATAAAAATAAAGTTTCCCTGATCGTTTCGCAAAAAATCATGAGCAGCGTGTCCGGGAACCTGCGTGCAACCGTCCGCTTTGTTACCGCGCTTGCCGCCTTGCTGTGGGTTTTATCGGTTCTGGTTCTGGGAATCGTGTTCTCGGTCGTCCTCAATGAAAGAAAGCGTGAATTCGGGATTCTGCGCTCTCTGGGGGCAACAAGAAAGAAGCTTTCTTTTCTTGTGCTTTGGGAGTCGGGTATCATCAGCCTGCTTGGCGGCGTGCTGGGCATCGCGATGAGCGCCCTGTTTCTCTTCCCGTTTCAGGTGCTGATACAAAGAACCATCAGCATGCCTTACCTGCAGCCCTCTGCCGGCCAGTTCTTCGCTGTCACCGCCGCAAGTCTGGTTTTGTCCTTTGCCGTGGGGCCGATCTCCTCTCTTGCTTCGGTATTTAAGATATGCAGGAGCGACGCCTACTCTGTAATTCGGGAGGGTGACGTATGATTCTGAAAGCGCAGGATATCGTAAAGGAATATACGCAGGGCGGCAGGCCTTTTCAGGCGGTGAACCATGTGTCGCTGGAAATCAGAGAAGGGGATTTTGTCTGCATTGTGGGGCGTTCGGGGAGCGGAAAAAGCACCCTGCTTAACATATTGGCGGGGCTTTTGACCCCGAGCTCCGGAACCGTGTGCTTTGAAGGAGAAGGGTATTCCGTCCTTTCCGACAGAGAGCGTTCCCTCCTGCGGAATACAAAGCTCGGATACATCATGCAGGGGCAAAGTGTATTGCCCAATCTGACGGTGCTGCAAAATGTTTTGCTGCCCTCTGCGTTTTTTGGGAGGGGAGAAGACCTAAATGAAAAAGCTTTGGCGCTGCTGGATAAGGTCGGGCTTCTCCCGCTTTCGGCACAATATCCCGCAAACCTTTCCGGCGGAGAGATGCGCCGCGTTTCGATTGTGCGGGCGCTGCTGTCCTCACCCAGCCTGCTGATCGCCGATGAACCGACCGGCGATTTGGACGAAGAAACCACGCGGGAAATCATGGAGCTGTTTGCGTCGGCGGCAAAAGAAGGCACGGCTGTTTTGATGGTGACGCATGACATGAGCACCACGCGTTACGGGGAACGCCTCCTAACCATGAAAACCGGAAAAATAGAAGAAAACACATAGAAAAAGACGGTGTGAACCTGCGGAAATTCCGCAAGATATATTGGAATATTGTAAAATCCAGGCAAAAAATCCCCCATATGGGAGATACCCAAAAAATATTGCGCCCTGTATAATTATTATACAGGGCTTCTTTTTGCCCGTAAGGAGGAGATCAAAATAGAGGACAGCATAATCGGCATTGCAGCAAAGGATCAATGCTCCATTTTAATTTATTTTTAAGATTACAATAAAGCACTTGAATATTCGCTAAAATAATCCTATTATCATATTATCTCTGAGAACTTTAATGGCTGTATTACGTGAGCATAAATCATATTTCGGCATTTTCGCTCAGGTTACCGTGTAGGAGGGACTTTATGAAAAAGTATAAAAGTGTTCACAAACAGGTCTTGGCTTTGATTTTGGTTTTTACTTTGGTATGGCAGATGGTGCTGCCTGTAAGCGCAAACATCGCGAATACCATTCACAATACGCCGCAGCAGAACCAGAGCATTCTGGAAAGGCTCCGGGGTGTGTACGGCAGCAACTTTACCGCGACCGATGTGGCGGAAGAGCTGAAGAATATGGGACTGCTGGATGCCGACGGAAATCTGTCCGTCAGCCAGAATATCATGGTGGACGGTACCCCGATGACGCTGGATCAGGTTCGGGCGATGCTTGCAAAGCCGGGAACGGATCTGAACAAAACGGTCAGTGTGGACGGTACCGCCGTAACGCTTGCCAGCCTGAAAACCATGATTGAAATAGAAGACGAGCTTTCGCGCCTGAAAAAGACCTATTTTACCAACGCCGTACCCTTTGACGCGCAGCGGGAAAAAATGTACGCTTCCCTGGCCAACCAGCTGCAGACCGAAGGGCTCAGCCTGCAGAAGGCATACGCCTCAGGTGCGTTTGAGCAGAATATCTACATAGGAATAAAAGCCGACTACGCAGGCTTTACGGCCACCCCCGTTTACGCAAACGGAAGCACTACGGGATTCCTGCACGGCGTATCCTTTAAGTGGCGCCTGCTGCCGGGCTCATTCAACTCGACCAGTACGTCTTTTGGAATTGAAAACACAACGAGCTTTACTGCGAATGAATACCCGAAAAGAACGAACTATTCTACAGGTCTTTCAACCGCCCATTATAACGGCGACGCCTACTGCATCCTGCAGGTATATGACCCGAACGGTTCCCTGTTCCGGTCGGACACAGGGGAAATAACGCGGTCTCTGAATATCCCGATCAAGGAGAGCTCCGCATATCAGTGGACAACGCAGATCAGCCACAGCTATACAAGGGAAGGAACTTATGAATGTGGCGGAACGGTTAATGAACCGATCATGCGCACCAATTTTATGGATACTGATTTCAAGAATCTGCAAGCTTCCGCCGCCGAGATATTCGGCGATATGGCCAACGCAAGGTATCACTTGAAAACATCCATGCAGTTGACGGTATCTTCAAGCGGCAAGGCTACAACAATGACCGCCAAACCAAGGCTGCTGAACAGCAACCTGAAAACGTATTCTAATGACGAGTATAGCTTTGATGGAAATAATTATACCAGTTTTGACCAGACAACTGCTCGGCCTTTCAGCGTCGGCCTTGAAAGTGGGGGAACTCAGTTTACTGTCGATACAAGGGTACAGGGAGAAATCCCTTTCTATCTGGCGTTCACTTCCGCAACCTATAATCCCGCACAATCACAGATTCCATGCGAGCAATATTATAACGGCACTCTCTCCATTTATGACAATCAAAGCCCTTCCGTAAATAAGATCACCGCGCCGGCGGGAAGTTATTACGCCGGCCAGCAGGTTCCCATTACGGTGGAATTTACCGAGCCGGTTACGGGCACCCCCACCCTTACCATGAAAGACGGTACAGCGCTGAACCCGCAGGAAAGCTCGACTACAAAATCCAAGTACAGGCTGTATCTTTATACGGTTCCCGTCAGCCCCGACCCGAATCCGGTTCTAGGGTCTGTAAACAATATACAGGACATGGCCAGCCCGGTAAATACGACTGCGTCATATGCGGTGCCGGATACCCAAAAAATCCTGAGCGGCGTTTCCATGGTGCAGGATAAGCTGCAGTCTTTCAGCGGGCTTGCGGCGGACAGCTCCGCAACCTATCCGTACAACGGGAAAATTACGGTGACGCTCACAGCAAAGGACGCTTACAAGCAGTGGCTTTCAAACGAAGCGGGCAACAACGGGGCGGAACTCAGAACCTTCTGCCTTTTTGCGAACAACGGTACCGGCGACAAAACCTACGCGCTCAAGGCGGCGGATCAATCCGGGTTGACCTATACCGCGGTAATTGACGCCGCGGATTACCTTTCCCTCACGGATACAACCCTTGACATCGGGATGCTCTATAACCCCTCCTACGACAGCAGCACAAAGATATTCTCGGGGGGAAGCAAGGTTTTCGGCATGTCGTGCAGTGCGAAAATTGCCGCGGTTACCCCCGTAACAAGTGTTGCGATTGCGGAGCCGGAAAACCACACCATTTATATGACGGCTACGGATGCCGCCGCGCTCACGGCTTCCGTAGCCCCGTCCAACGCGACTTTCTCCACGGTAACGTGGAAGAGCAGCAACGAACAGGTGGCGACCGTTCAGGCGGACACCGGCAACCCGAACAAGGCGGTTATCACCCCGGTCGCTCCGGGAACGGTCTACTTTACCGCTACCGCGACAAACGGCGGTATGGGTACGCCGGTAGTAAAACAAACGAATAATTTTACCGTTTCCAACGACGGCATCCCGGCAATCGTGTTTGCCAAGGGCAGCGGAACGTTTTACACGAAAAAGAACGAAAGCGTAAAGGTGTTTTGGGGTCAGAACCTGATTGCACGCAAGGGTTCCACTGCCCAGCCGGTATTCAGCGTGAAGGTTTACGAAGGACAGCATACTCTGGCGGAAACAAATTCCCTGCAGCCAAAATATGAGCAGAGCGTAACGAACCAGAGCAGCTGCACCATTCCGGAAAATATTCTAGGTACGGCTTCCACCACCGATGCGCAGCAGAACAAGCTTCCCGCCTACACTGTCCGGGTGAGCGCACCGAACCCGGATAATCCGAACCAGACGCTGAGCGCCGCCGGATATATTATCGTGTATCCTCAGCCTTTAAAGGTCAGCCTGAACACGCTGTCCAAATACAGCATCACCGACGAAGCCGCCTCACAGCAGATTGGCTGGAATATCTCCAATCTGGAGAGCAGCGGCCAGATGGACCTGAAAATACTGAAAAACGGCCAGGCGGTGGATACGACGGGCTTTGTCCACCAAGCCGCCGGAAGCTTTTCGCTGCCGATCGGCAAGGTTTCCATGGGGCTGAAGGATATCTATACGGTTACGTTGAGCGCGAAGAATCCAACGGATTCCTCATGGTCCAGCGATTCGTTCGTCCTGAACGTTTATAAAGGCGATTCCATGAAGCTGATGGTGGACGACAAGGAAACGGCAGACAACAGTTTGGTTTCAATCGATAACGAACCGCTCATCAAAAGCAAGTTCGATGCGGGCGGAAG
>JAEWUH010000067.1 GCA_023397245.1 Bacillota bacterium | reverse complement strand
GCTTTAGCCTCTTTCGAGAGCATTATTCCTGTATACAAGGCTACTTCTGCAATTTTGCTTCCAAATAAACAAGGGGAAAACCTGCTTTGAGCACCTTCCATGTTTGTACAGAAAAACCGTTTTGATTGATGAAGTCAACATACTCTTCCGGTTTCCATTTGGAATAGGTTTCAAACCCAATCATCTTTAGCAAAAAAGCGTTCAACTTCCATGTTGAATCTCTCAAGTGACCATGTGAAAAGGTAGGCGCTATCAGTAGGCCGTTTTGCTTTAGGACTCTTCTGATGTTTTTTAGCACCAATCCCGGGTCTGGCATGATGTGAAGAGCGTTTGATATAATTACAGCATCGAAGGTTTGATCTAAAAAAGAGAGCTTGGTAGCATCTTCAACTGAGAAATGCACATTGTCAGGTGCTCTTTTTTTCATTGCGGTCTCTATCATTTTGGGAGAAAAATCAGTAGCCTCAATGGATTGAACGGAATCGGCAATATTAACTGCAATTAATCCGGTGCCCGTTGCAATTTCAAGCACTTTCATCTCTTTCGTAAGTGCTCTCGATATAAGTCTGTACATTTCTGAATAGGCTGAACGGTTAAACCTGTCAATCTCAATATCATATATCTTTGCGTAGCGATTCCAGAAATTCTTATTATTTTGATCTTTTTTCAAAGTTTATCCCCTCAAATCTATACGCGCATATAGCAATACTGTTTTTAACTTTATCGCTCTATTGCGAATTTCCGATTGTGCTCCCATTGAATATCATAAACATAATGAGCAATTCTCTTTTATCTCCTAGCCGCCGAGTTAGATTAAGGTTATATAGCAATTCGATATTCCAAACTTCTCATTGGTATAAGATAAAGTTGACCGAACCTCGCATTATGGCCAAACTCCAGTCAGGCTTACGTTGATTTTCAATTTTAGATTTATTGTATTCCTATATTTCGACAAAATCAATACACAATTCCCCATACAAAAGCTTACAAACCAAATAAGGTCGACGGTTGCACTCTTTCTGATGACGCGCCCGTGATGGCGTTCAGCCCATGACGCGAAGGGTCGTCACGCTGAACTATACCACTCAAGCACCAGCCCTAACTCTGCCGATTTTCTTTTACCTTTGCTGTCTGTAATGCAAAATGTTTTCCAGATGAAAAAACATTTAGTCAGACCATAATTCAACATTTTTCCGTCTGGATATTTTTCCCTCTACAAAGTATAATAAACTTAAAAATCAAATCATAGTTTATCAAAATCAATTACCATCGACTTTGATATTTGTAAGTAAGAGGTTGCCGAAATGCCGAAGACAAAAGCATATCGTACCGAAGCAATTTATCTTTCAGATAGGATTCAGTCACAGTTGAAAAAAATATTGCATTATCCCTGCACACTGGTGGAAGCGCCGATGGGCTACGGAAAAAGTACCGCTGTAAAGGAATATTTTAAAAAAGCGGATGTTCCCGTTTTGTGGCAAAAAGTTCTTAACGAATCCATATCGGGGTTTTGGTCTTCCTTTTGCCGGCAGTTTCGCGACATGGACGCAGTCCGCGCCGAACAGTTGAGGCAGCTTGGATTTCCGGATGACAGTTCCTCTAAGGAAAAAGCGCTTGAGCTGATTCAAGATATGCTGCCGCTATCTAGTAAAACTATTTTCGTAATGGATGATTATCATCTTGTGGACTGCCCGGAGGTCAACGGGTTTATCGAATACCTGCTTTGGAACGAACTGACGGACTTTCATATTGTGCTGACGGCACGGTTTACCCGGTTTTCTAATCTGGAAGAACTGACGCTGAAAGGGTATCTCTTACATATCCAGAAGGACGCTTTGGAATTTACTACGGAAGAAATCGTCTCATACTATCATTTATGCGGCCTTTTTCCGAAGGCAGACGAGGTATCCAGACTTTACAGCTATACTGAGGGATGGGTCAGTGCTCTCTATCTTTTGATGCTTAATTATAAAGAGAAGGGTACTTTCACAACGCCTCCAAATATTACTGTTTTGATTGAAAAGACGGTATATTCCCCGTTTTCCGGCGAGATCAAGGATTTTCTGCTGCACATTTGTCTGTTCGATACCTTTACCCTGGAACAGGCGGCTTTCATGTGGAAAAAGGAAAACACGGAAAAGCTGCTGAACGAACTGATCGGGCGGAACGCCTTTGTCAGCCGTGACGAGAAAAGTAAGGTATATCAGGTACATAAAATATTTTCCGAGTTTTTAAAAAGCCTGTTAGAGCGAAAGGAAAAAGAGGAGAAGGATCAGCTCTATCAAAACGCGGCGGAATGGTTTGCACAGACAAACGATACGATTGCCGCCATGCATTACGCTTACCTCGCGAAGGATTTTGATCATCTCTTCCTTACGCTGGAAGCCGACCAGGGGCACAGCATGCTCAACGAGAATCAAAAAGAACTGATCGTCTACTTTGAGGAATGTCCGGAGGAAATCCGGCACAGACATCCGGTTGCACTGCTGATTTATGCTCTGTGTCTGTTTTCTTATAACGAGACGGAGCGTTTTTCCAAGGTAAGCGGAGAGCTATACCAACTTCTGACCAATGGCAGCATAAAATCTGATATCGCGCAGGAACTGATGGGGGAGTTCGAGATACTCCTGAGTTTTAGTGAGTATAACAATATTGAGAACATGCTCGGTCATTATAAAAAAGCCGGCGCGCTGCTCCAAAATCCGGCAAAGTTTATGGATACCCGCGGAGGCTGGACATTTGGTTCCCCGTCCGTGCTCTATATGTTTCACCGTGAGTACGGAACGCTGGAAGAGGAAGTCGAAATTCTGAAGGAAGCCATGCCGTACTATGACAGGCTGGTCAAGGGGCACGGCAGGGGCGCGGAACTCGTTATGGAGGCGGAACGTTATTACGTCCGCGGCGATTTCAGCAGCGCCGAGATCACCGGCCATAAGGCTCTTTACCAGGCAAACAGCAGCAGACAGGAGGATATCGTGCTTTGTGCGGTTTTCCTTCAAGCGCGGATCGCCATATGCAAAGGGGACTACGCTTATGCGGTATACAGCCTTAAAAAGCTGAGGGAGGACATGGAGAAGGAGAACTGGTATAATCTGATGCACACCCTTGATCTTTGCGATGCCTTTCTTCAAGCAAATCTGCGGCAGCGGCAGGAAATTCCCCGGTGGATTTCGGAAGGGAATTTTCTTTCCAGCCGAATTTATTTCCCTGCCATGGCCTTTTTCAATATTGTTTATGGACGCGTACTGCTGATTCAGGGAGAATATCACAAGCTGCTTGGGAGTGTGGATCATTTTATCGAAACCGCTTCGATTTTTCCCAACCTGCTGGGGCAAATTTATACCTATATATTCGCAGCGGCAGCCAATGAGAAATTGTTCCGATACGAGGCTGCACTCGAAGCTCTGCGCAAGGCCTTGGATCTGGCGCTGCCGGATGGAATTTGGATTCCTTTCGTGGAAAACGGCGATATGATAAGGCCGCTGTTGGAGAAGCTTTATTATCACAGAGAATACAGGGAGCCCATTTCTTCTCTTTTTGAACTTTATACGCCTTATCAGCAGGCAGTGCAGCGGATTCTCAGTGATTATTTTACTCTGAAAAGGCCGGAGCTTACCGGGCGTGAAATGGAGATCGCCCAACTTGTGGCGCAAGGCTTGTCGAATAGTGAAATAGGCGGCAAGCTTTTTATTACGCAGAACACCGTCAAAACCATGCTGAAGAGAATTTTTGAAAAGCTGGAAATCAGTTCCCGGGCGATGCTTAAACAGCATATTGACTCGCAGAAATAAAACAAATTCTTCTGTCACCCGGCTTTGTCACCCGCCGGGTGACAGAAAGCTGAAAAGAACCGCCGTACAATATGTATGGTGGTCTTTTCATTTAGGAGGTGATAAGGTGGTCAAAATAGTCAGGGTAATCCCCAAGGAGGATTATTGCGTGGAGGTTGCGCTGGACAATGGAAGCAAAGTGGTACTGGATCTCAAAAGTCGACTGAAAACCGCACGGTTCGGGATGCTTGCAGACGAAGAGTTTTTCAGAAGAGTAACCACCGATGGAATCTGCGTATCATGGGAAGGAAAAATTGAAATTTCAATCAGTGAAGTATTTCAACTGGCGCAGAAACAATAGCTCCTATGAAATTGATGGCATCAAAACAAATGAATCAAGGAGGATGCAGTGTGAAACATGAAATAACCAAAAAGGTGATGTCGCTGCTGCTGTCGATCGCGATGGTGCTCACTTTTTTCCCGGCGCAGGCATTTGCGGACTCAGCTCCTACCCCCCAGGAGGCGGTTGCGCAAGCGATAAAAGACAGCGGGTATACAGCGACCGTCAAAGACAGCGCGGTAACGGTCACCGGCTCGGTTACCAATGCGAACAGCCCGATAACGATTAATATTCCTGATGGCGTTACGGTGGAATGGAACGCCACTCTTTCGGGTGAGGGAGGCTCCAACAGCGGCGTTTTGAATGGTCAATCTTCTTTGCTCAACCTGACAGGGAATGGCGATTTTATCTTAAATTCTTCCGGAAAGATCACATGTGCCAGTCCGACGACGACAGTAGCGATTGAGGCGCTCGGCCCCAGCCTTACCATCCTCGGTCTGGTCAGCAGCACGAATGGCCCTGCCATTTTTGCTGCTTCAACCATGGACGTCACCGTATCAGGCGGACTCGTTCGGTCACAAACCATGAATGCGATCTGTGTTAAACATGACGGAGCAACGGTTACAGTGACCGGCGGCTCGGTTCTGTCTAACAACGACCCTAATCAGCCGCCTTGGCTTCCTCATTTTCCTGCAATTTCCTTCAGTGGATCTTCGGGAAGTATGAATTTAATCATCACCGGCGGCTCGGTGCAGGGTGTTACTCCTTCCGTACAGCCAACGGATAAGGACGGCAATCCAGTTTATTTGGTTCCCGTCAAGGTCTCAAACGCCGGAGGCGTCTGTGATATTTCGGCATTTCTTCCAAATAGCGGAATTACCTATGAGGCGCAGACGGATGCGGATGGCTATGCCTATCTCTGGCTGCCTGCCGGAACTGCGGCCATTATTGCCGAAACGGAAAGTAAATTCGGCAACACTCAGGTAACTGTAACAAGTACCAACAGCACTGCAAATATCACTGTTACAACCCCGGAAGAGGATGTTGCCGCCGCAATCGCTGACTACAATACGGGTAGCGGCGGTACAGGTACACTGACCACGGCGATAAACGGCAGCACAGTTACCGTAACCGGAAGTTTGACCGGTGTAACAAAAACCTTAAAGCTTGATGTTCCGCAGGATGTAAAAGTTCTTTGGAAAGCAAAGCTGACAGGCACGGGAACCGTATCCGGCGCGCCGCCTCACCCACCCTTGCTTGAAATTGACAATTCAGGCACTGTCGAAATTGCGGAAGGCGCCGAAATTGTAAATTCCGCATCAAAAACGGCGGCAGTTGTATCCAGCAAAGGAAACCTGATCATGTCCGGCGGAAAAGTGACTTCAACAGGGTCGCCCGGTATCGCGATTGCCGCGGGAAGTGGATGCAAATTTCTGATGAGCGGGGGCGAAGTGACAGCCAATCAGGCGAGCAGCTACGCGATTGAAGGCAGCATGGGTACGGCAGCCCTGACCGGCGGCACCATTTCAGCAAGCGGAAGCAACGGAGTGCAGCTTCTTCTTGACGGAGAGTTCGTGGCATACCGAAGCGGTATGATTCAGCCCGGCTCCATCCAATGCCCGGGTTCGCAATTATCCGCAGCCATTAGTGTCGATCCGACGCTGACATCGACAGCGCCCGGTACAACTACCGGCCTTACACTAACTCCCTACCACCTGCCGGATGGAGACAGCCTAACGCTGCAATGGATTCCCAGAAACGTGGGAATCGGGATTAACATTGTGCAACCGAGCATGAACTGGTGGTTCATTGTTTTCCCCGGCGTAAATCTTGTGGTACCGGGTTCAACTCATACCGTCTCCTATGACGCCAACGGCGGCAGCGGAACGATGAACAGCGCAGAGGTTGACGATGACGACGACTATACTGTTGCCGCGAACGGATTTACCTTCTCCGGTTACAACTTTGCCGGTTGGAACACGCAGGCAGACGGAAGCAGCACAGCCTATTCCGATGGAGCTACCATAGTCGGCGTGCAAAATGATATCACCCTTTACGCGCAGTGGACTGCGACAGGGATTCCGGTACCTGGGCCAAAGTACACGGTTTCTTATAATACCAATGGCGGCAGCGGTACCATGAACAGCGCAAAGGTTGACATCGGCACCGACTATACCGTCGCTGCGAACGGCTTTACCCGCTCCAATTACAGCTTTGCCGGTTGGAACACGCAGGCAAACGGCGGTGGCACTGCTTATTTGGCGGGAACCACAATTTCCTGCGTGCAAAATGATATCACCCTTTACGCGCAGTGGTCTTATACCGGAGGCAGTAGCTCCGGTTCCGGAAAATCCGGCACGGCAAAGACTGATCCTGCAATTCCGGCAGGTGGTGTGCCCGCGGTAAACAATGGAATCATTACAACCAGCACGGGAACTTTTGTAACAGATACTACGGCAGATGTTCATGTAAGGGACGGTTATACGGTAAGGCTGACCAGTGACAACGGTCAGAAGCCAAATGTTTTTATTGGAACTCCGGGTGTATTCGAGGTTCAGCTTGTCGCTACGAACGGAATTGACTACTTCGTAAAGCTGATTCCAGTCGGTCAGCCCGGTGCACAGGCCGGTGTTTATTTGGATGGTGTGAGACTCTTTGTCGCAACGGTTGAGACTCCCGTTTCATCTTCAGCGGTAAAGAGTGATACGACCCGGCCATTCCGTGTCAAAGCCGGAGCTTCCTACGTTATGAAACTGACGGCCAGCTCCCGTCCTGTTCTTGTCTCCGGTACCGTAGGTACTTTCAAGGTTGAGTTTGTAAAAGCTTTCGGCAACGATTATTTGTTCAGGATTACTCCGATTGGCAAAGCAGGCATAACTTCAGGACTTTATGTTAATTCAGAAAAATCTCCTATTGCAGTTGCTACCATAGAGTAAAAACACCTAAATCTACTTCTTTTCCCCTTTTAAGTCCTTTAGAGGGGGCCAGCTTTAACAAAAGCCCGCATAGATACTGTTAAGCCAGTATCTATGCGGGCTTTCCAGAACCTTACTGCCCCTTTTTGATATATAGCCATATGGACATCCCCCTCCACTGAACCCGCCGCCCTTTGCCTTTTGAATACGCCCGCGCTTCATTTTGAGCGCAATCTCTAACCGTAGCCATACACATTCTCCATTTTTTTATAACAGAAATTCAAATTGGCGTTATTTTTGAGAAAAATCTATTATAGATATTCAATTCACACAATTAATAATTCACATAAAATTGCATATACTTGATTTAATGATTTATTGACTTACAAAAGCGTAATTCCGTAATTTGGGGAGCATGAGGGAGCAGCCAAAGAGTACTCATAAGCCGGTGACCATATGCCAATCGAGTGACAATTTTGAGTGACAGATGGAAACGGTTTTCAACAGTTATCGTACGGATAGCAAGGGTTTATAAAAAAGGCTTGACATTCGATACTTAGAATGGTATTATAGTTAAGCGCTCTAAACAAGGCATAACAGCTCAGTTTATGGAGAGTGCACAAATAAATATCGCGGAGTGGAGCAGTCCGGTAGCTCGTCGGGCTCATAACCCGAAGGTCGTAGGTTCAAATCCTGCCTCCGCAACCAAACAAAACCCAGTAGCCATGCGGCTGCTGGGCCTTTTCTTTGTCTGGGAATAGTATCTAAAAATGTGAAATGTTCAACTTTTGTTCAAGTCAGAGTAGGAAAAGTGCGGAATAATACGGCAAGAGGCTGCCTTCCATTACGTACGACAGCCTTTTTATTTGCATCAATGTTATTTAGCATTTGGTAGTAGAATGTTTCCCAACGCATCACTAGCCGCTTCCTGAGCACTTTTTATCGCATGGGAATAGATGTTGACCAGCGTACTGGCCTGTGCGTATCCGGTTCGTGCCTGGAGAGTGCGAATATCCACACCGGCAGTGATCTGCAACGTGGCAAAAGTGTGCCTCAGGCTGTGCGGGGTAATATGCTCGAAGTGGTTTTGTTCAAGAAATTTGTTCAACCAATAGTTTATCGTGTCAGGATTTATCGGCTTACCATCTTCCTGAATGAAAAGACGCTGCTCTGTTCCTTTCCAGTCTTTTCCATATAAAAGCCGCTGTTCAATCCACCATGTTCTGTATTGTCGGAGCAACTCAATTACAAATGGATCAACCTTGACGGCCCGGACGCTGCTAGCCGTTTTTGTGGGTACTTCAACAATGCCATGATGACTTTGATACTGCGAGGCACGTACAATGTTGACCAGCTGCTTTCCTTCGTCTATGTCTGGCCAACTCAGGCCGCACAATTCTCCACGGCGGACGCCGGTGAACAGAAGAAGAATTAAGGCTATTTTTATTCTGATATCCGATTCATTCAATAGCAAGGAAAGAAATTCTCTTGCCTGATCATCGTCTAGATACAAGGCTTCTTTTCGTGTTACCTTTGGTGCTGTGGCGTGTTCGGCTGCGACGTTATAGGGTATGAGTCGCTCGCGCTTTGCCTTCTCCAGAATCGCGGAGATCAGGCGGTGATGGTGTAAAACGGTTTTTTCTGATAGACCAGAGGTGTCTTCGTGTAAAGCGAATAGGTTCGCGGTTTTTACCTGGAGTGCAACGGATATTTTATCCGCTGTCTCGAGGCTTATTTTTTGCCCACGCGCGGCTGCGCTCACCGTGGAGGCTGAAAGGTTGGCAAGCGTTCCCAGGGAGGCCCGGCTCAACTTGTGCGCTTTCATCACGCTGTCTAGCTTATCTGACACGGCATACTTTCCCCGTTGGCTCACGCCGGCTTCTGCAAGGTTTTTATAAAACTCTTCGAGATGATGGGCCTGAAGCTTTTCCAATTTAATATGACCGAATGCGGCGTTGATCCGTTGTAGCAGTTCTCGATATCGTTCCCGTGTTTTGAAGGCCATCGGTTCATTTTCCACCCAAGCTGTAGCATAGTCTGAAAACTTTATGGAAGCCCCAAAGGTCGTGAGCCCTTTCTTTACTTGATCCTCAAAAAGCAACGCCTGACGGTTGACTTCCTTTTCCACAGCGGTCGGGCGCATGTTGTCTGGTGGCCGCCAAGTCATCGATTTTGTGATCTGATGACCGGTGCCGGTTTCATCTACATAAACTCGGATCAGGTACGATGTGGATCCGTCTTTATTTGTCCTTTGTGTTATATTTGGCATAATTCTACCCCTTCCTTCACTATTGACCAAGACATAAAACGGGACAAAGCCCTACCAGTGGCTTGTCCCGCTTGTTATGCCATGAACCGTAATTACACGCTTATTCGCCGGATTTTGCATTGCTCCGGTTCTTGCACCGGATTTCCTGTCTCGATAAACCGACGTACATTTGGAAAATACAATAAAGCCTTTTTTCCGGTTTGGATGCTGGGTAGGTCACCCGACTTCACAAACCGACGCAGCGCTTTTTCAGAAAGAGGGATACCCTCATCTTTGCAGCGTTCAGCCGTCTTTGCAATGGACAAAATTTCAGGATACATTTTCAATTATCTCCTTCGCTAATTTTTTTGTTTTTAAAAATTTGACTTGAGACTTCCATAAAGCAGTAGAATCAAAAACTATGCACATGGCTTTTCCCCTCTCTTTAAAATAATATATAGCTGAAAATATATATGTAATACCAAAATCATCTTAAGAAGGACTGTGGCATTGTTCTTTTCGGGATTCTAGCAAAAGAATCAATTCATTTTTTCTTATATGAAACATACGGACTCTTTTTGTCTTTTTTGTGCTGTCTTCGCTTTGATCCATAACAAGCAAGCCATGGCCTTTTAAATGATGGCTAATCCGTTCCTGGTTTATAGTAGAATCATATAGATAATTACGCAGGGTTTGGACAAGCTTTTTAGAAGCAAGACAAATCAGAAATTCTGTTTGTATACCATCATGTATTTTACTGTCGTACTCATCTTTGGATGAAGCTAAGCGAAACTTTTTTTGCTTGAGAAGGCATCCGATTACATAGGTCAAATCACTGCTCTCCTCAATGGAATTAGAAATCTCCATATCTTCTTTTTGCTTTTCGATAATTTGGGAAAATATTTCCCTCATGCTAGCCATTGTGTTTTCTGCTCCCTCTCGGGTTAGCGCATTCGCATCAACCGCATAATTGCATAGTAGACGTACACCCATTTCCAAAGCAAAGCAGCTTTCATGTAAACGCTCAAATCCGGGAGTAGCAGAGTCCATTCTTTCACGAAATTGCTCATGCTCGGACCGAATAAGTTCCACATTACTCTCGTAATGTGCTGCAACCCATCTGATGAAGTAGTATGCAGCGGTGGACAATGCCAAAGGTTGCCTTTGGAACGGTGATATTTTTTCTGTTTCCAACTGGCGCTCTAAATGTAAAATCACGCACCGGGACAGTGTGGAATATGCATGTTCCAGCAAATATTCAGCAGTTACCACAATTGTCGCGTTTGGAACAAATCCAACTGTTTCCTTGCCGGACTGCTTTCTATTTTCCGCATTGTTTGCGACAGTTCGTATCGCGGTAGATACGGCGGCTTCTCTTTTTTTCATTGCCGATATATTATTTTCTACATATAAATCATCAATGATATATGGGCAATCTTTGAAGCGAGATATTTCTTGCAACATACTGACTAGTGTGATTGTAGAAAGATTAGCCAGATTAAACTCCTTATCACGAGACCGGTTGTATATGCTATTTATCAAAGTACAGTATGTAGTTTTACCCTTGTGAGGAAGTGAGACCAAATAAATCGCGTATTTGGGAGGAACCTGAGCATCCATAAATAAAGTTCTTGTTAAACCGACGATTAGGTTGGCCACTAAAACATCCGTTACTTTTGGATATAATGGCATTAAGT
>JAEWUH010000051.1 GCA_023397245.1 Bacillota bacterium | reverse complement strand
AAACCGACAGACCCTCTATGATAGAATAAATTTACGGGTCGACCAAATGATGGAAAGCGGCCTTCTTACCGAGGCAAAAGAGGTTCTAAGCCGCCCCGGTTCACAGACGGCGCTTCAGGCCATCGGGTACAAGGAGCTTGCGCCGTACCTCCGCGGCGAATGTCCGCTGGACGAGGCGGTGGAACGCATCAGGCGGGAAACCCGCCGCTACGCCAAGCGCCAGCTTACGTGGTTCCGGCGCGACGAGGAAATCCATTGGATCATGGCGGATGATTACACTGATTTCAACCGTCTGGCCGATGAGGCGGTACGAATAACAGAACAGGGGTGACGGCATGAACAGTCCGATTATCAGGAAGCTTGCTTCGGGAATACTGGGGCTTCTCCTGCTGTTTTATCTCGGATACCAGATTTACAGCACACATTATACGGCGATACAAACGGAAACCGCGGCGTATGCCAGTACGTCCCAGACGGTTCAGGTGTCCGGCATCGCCATTCGCAAGGAAAGCGTTATTTCAAGCAAGTTGAGCGGCGTGGTGGATTATGTGATTCCCGACGGCGGCAAGGTAGCCAAGGGCGGAACCGTCGCGCAGGTCTACGCCAGTACGCAGGGCGCCGCAGCACAGAAGCAGCTGGAAAGCCTGGACTCCTCCATCGCAAAGCTGCAGACTCTCAGCGCGCCGGGAGACACCTATGCCGCCGATCTTGATTCCATCAACCGGCAGATCAACCTCAAGCTGATTGAAGCGCTCGGAAAGGCAAATTCCTGCGAATATGCCGATCTGGCGCAGAGCAGGGAGGATTTTCTGTATCTGATCAACGAGCGTCAGATCGTGACCCATAAGGCCGCGAATTTCAATACGAGAATCAATGAATTGAAAGCCCAGCGGAACACGCTGGCCGCTTCTTCCGAAAAGGCGGCGGGTTCCGTAACCTCCCCGGCAGCCGGGTATTTTATCAGCAGTGCGGACGGTTTTGAATCGACGTTTGATTATTCCAAGCTACCAAATCTTACCTCTGCGGAGTTAAAGGCAAAGCAGCAGCTGAAGCCCGCCGCGCCTGCGGGGTCGGTCGGGAAGGTCTGCACGGACTATAACTGGTATTTTGCCTTTAACATCGATGCGGGACAGGTTGCGCAGTTCAAGCTGGGCGATACGGTCTCCATACAGTTTCCGTTTGCCTCCAGCGAAACGGTTCCGGCAAAGGTTGCCGCGGTGAACCAGTCGCCCAAGGAATCACAGGCCGCGGTGGTTTTGCAGAGCGACCGGATGAATTCCTCCATTGCCGCCATCCGCAATGAAACGGCGCAGGTTCAGATTCAGCAGTACTCGGGGATCCGGGTAAGCCAGAAGGCGGTTCACTTTGCAGCCGTAACCAAAAACGGGAAGGATAAGGACGGAAAAACCACCGCGGTAAAAAAGCAGGTCAAGGGCGTTTATGTCATGCACGGGAGCGAGATACGGTTTAAACAGATCTTTCCGCTTTACAGTACAGAAAGCTATGTAATCTGTGACGCGGAACCTTCCAAGGATGAATTGATGACCGACACGACCGTTCAGCTCTCCGACGAAGTTGTTGTGGAAGGAACTGATTTATACGATGGAAAAGTTATCAAATGATTTTGAAGAACGCTGCCGTAATCTTGAGGAAAACCTCAAGGTGATACGCAGCCGGATTGCCGAGGCCGCGGCGAAATCCGGGCGCAGCGAACAGGATATCACTTTGCTTGCCGCCACAAAAACCGTTCCGGTGGAGGTGATCAACCGAGGGATCGAGCTGGGCATCGATCATATCGGCGAAAACCGGGTGCAGGAGCTCTGCGAAAAATACGATTTTTATCAGCTTGAAAACTGTGAACTCCAGTTTATCGGGCATCTGCAGACCAACAAAATAAAAAATATCATCGGCAAGGTAAGTATGATCCAGTCGGTGGACAGCGGAAAGCTCGCGGGCGAGATTTCACGCCTTTCCGTACAGCATGAGCTTACTACGGATATTTTGATTGAAGTGAATATTGGCAGCGAAGAAAATAAATCAGGCGTTCTGCCTCAAAATCTGTATGCGCTTCTGCCCGAAGTGGCCGCCCTTCCCTCCATTCGAGTCCGCGGTCTCATGGCAATTCCCCCGGCAGATGCCTCCGACAGTGAAACGATGGGTTATTTTACAAATATGTTCAAATATTTTGTTGACATAAAGACCAAAAAAATAGATAATATTCATATGGATTTTTTATCAATGGGAATGTCATCGGATTATTACGAGGCAATATTAGCAGGGGCCAATATGGTGAGGGTCGGTTCCGCCCTTTTCGGCCCGAGAATATATCATTAAGGATTATTTATAGGAGGCAGATTTATGGCTGGTTTTGTTGAAAAAATAAAAGGCATGTGGAATCCTCCGGACGATGAATACGATTATGATTACGACGACGCGCAGCAGGAGGATATCACCTCCGATGCCGGCGAAATCCCCGAGATGCATGAGCGCGATACCATCAAGCGGGCTCCTGTGTCGAACTCCAGCAACAAGGTCGTCAACATCCATGCTACGGCGCAGCTGCAGGTCGTTCTGTTCAAACCGGAGCGCTTCGGCGAAGAGACCTGCGCGGTGGCGGATGAACTGATCAAAATGCACACCGTGGTACTGAATCTGGAGAACACCAATAAGGATGTCTGCCGCCGCATCATCGACTTTTTAAGCGGTGTCGCCTATGCAAACGGCGGGAAGATCAAACGGGTTGCGACCAGCACCTTTATCATTACTCCTTATAATGTCGACCTTACTGGCGAAGATGTAATGGACGAACTGGAAAGCAACGGCGTGTATTTTTAATGGAGAGAAAACCCGATGACGAAGTGCTTGAGGCCAAACTCCGCGATGCCCTGCGGCTTGCGCAGAGCGGGGGACGTCCGCGCTTTGTCGGATTCCTGGATGAACGCCAGGCGGCATCCACACAAAAATTAATGGATCATCTTTGCTTTAAAAACTATATGCTCTGGGGTGGCCATGAAAACTCCGAGCGTGTAGTTTTTGGCGCGTTTCCGGACTTTCTTGAGCCGGATACCGCTTTATTTCCCGTCACCCCTCTCACGGCCTCTTTCCGGCCGTGCGATTCGCTCAGCCACCGGGATTTTCTGGGCGCGCTCCTTGCAAACGGAATCGTGCGCGAAACGCTCGGCGATATTCTGGTTGAAGAGGGACGCTGCGTTCTGTTTGCGCGCAGCGAAATTGCCGGTTTTGTGCTGTCCCAGACTTCAAAAATCGGCAGAGTGGGCGTCCGGCTGACCGAAGGCGCGGCAGAGCCGCTCCCTGCGGGAGGCGATTTTGAGGACTTTTCGGCGGTTGTCGCTTCCGCTCGTCTGGACTGCATTGTTGCGGCCGCAGCCGGTGTAAGCCGGGAAAAGGCGTCCGGAATGATTTCCGCCGGTCTGGTTATGCTGAACCATGAGGCGAATACCTCGGTTTCCGCAGCGGTGCCGGAGGGCAGTAAAATTTCGGTCAGGGGAAAGGGCCGGTTTATTCTTGATCGCCTGGGCCCGGTCACCAAAAAGGGCAGGCTGAGCATAGCCGGCAGAAAATATATTTAACGGAGGGTTTCTTACTATGCTGTCATTAAACGATATTATCAACGCCAGCTTCAGAAAATCCGGTTTTTCCGGTTATCGCACGGAGGATGTCGATAAGTTTATCGACGATGTGAAAGAGTCCTATGACGAGCTGATCAAAAAGAATATCAGCCAGAAAGAGGAGTACGAAACCCTTAAGGCGGAAAATAATCAGCTTACCGAAAAGCTTAAAATTCTTGCCTCTAAAATCGAAGAGTACCGTTCGGAAGAGGACGAGATTAAAAACGCGCTCGTCAGCGCACAGAAGCTCGGCGACGCGTCTATTCGCGAATCCCGTCACAAGGCCGAAATTATTATAAAGGATGCCAACCTGAAGGCGGAGCGTATCATCGCGGCGGCAAATGCCGAGATCGTTGAACAGAAAAGAGAACTGGACAGACTTCAGAAAACCGTTTCCGATTTCCGTTCCAAACTGCTGAGCGCCTATAAGGAGCACCTTACCCTGATCGACGCGCTGCCTGCGCAGAAGCCGGAAGAAAAACCGGCGGAAGAACGGCGGCAGGAGGAGCTTCCGCAGCCGGAACAGCCGGTGGAAGAGCCCAGATTCACTGTGCCGCAGGAGCCGGAGACCGCCGAGGATGAATCGGACGACCCGGCGTTCAGCGCCGAGGTTTCCGGCTTTGACGAGCCCGCGCAGCCTGCGTCCGGCCGTTTCGGCACGGCGCAGTTCGGCAGTATCTACGGTGTTTCCGACGATTCCGATTCTCCGGACGGTATCCTGCGCTGACCAATCCTGTTTCCGTCTGAATGCTGTCCCGTATTCTTTTATATTCATGCGGACTGCTTTTTTTCATTTGGAAATAGCTTATAATATTAATTCAAATACCTAAGGAGAGAAAAGAATGGATTACAAAAGCACCCTGAATCTTCCCAAAACCGACTTTGCGATGCAGGCGGGCCTGCCCAAGCGCGAGCCGGAAATGCTGAAGACGTGGGAAGAAAATAAAATATATGAAAAGGTCATGAAGAAAAACGAGGGCAAGCCCGTTTATGTGCTTCATGACGGCCCTCCGTACGCAAACGGCGATATTCACCTCGGAACCGCGCTCAATAAAACCTTAAAGGATATCATCGTGCGCTACAAGAATATGTCCGGCTTCAAAGCGCCGTATGTTCCCGGCTGGGATACCCACGGTCTCCCCACGGAACTGAAAGCACGGAAAAAGGCCGGCGTGGACAACTCCACCACCATTTCCGACGTGGAGCTGCGCAAAATCTGCCGCGAGTTCGCGCTCGGTTACTTGGACGGCCAGCGGAACCAGTTCAAGCGCCTCGGCGGCATCGGCGACTGGGAAAACCCTTACATTACGCTGACTCACGATTTTGAAGCGAAGCAGATCGAGATTTTCTCAGAAATGGCAACCAAGGGTTACATTTATAAAGGCTTAAAGCCGGTTTACTGGTGCCCGGAGTGCGAAACCGCGCTTGCCGAAGCGGAAATCGAGTACGCGGAGGACCCCTGCAATTCCATTTATGTAAAATTCCGTGTAACGGATGACAAAGGGCTGCTCACTGCCAAGGGAGCCGACCTCAGCCATACCTATTTTGTCATCTGGACCACCACAACCTGGACCTTACCGGGCAACGTGGCAATCTGCCTCGGCCCCGATTTTGAATATTCGCTGATCAAATGGGAAAACGAGTATTATGTGATGGCGACCGCCCTTTATGAAAGCGCCATGCAGGAGGCCGGCAAGACCGGCTATGAAGTCGTGGCGTCCTTTAAGGGCTCCGACCTTGAGCTGATGGAAACGGCGCACCCGTTCCTTGACCGTACCTCGCTTGTTATCGTCGGCGACCATGTTACGCTGGAAAGCGGCACGGGCTGTGTTCACACCGCTCCCGGCCACGGCGTAGAGGACTTTGACGTATGCCATAACCATTACCCGCAGATTCCGGTCATCGTTCCGGTGGACAGCCACGGCAGGCTGACCGCGGAGGCCGGCGCGCAGTTCGCGGGCCTGACCACGACCCAGGCTAATAAGGCGATTGCGGCGTACCTGCAGGAAATCGGCGCCATGTTCGCCATGAAACAGATCATCCACCAGTACCCGCACTGCTGGCGCTGCAAAAAGCCGGTGCTTTTCCGCGCGACCGAGCAGTGGTTCTGCTCCGTGGACGCCATCAAGGAAAAAGCGGTTGAGGAAATCAACAAGGTTGAGTGGATTCCCGCGTGGGGCCGCGACCGCATTACTTCCATGGTAATGGACCGCAACGACTGGTGCATTTCGCGCCAGCGCCGCTGGGGCGTGCCGATCCCGATTTTCTACTGTAAGGACTGCGGCGAGCCGCTCATCTCCAAGGAAGCCATGAAGGCGGTTTCCGAGCTGTTCCGCAAAGAGGGCTCGGATGCCTGGTACAGCAGGCAGGCAAAAGACATTTTACCGGAGGGAATCAAGTGCGGCAAATGCGGCGGCACCGAGTTCACTCAGGAACACGATATCATGGATGTATGGTTTGACTCCGGCGTGACCCACGCGGCGGTTGCCGACCAGAGGCCGGAGCTGCACTGGCCGGCGGACCTTTATCTGGAGGGCGCCGATCAGTACCGCGGATGGTTCCAATCCTCGCTCCTTACCTCCGTCGCATGGCGCGGCAAGGCGCCCTATAAGGCGGTTGTTACACACGGCTGGGTTGTGGACGGAGAGGGCCGCAAGATGTCGAAATCCCTCGGCAACGGAATCGCTCCGAACGAGATCGTGGAGCAGTACGGCGCGGATATTTTAAGGCTCTGGGTCGCTTCCTCCGATTACCACGCGGATATCCGCATTTCCAAGGAAATTCTCAAGCAGCTTTCCGATGCCTACCGTAAAATCCGCAATACCGCAAGGTTTATTTTAGGCAATATCAGCGACTTTGACCCCGATAAGGACATGGTGTCGCTGGATAAGCTCCAGCCGATCGACCGCTGGGCACTCCATCGTTTCGACGAGCTGACAAAGGAAGTCTGCGAGGGCTACGAGTCCTTTGAGTTCCACAACGCCTATCACGCCATTCACAACTTCTGTGTTGTGGATATGTCCAATTTCTACCTCGATGTTCTGAAGGACAGGCTGTATGTCGAGAAGGCGGACGGCGAAAGCCGCCGCGCGGCACAGACCGCCATGTTCCTGATTCTTGACGGCATGACCCGTCTGGTATCGCCGATCCTTGCATTTACCTCCGATGAAATCTGGCAGAGCATGCCGCATTTGAGCAGCGAGGACAAAGATTGCGTGCTGTTCAACGAAATGCCGAAACCGACCGGTGTTGACGCCGACGCGGAGTTTATCGCGAAATGGGATAAAATCCATCAGATTCGCGACGATGTGAAGAAAGCACTCGAATTGGCCCGCACCAATAAGATCATCGGCGCGTCGCTGGATTCCAAGGTAACGCTTTTCTGCTCGGGCGATCTGTACGGCTTTGCAAAGTCGGTGGAAAGCGAGCTGGCTGCCGCGTTCATCGTTTCCCAGGTGGAGATTGTGGACGGCGGTAAAGGCGAATTTGCCGGTGAGGAACTGCCGGAGCTTTCCGTTACCGTAACGCACGCGGAGGGCGAAAAATGCCCGCGCTGCTGGAGCTTCAGCAATACGGTCGGCAGTGAATCCGCCCATCCGGATGTATGCGCCCGCTGCGCAAAGGCACTCGATTAATAAAATTGAAAGGGCGGGCCAAAGTGTTCGCCCTTTTTTCCGTATTCCGGACATGTCTTTCCCGCACGGAGAACATTCGAAATTACGCTCCCTTTTGTACGGGAAAACGATTCAATTTTAAAGGAGGATACTCCATTGCCAATTCTTGTTCTGCTGCTGTCTGTGGCTGCGGCTGCCGCCGACCAGGCTATCAAGCTGCTCGTGATGCAGAATTTAAAGCCGGTCGGCAGAGTGACGGTCGTCCGCGGATTTCTGGACTTCTTTTACCTCGAAAACCGCGGCGCGGCATTCGGCATACTGCAAAATCAAAAATGGTTTTTCATCACGGTTACATTCCTGATTTCCGCCGCGGTGATTGTGGCGCTGTTCCGGTACAACAACCATGAATTCTTTTCCTACGCCGCGTCGGCTCTGATTGTGGGCGGAGGCATCGGAAATATGATCGACCGCGTGTTCCGCGGATATGTTGTTGATTACATCAGCGTTTCGTTTTTTCCGCCTGTTTTCAATTTTGCGGACTGCTGCGTTACGGTTGGCACGGTGTGTCTGATTGTTCATCTCCTGTTTTTTGCGGAGAAAGAAGACGGTGCGGAAAAAGTGCTCCGTTTAAAATAAATGCAGAATGCTATGATGATTACGATTGAACCGGATGACGCGGGTATTCGGCTGGATAAGCTGATCAGCCTCAAAGCGGAGGACGTCACACGCTCCGCTGCGGAAAAGCTGATTGCGGGCGGTTTTGTCTGTATGGACGGCAAAGCGCTCGGGAAAAGCTATAAGGGCGCGGCGGGCGACTGCATTGAGCTGACACTGCCGGAGCCGGTGGGTCTGGATGTCCAGCCTGAGGATATTCCGCTGGAAATCCCTTATGAGGACGGCGACCTGCTTGTTGTGAACAAGCCAAAGGGAATGGTCGTTCACCCGGCCGCCGGAAATTACACCGGCACGCTGGTCAATGCGCTGCTGGCACATTGCGGCGACTCGCTTTCCGGTATCAACGGCGTGATCCGCCCCGGTATTGTGCACCGTATCGATAAGGACACCAGCGGGCTGCTAATCGTGGCGAAGAACGACTTTGCCCACAGGAGCCTTGCGGCACAGATCAAAGTGCACAGCTTTACGCGTATCTACGAGGCGATTGTACACGGCAGCCTGAAGGACGACAGCGGCACGGTCGACGCGCCAATCGGACGTCATCCGGTCGACCGCAAAAAAATGGCGGTTACGGAGAAAAATTCCCGGAACGCCGTAACGCATTACCAAGTCATCGCGCGCTATAACGGCTTTACCCATATCCGGTGTAAGTTGGAAACCGGGCGCACCCATCAGATTCGCGTGCATATGGCGTATATCGGGCATCCGATTGCCGGAGACCCGGTTTACGGGCCGAAGAAGCCGGTTCCCAACCTGAACGGGCAGTGCCTGCACGCAAGGGTGATCGGTTTCATCCATCCGCGTGACGGCAGATATCTTGAAATTACCAGCGACCTCCCCGCTTATTTTACGGATTTTCTCGCAAAGCTGAACCGGCAGAACGGTTAAGCAATCAAAGAGAATCTGTGGGAGGGGACAGGAGGGCCTTTTTTGAACTATCATGATATTTTTGTAATATCCGACCTTGACGGTACGCTGCTCGGCAACGATAAGACGATACCGAAGCGGAATCTGGAAGCCATTGCGCGCTTTCAAAGCAAAGGGGGCCGGTTCGCAATCGCTACCGGCCGTTCCGTTATCACGGGAGCACCCTATATCGACGCGGTTTCCCCGAACGGGCCCAGCGTTATTTTAAATGGCACTATCATTTATGATTCCGCCGAGCGGAAGATACTCTGGAACCTTCCGCTCAACACAGAAAAAACAAAAAGATACGTGGAAATAATTCACGAACGCTTTCCGGGAACCGGAATCGAGGTTTACAGCACGGACAGTCTGGGCGTTTTAAAAGACAATCCGTATGTATCAAGCCATCTTGAAAGGGCAAATATGGAGCGGTGTGTTCCGGACATTTTTAACGGCCGCACGCTTTGCAAAGTGATTTTTATGGACGACGCGGATGTGATTCAGGAGCTGGCGGCTTTTACCGAAACGTTTGAGCACGAGGACGTAAGGTTTGTCCTGTCATCTGAAAACTTTCTGGAAATGCTGCCCGCCAAAGCGGACAAGGGTTCCGCCCTTAAAAAAATCATCAGCTCCTGCGGGTTTCCCATGGAAAATGTTTACGCGATCGGCGATTATTATAACGATCTCGAGCTTCTGCAGGCGGCGGGCTTTGCGGCAATGCCTCAGAATTCCCCGGACGAGCTGAAAGAAGAATACGCAGACTTGGTTGTCTGCGACTGCAGCGAAGGAGCGGTCGCGGACCTGATCGAATACATCGAGCGGAAAGCGGAATAAAATATGGATGAAGAAGCTTTGCAGGTGCGTTATCTGATTGTGATCGCCGCGGTGCTCTGCGCGCTGATCATCGGCTATAACGCATTTTATG
>JAEWUH010000278.1 GCA_023397245.1 Bacillota bacterium | reverse complement strand
ATCAGATACTGATAAAAGCACCGTACAGAAGCAATGTTCCGCGTAATTGTGGAATTCGATTTTTTCAGCTCTGTTAAATGAAGAATATAACGGTAGATAAAGTCCGTATCGGCTTCCGCCGGGCCGCTGAGCCCATCTTTCTCCAGATAGGATAAAAAGTGCTCGACATCCCGAATATAAGAATCCAGCGTGTTGGCCGACACAGATTTTTTATTCACAAGATAATCGGTAAAATCCGCACAGTAGTCCTTCATTTTGTTCTATCTCCTCGTATTTAAAAAGAAAACATACCGGAAAAGCATGCAGAAAAGAACAAATCAGCCAAAGCCGCTAAAAATGCAATCCCCAAAATTGCACCGAAACGCAGCAGATAAAGTTTTATATTTGTCCGGCTGATTGTCCCGTTTTGGGATGACGCTCCGCAATGCGCAATTCTTCTGGAAAAGCGCACGCCCTCCCTTGCCGCCAACAAAATTGCAAGGCAGCAGATAAATGCTCCCGGCATGATTACACCTAAATTAAATAGGATCCCGCTTCCTCCGTAGGAGGAATATAAATAACCTGAAGTAAGCCCCAGGCCAAATCCGCGAAAAACAAGTGCCACAGGGATAATAAATAAGCCCCACATGGAAAGTCCGCACAAAAAGCAGAAAGCAATAAACAAAAAGGACGAAGCAAAAGATGCCGAAAAGACAGAGTAAAAAGGCTGAACGGCCCTTGTTTTAAAATTACTGTAAAATAAAAAATCCAGTTTGCTTAAAGCAGAGAAATCAGCATTCCTGGCGAATAGTGCACCCAAAACCATTCCGGCTATTAAGAAAGCAGCAAAAAACACCAGGACATAATTGATACGTATTGCATCAAGAAAATCTGGCAGGGCTCTTTTTAATCCACGCATAAACCGATACCGCAGCTCGTTCATACCCACACAATCTCCCTTACAAAAGGATGCCTTCTAAATTGTATGAGTCCGGCGGATATTATATGATAACTTGGCCACAAAAGGCCCGCTGCCGGATTTGCTATAATATTACATTTTGCCTTGCAAATATATACTATAATACATTTTTATCTGCTTCGCAATAAAAAATATACAGCCATTTCATTTTTATGCATTTCAATAAAACTTAGCTGAAAATATTATGTAAACATGCTAAATGTTATGTTAATTACATTATGTAAACCTAATGTATAAAAATACACACGTCTGTATAGAGAAAAACAGACGTGTGTTCTGTGTTTTCCGGGTTATTCCGACAGTGCTGCTTTGATCATAATAGCACACTCCAGACGCTTTTTTTCAAGGTTGCAGGAAATCTTGTGCGCTTTATGGATATCCCCTTCATACTGCCAGTTGTTTGCGTTGCATCCGCCGCTGCAGTAAAACTTTGCCCAGCAGCTTTTGCATTCCGGTTTGGAATAGACATTTGCCAGAGCAAATTCGTGTTTCATTTCCGTATTGAAAGTACCGTCCATTACATTTCCCATTTTCCACCGGTCGTCGCCTACAAACTGATGGCAAGGGAAAAGATCGCCCTCCGGCGTTACGGCTACATATTCGTTGCCACAGCCGCAGCCGCGGAGACGTTTAATCGCGCAGGGCCCCTGATCCAGGTCAAGCATGAAGTGGAAGAAGTTAAACCCTCTCCCCTCTTTCCTGCGCTGAATGATTACGTCCGCGAGACGTTCATATTCTTCAAATACCCGCGGCAGATCGGCTTCCTTAATGGAATAATCCAGCTTCATATCCGATACGACGGGTTCCACAGAAATCTGGTCAAATCCCAAGTCAGCCATATGTAATACATCGTTCGTAAAATCAAGGTTATGCTTTGTAAAGGTGCCGCGCGCATAGTAGTCCTTGTCGCCGCGCGTCGCCACAAGCTTCTTGAATTTCGGTACGATCGAATCATAGCTGCCGGTACCATCCACCCTGACGCGCAGAAGGTCGTTTACGCTTTTTCTTCCGTCCCAGGACAAAACACAGTTTGACATTTCCCGATTGATAAAATCGATTTTATCGTCGGTAAGCAAAAGACCGTTGGTTGTTATGGTAAAACGGAAATTCTTATTGTGTTCCTTTTCAATGCTCCGGGCATATTCAACGACCTGTTTGACCACTTCAAAATTCATAAGCGGTTCACCGCCGAAGAAGTCAACCTCCAGGTTATGTCTTCCCTCTGACTTTTCAATCAGAAAATCGATCGCTTTTTTGCCTACCTCAAATGGCATAAGCATTCTGCCGCGTCCAAAATCGCCCTTTGAAGCAAAGCAGTATTCGCAGCGGAGGTTGCAGTCGTGGGCAATGTTGAGGCACATGGATTTAACGGGAGCATTCTTCATCATACCGCAAAACTGTTCGTACTCGTCCGAAGAATAAAGCAACCCGCCCTTATAGAGATCCAGAAGCTCTTCGTAGGCTTCCTGCAAGGTCTGAAGGTCGTATTTTCCCCTCAGGGCTTTCATCATATCTTCAGGTGGATGATCCGGAACACTGTCATTGAGGTAATCCAGCATATCATACGGCGCGCTGTCAAAAAGATGCACCGCTCCGCTGTTTGTATCTAATACGATATGATATCCATTTAAGGTATACTTGTGAATCATTTACTTTTCTCCATAAAAACAAAATTTAAGGGACAGTATACTGTCCCTTAGCTGTAATTGTATTAAAAGACAATTATCTGTTTGCATTCTCGCACTTCTGATTTGCAACGGTGCAGGAAGTTTTGCAGGCCGATTGGCAGGAAGCCTGGCATTCGCCGCAGCCGCCCTTGACGGCGCTTTCCTTAAGATTTGCTTTATTCAGTGTTTTAATCTGCTTCATTTTAAAACCTCCGTTTCAATGTCAACTTTTGTCACTGATATATTATATCACAGGAAATGGAATAGTTAAAGTACTATTTTCTTTTTGATTTTTTACTTACTCCAAGCAAACCGCCCAAAGCGCCGGAAACAAGCATCACCAGCATCCTTGTTGCGGAAGCGGCGGAAATCGCCTCATGGGTAGCAATCAAACCGGATATCAGGAATAGGATAAACAGCAGCAGTCCGGAAAGCGCACCGAACGCCAACCCGCGCCTGTGTGAAATCTTTGCGGAAACCATGCCCGCAATAAATGAGCTGAGAGCGGATATCCCGATTACAAGCGGTGTGATAAACCCCTGCGGAATATGCCCGGAAGTTACGAACGCCAGGGCAAATATGCCCAGCAAAGCCGCACAAAGCGCAGCTCCGGCAACGGAGCCGATGACAATGGACCGGATTGCTCCAAAAACAGGATTATCCTTTAGATGTCTTGTGCCTTTCATAAGCAGCGCCCCCTCAAATATCTAATAAATAGATATTCAGAGAGAGCGGCAGATATACTTCGGATAGAAGACAAAGTTGAGCCTGTCCGAATTATCAATAATTTCCCCGGGATTTATTCGGCGTTGTCGTGAATCGTATCCACGCTGCCTACCGCCCAGCGCTTAATGCGGATTTTTGCACGGTCGGTTCCGGTCTCAATAACAATGGTATCGGAATCTTCCTTAATGCCGACTACACGACCGACAATTCCGCCGATGGTTGTAATATCATCGCCGATTTGTACGTTGCCGCGCATCTTATCTTCTTTTTTCTTTTTCTGCTGCTGCGGACGGATTAAGAAGAAATATAAGCCGCCGAAAATCGCAACATAAAGAAGAATGATTATCCAGGTACTGCTGCTTGAATTTGCAGCGGTAGCGCTGGCTGTCAAAGCATAAAAATTCATTATGAATTACCACCTCCAATTTAATATTAAGATTATACCAATAAATTGAAAATCATGCAAGCAATATTATATTCTTAGCCCAATTTTTTCACTGTTTTGGCGATAAAATTCTTCAAAACTGCCGTTGTCCAGCGAAAAACGAATTTTTTCGACAAAAGAATTGTAAAAATAGATATTGTGCATGACGCACAGCCGCATGGCAAGCATTTCTCCGCTCTTGAACAGGTGATGAATGTATGCGCGTGAAAAATTGCGGCAAACCGGGCAGTCGCAGTGCTCGTCAAGCGGCAGCTCGTCAAGCTCGTACTTCGCATTAATTAAGTTGCGGCAGCCGTCCCAGGTGAAAGCATGGCCGTGGCGGGCGTTTCTTGTTGGCATAACGCAGTCAAAAAAATCCACTCCACGCTTTATGGCTTCCAGAATATTGAGCGGCGTACCGACGCCCATCAGGTATCTTGGCTTGTCCTTCGGCATTTCCGGTTCCACCGCTTCAATAATGCGATACATTTCCCCTGCGCTTTCCCCTACCGCAAGCCCCCCGATGGCATATCCGTCCAGATCGAGCTCCCGAATCTGCCGCATATTCTCAATGCGAAGGTCTTCGTAGGTGCTGCCCTGGTTGATCCCCCAAAGAATCTGCCGGCGGTTAATGGTATCTTCCAGCGTGTTGAGCCGGTCCATTTCTGCCTTGCAGCGGTAAAGCCAGCGGACGGTTCTCTGGCACGAATTTCGCGCATAATCGTATTCCGCCGGGTTTTCAACGCATTCGTCAAACGCCATTGCGATTGTGGAAGCAAGGTTGGACTGAATCCTCATGCTTTCTTCCGGGCCCATGAAGATTTTATGGCCGTCAATATGGGAAGCGAAGGTTACGCCTTCTTCTTTTATATTTCTCAATTTTGCCAGAGAAAATACCTGAAAACCACCGCTGTCCGTTAAAATCGGTCCATCCCACCGCGTAAATTTATGCAGGCCTCCGAGCTTTTTAACGGTTTCATCCCCCGGCCTGAGGTGCAGGTGGTAAGTGTTGCAAAGCTGAACCTGGCATTTCAGCTCTTTCAGGTCAAGTGCAGATACGGCTCCCTTTATCGCTCCACAGGTAGCCACATTCATAAATGCCGGCGTCTGGACGGTTCCGTGGGGCGTAACATACTCGCCCCGCCGCGCAGCCCCGGAGCTGCCGAGTAAATTAAACATTCAGCCACAATCCTTTCAATAGATAAACATTGCGTCGCCGAAGCTGAAAAACCGGTATTTTTCCTCAACAGCCACTTTGTAGGCATTCATGATATGGTCGTATCCCGCAAGGGCAGAAACCAGCATAATCAGCGTGCTTTCCGGAAGATGGAAATTGGTAATCAGGCCGTCAAGCACCTTGAACGGATAGCCGGGATAAATAAAAATGTCAGTCCAGCCAGCACTTTCCTTAATGCAGCCCTCTTTTGTGCCGATCGTCTCCAGCGTGCGGCAGCTTGTAGTGCCTACGGCAATCACACGGCCGCCGTTCTTTTTTGTATGATTGATCACATCTGCCGTTTCTTTTGGCATATAATAATGTTCGGAATGCATTTTATGATCGGTGATTTTTTCCGCGGTAACGGGCCGGAAGGTTCCCAAACCGACATGAAGCGTTACAAACGCGACGCTGACACCCTTTGCTTTTACCCTTTCAAGCAGCTCGGGGGTAAAATGCAGCCCTGCCGTGGGAGCGGCCGCGGAGCCGACCTCCTTGGAATACACGGTTTGGTAGCGTTCGTTATTGTCCAAATGCTCCGTAATATAGTGCGGAAGTGGCATTTCACCGATCTTGTCCAGAATCTCATAGAAATTGCCGTCATAAGTAAAACGGGCCAGACGGTTGCCTTCATCAATAATATCGATCACTTCCGCTTTCAAAAGACCATCGCCGAAAACAAATCGGGAACCCGGCTTCGCTTTTCTGCCCGGCCCGCAGAGGACTTCCCAGACATCTCCTTCGCGGTGCGTCAGCAGAAGAAATTCCACCTTAGCTCCGGTGCCCTCCTTTATGCCGTAAAGCCGGGCGGGCAGTACGCGGGAATCGTTGAGCACAAGGCAGTCGCCCGGGTTCAGATAATCGATGATATCATAAAAATGCTTATGCTCGATTTTGCCGGTATCCCTGCTGAGCAGCAGAAGCCTTGAAGAATCGCGCGGCTCCAGCGGGGTTTGGGCAATCAGTTCTTTGGGAAGATCATAATAAAAATCCTTTGTCTGCATATTCTGTAAATTTAATTCCATGTTCAGTATCTCCTGTAATTGCTTTTATTGTTGCCAATTATTTTATTATAAATAAATTGACAACCAATAGCAACCCATGTTATTATAATAAAAATTTATATTTTGAGATAGAGGCGCGGATTTAATCAGTAACGGATAGCAGGCTGCCGGAGCCATTGATGATCTGTGAAAGGGAAATTCGCCGAAGGGAATGCCGCGGCAGGTATTCGCCTGGTTGTTTTGTTAACAGCAATGCAACTGTCGTCATGAAAATGATGAAGCGCTATCGGCTGGTACCGCCACGGTATTTTTACCGGGATTTCCGGCTGCTGTAAAGCAATTCAAATATTTTTTTTGACGACCGGTTTGTAACCGGTTTTTTTATTACGCTGATTTTTCATCTACCGCAATCATATAATTTATAGGAGGATCTATCAATGAAAAAGTATAATGTAGGTATTATCGGAGCGACGGGAATGGTTGGCCAAAGATTTGCAACACTGCTTGAAAACCATCCCTGGTTTACGGTAACCGCACTTGCTGCCAGCGCGCGTTCAGCCGGCAAAACCTACGAGGAAGCAGTCGGAGACCACTGGCTCATGACCACGCCTATGCCGAAAAACATGTCTAAAATGATTGTTTTTAATGCAGAGGAAGACGTGCAGAAAGTAGCTTCTCTTGTAGATTTTGTATTTTGCGCCGTAAATATGAAAAAGGATGAAATCAAAGCATTGGAAGAAGCGTACGCGAAAGCGGAGTGCCCGGTGATGTCCAACAACAGCGCGAACCGTCTGGTGGCGGACGTGCCGATGATTATTCCGGAAATCAATGCGGAGCACGCGGAGGTAATTCACGCACAGCGCAAACGTCTGGGAACGAAGCGCGGCTTTATTGCCGTGAAATCAAACTGCTCCCTGCAAAGCTATGTGCCGGCAATCAACCCTTTGCTTGACCTCAATGTAACAAAGGTGCTTGCGTGCACGTATCAGGCAATTTCCGGCGCCGGAAAGACATTTAAAACGTGGCCGGAGAGCGTGGATAACGTGATTCCCTTTATCGGCGGCGAAGAAGGAAAATCGGAAAACGAGCCGCTTAAAATCTGGGGCCATGTGGAAGGCGATGCAATCATAAACGCTACCTCCCCCTGCATCACCGCCCAGTGCCTGCGCGTTCCGGTATCCGACGGCCATACGGCAGCGGTCTTTGCCTCTTATGAAAAGAAAGTGGAAATGGAAGAAATCATTTCAAAATGGGAAAACTTTAAAGGAGTGCCGCAGGAGCTTCAGCTTCCGAGTGCTCCGAAACAGTTCCTGCACTATTTCCGTGAGGATGACCGTCCGCAGACAAGGCTTGACCGCAATCTGGAAAACGGTATGGCTGTATCCATCGGCCGTCTCCGCCCGGATACCCAGTATGACATCAAGTTTGTCTGCCTTTCTCACAACACGCTGCGCGGTGCAGCCGGCGGCGCGGTTCTGATGGCGGAACTCCTCTGCGCAAAAGGCTATATTGATTAATAAATCCGCTGATTTGGAGGTTAATTTATGAAAAAGCTTGTTTTTACCGGTTCCGGCGTCGCAATGGTGACACCCATGAAGCAGGACGGTTCCGTCAATTATGAGATGCTCGGCAAGCTGATCGAATTCCACATTCAAAATGGCACCGACGCGATCGTAACCTGCGCTACAACGGGGGAATCGCCTGTTTTAAGCCACGAAGAGCATTGCAGCGTGATTAAGTTCGTCGTTGACCATGTGAATAAACGGATTCCGGTAGTCGCCAGTTCGGGAAGCAACGATACCAATTACGCGGTGGAGCTTTCCAGAACCGCCCAAGAGCTCGGAGCAGATGCACTCCTAATGGTAACTCCTTATTACAACAAAACATCCCAGTCCGGGCTGGTAAAGCATTACAATTATGTTGCGGACCGGGTTGACCTTCCGATCATTCTGTATAACGTGCCGTCCAGAACGGGCTGCAACATTAAGCCGGAAACCTATCTGGAGCTTTCAAAGCATCCGAATATCGTTGCTACAAAGGAAGCGAATGGCGACATTTCCTCCGTTGCTAAGACGATTTCACTGTGCGGCGACGATCTCTGCGTTTATTCCGGCAACGACGACCAGACCCTTGCGATGATAGCATTGGGCGGAAAAGGCGTTATTTCTGTGTTGGCAAACATTTTGCCGGATATTATGCATCATATCTGTGCGGACTATTTCTCCGGAAATATTGAAAAAAGCCGTGAAGCAATGCTGAAATATTTTGAACTGATGGAAGCGCTGTTTATGGACGTAAACCCGATTCCGGTAAAAGCGTCCATGAAGATACTCGGAGCCGACTGCGGCGACTGCAGGCTTCCGCTGACGACCATGAGCAAGGAAAGCGAAGCAAAGCTTGCTTCCATACTTAAAAAATATCAGCTGAGCACGATCGAGATTTAAAAATTATTAAGTGGTGAATTCTTAAAGGGGACGTTGCAATGTCAAGAACAGTAAGAATCATTATAAGCGGCTGCAACGGAAAAATGGGCCGCGTCATTTACAGCATCGCTTCACAGCGGGAAGACTGCAGAGTAGTTGGCGGAATCGATTTAAATACGGAAATTCCGAACGACTTTCCGGTTTTCGCAAAGCCTGAGGATATCAATGTGGAAGCGGACGCAATCATTGATTTCTCGCATCCCTCCCTCCTCCCCTCTTTGCTCCGGTACGGCGAAAAGCAAGGGGTTCCGCTTGTTTTATGCACGACCGGGTACAGCAGTGAGCAGGTTGAATTACTGACGGAAGCTTCCAAAAATATTCCGGTTTTTTATTCCGGAAATATGTCGCTGGGGGTCAATCTGCTGATTGAACTTTCCAAAAAAGCGGCGAAGGTTTTGGGCGATAGCTTCGATGTTGAAATCATTGAAAAGCACCATAATCAGAAGATTGACGCGCCGAGTGGTACTGCATTGATGCTTGCCGATGCAATTTCTTCCGTAAAGGAGGAAAACGTGCATTACGTTTACGACCGCCATTCCCAGCGCAAAAAAAGGGAGAAAACCGAGATCGGGATTCACTCGGTTCGCGGCGGTACGATTGTAGGAGAACACGATGTAATATTTGCAGGTTCGCATGAGACGATAACGCTGTCCCATTCGGCGCAGTCAAAGGAAGTTTTTGCTTCCGGCGCCGTAAATGCCGCGTTGTATCTGGCCGGTCAGCCTGCCGGACTGTATGATATGTCCGACCTACTGAAATAAAATTAAGGGGGTTTACAAATGATTACTGCACCGACGATTACCACTGAAAATGACATTACCCTGATCACCCTGCAGAACTGCCCTTCCGAACTGACTTTTATCGCGGATGTATTTCATAAAATTGCGGATTTTGGCGTAGATGTGGATATGATTTCACTTGCCCCGACGCATGCAGCCTATACGTCGATTTCCTTTACCATCAACGACAGTGACTTAGGAAAAATTCTTGCCTTTACTTCCGAACTGCATGAAAAATTCAAAATCAAAACTATTGTCAGCAGCGGAAACTGCAAAATATCGGTTTACGACCAGGGAATGAAGAATTCTCCGGGAGTTGCCGCGGGAGTATTTTCAGCGGCGTCCGCAGCGAATACCGATATCCGGATTATTACCACATCCGAAGTCGATATTTCCCTTTTGGTTACGGCGGCGGATTTTAACGAAACGCTGCAAGCCATTGAAAGCAGCTTTCGATCAGGTGTCTGCTGATCTCAGTGCCCGCAGCCTCCCCTCTCTGCCCCGTGCTTCCGGGTAAAAATTACGGAAGGCAAAAATAATTTTTGAGCTCTCAAACCGGGAGCTTGCGTATAAAAAAACAGCCTGCTTTCGCAGGCTGTTTTTTCGTTCCCTTAATTGGGTTCCTACCATTTTAAATAAACAACGACCGGGAAAATGTAAATTGCAGAAAAGACTCCGATTGCGAACAATACAAACGCAATCATTGCGGGCGTTTCCAAAAACTTTATTTTCCGATACAAGCCCTTCTTAAAGAAAATCAACGCCAAAACCAACAGTATGATTCCCCCTGCCGAAAGAATTGCTCCGGTCTGCAGGCCGGGAGGGCAATAGCTCACCGAAACGGTATTGTTTCCCTTTTCCAGCTTTACCGCGATCATGGAATCGAAAACCCGGTAAACCTCCGCCTTTTTATTGTTTACGATGGCAGTGTATCCCTTATCGTATGTGAAAGGAAGCAGAAGATAATCCCGGTCGCCTTTCGCTTCGGCAGTGCCGGTGATCCGGTTGTTTTCCTGCTTCAGATTTGCGGTCGTTGTCTGGTTTACCGCATCCCTTAAGGTATCGGTACTTAACCCCGCCAGTCCGAACGACCGTGCGGTTACGTCCTTCAGAACCTCCACCTGAATCTGTACGGTCTGATCTGTAAAAGTACCGAGGTTTACAAGTCCGTTGTTGGACTGGTTCGGATAATCGTCCTGCACAAGAACGCCGTTTACCGTGATATTGAAGCTGGAATTAATGTGCTCCACAAGACTGTTGGAAAGCCGATCAAAACAGTCAAAATACAAGGTCTGCGTTCCGGTTACCGGCACCTGATAGGTGATGATTCCGTTCATGGAATTGTCCGGAAAACTGATGATATAATTACCGTCCCTGGAAATAGAAACATTGCTGAGCGAAGAAGGTTCATATTCCGTAACAAGTTCTTTATCGGTATGAAAAACGGATTGAAAAAGTGATTGCTGTATTTCAAGCCGGGTTGCCCCCTGCAGGTGCTCCAGATCTTCGATCCGATCCGAATTCATGACAAAGCCGACCGGGAGTGTGATGTCATTTTTTCGGATGGCATATTTTTCGTTTTCATAGACGATTTTATCCGTATTCTTTTTCTCTTTTTCTTTTATAATACTGTATCGGTTACCCAGAATCGCATCGGTCAGTTCCGTTCCGCCGTTTGAGCTTACTTCCATCCAATAGGAAGAATATCCGAGCTTTTTCATTGTGTACATAAAGCTTTCGTTGGTAAGCGAAGTATAATGGCTCAGTGTGTTATACCCCAGACCTCCGATCAGGTTTATGTCAAAGTATTTTTGCTCTGTTTTTACCCGGTAAAGGCTGCTGTCGCTGATTTTGTTGCTGAGCGATAGAACGGGCTCATATTTTTGCGTATTATTTGCCGGTGATGCAATGTATACGCAGGAATTAAAGACGGATTCGACAAGCACGATCCCGCAGAGCAAAGCGGAAAAAGCAGGTTTACTTAACAGCTTATAACGATATAAAAGCAGAATAATGGTATAAGCAAGCGCGGCAACCATAAAATAAGCAGACAGCAGGTTAAAGCTGTCTTCATTCCCCCATAGGGTTCTTGTATAAACAGTAATGGTGTTATATTCCTTTTTGATTAAAAGCAGTGAGACCATCAGCAGAGCGCTGACGGCAAATAAACCGATGAAAAAAGAAAAGGGATTAAAAAAACGAAGCGTATGCTCTTCATTAATGGAAGACAGTACAAACGCAAAAAGAATCAGACCGAAAAAGATCGGTAAATAGGCATAGCGTACGGGAAAAGCCTGATAATTCCCGGTGTGCCACATTTTGTTGATCGGTTCGATGATTACCGGCACCAAAGTCAGCAGAAAAACAGAAAATGCACAGGTTTCCCATTTTGAATGTTTGTGCAAAAACAGAACAAATAAAATTACGGCGGCAAAAATTGCTCCGGAGCAGATCAGCACCGCGACTGTGGTATCAAAACGGGTATAAAACCGGCCGATCCGCAGACTGGTTAACAAATCCCCTGTTCTTGCCGAACTGACATACTGCATCAGGGACGGCAGCCATACCACCGCGGTGATCAGTGAAACCAGAAACGTGGAAATTCCCAGCAGCACCACGCTCTTCCGGCGATGTCCTTTCGGTGCTGCCGTTAAAAGGTAAATGGCAGAGGACAGGATGATAAAGATTATCACCATATAGCTCAGATAAAAATTGATGGTAAGGATTGCGGATAAAGCCAGGACAAAAAGCCAGATTCGGTCTTCCTCCGCCAGCTTAATAAGACCCAGCAGCAATACCGGAAAAAGGTACATAATATCCAGCCAGACATGGTTCTGATAGTAAAACATGGTATAGCCGCAAAACGCATACATCACCGACAGTGCGACATTTTGAGGAATATTCAGCTTTTTGAATCTGTCGGAGAAAAATATGCTGGCCGTAAGGGAGCAAACCATCATTTTTAAGGCAACCAGTATATTAACGAAATGATATATTTCCGTTTTCTCAACGAATGCTACCAAAAAAGTAAACGGACTCGAAATAAAAAATAAAAATACGCCCCAAAAGCTCATGCCGCCGGCGTTTTGCAGGTTAAAAAGCAGATTTGCCCTGCCGGACAAAATATCCTTAAAGTCCATTAAAAACGGTATAACCTGCTGTTCCATGTCGCACCACGCAAGCGTTTTGTCGCCAAACGGGAACATTCCATAACTGAAATATACGGACATTATAATCAACAGCACGGTAACCGGAGCTATGAAACAGGAACGCATTTTTCTCATCAGCAAGATGCCTCCGTAAAAAGCAATGGTTCTATTATAAAGAACAAAAGGGTGAAAATCAACTGAATTTCTGTAAACATATTTCTTTTGCATCGCTAAATTTAAAAAGAGGATCATTTCGATCCTTATAGGGAAAGAAACTGCCTTCCCCACAGAGAAGGCAGTTTCATGCTATTTTTATCAAACGAGGTTAATTTTATGATGAATCTTTTTCCCTTTTTTCATGATCACATATTTTTTATCAAAATTCTTTAAGGAAAGCTTTGCCGTTGCGGAAGTAACTTTCTCATCGTCAATGGAAAGCCCGCCCTGTTCGATCAGGCGCCTTCCCTCTCCTTTTGACGGAATCAGCTTGACCTTTGCAAGCAGGTCAAGAACGCCGATTTCTCCGTTGGTGAAATCCGATTCCGCAATATCGCTTGATGGCATATTCTCGGTGCTTGTTCCCGCACTGAACAAAGCTCTTGCACCCTCCTGTGCCTTTTTCGCTGCTTCCTCGCCGTGAATCAGCTTGGTGACTTCATATGCGAGAATTTCCTTTGCTTTGTTTAACTCGCTTCCCTCAAGCTTCGCCAACTCGTTAATTTCAGGAAGCGGCAGAAAGGTAAGAATTTTAAGGCATTTAATGACGTCGGAGTCGCCGATGTTGCGCCAGTACTGGTAAAATTCAAACGGGGAGGTTTTCTCGGGATTAAGCCATACCGCACCCTTTTCGGTTTTGCCCATTTTTTTGCCTTCACTTGTGGTCAACAGCGTGAAGGTCATGCCGTAGGCTTCTTTGCCCTCTTTGCGCCGAATCAGCTCCACACCGCCGATGATATTGCTCCACTGGTCGTCTCCGCCCAGCTCAAGGCAGCAGTTGTAGCGGTGATTCAGTTCAAGGAAATCATAGCTTTGCATGATCATGTAATTCAATTCAAAGAAGGTAAGCCCTCTTTCCATGCGCTGCTTGTAGCATTCTGCCGCCAGCATACGGTTAATGGTGAAATGTACACCGATATCCCGGATAAACCGGATATAATTGAGGTTCAGCAGCCAATCTGCGTTGTTCGCCATAATCGCTTTTCCGTCGGAAAAATCGATCAGCGCCGACATCTGTTTTCGGAAGCATTCAATATTATGGTTGATGTCTTCTTCGGTAAGCATTTTACGCATATCGCTTTTGCCGGAAGGATCGCCGACCAGCCCGGTTCCGCCGCCGAACAGCGCAATCGGCGTATGCCCTGCGCGCTGCATATGCGCCATGACCATGATCTGGACAAAGTGGCCTACATGCAGGCTGTCTGCCGTAGGGTCAAATCCGATATAGAACGTGGTTTGCTTGTTGTCAAGAAGATCGCGCACCTTCTCTTCATCGGTTACCTGGGCGATCAGGCCTCTTTCCTTTAATTCTTCATAAACTCCCATGTTGTCTTCCTCCAATTTATTTCGGGGGCAAAAAAACGCCCCCTGCATAGTGTTGCAGAGGGCGGAATCACCGCGGTACCACCTCAGTTCGCCGTATCTTCACAGGTACGGCCTTACGGGTACGTTTTCATACCCACGCGCTGTAACGTGCGCTGCCACGGCCAAATCTAATGGGAAACCGTTCAACTTGGCGGCTCCGGGATGTATTCAGCTTATTGCCGCCCCTGCTTGCACCAACCGCAGATTCTCTTTGCCGGCTTTCTAAGCATACTTTTTCCCATCAATGCCATTATAATGCATTATAATGAAAGCTTTTTAAAATGTCAAGCCTGTGCCTGATTTTTTGCCATATTCAGCATTTCTGCCGCGTTTTCCAGCATAAGCGGGGTGATCTGAGTACCTCCCATAATCCGGGCAAGCTCCTGCTTCCTGCCTTCATAATCCAGCTGAATGACATCCGTATAGGTTTTTTGCTCTTTGACCTGCTTTTTAATCAGATACTGTGTATCCGCAAGAGCGGCAATCTGCGCCAGATGCGTTACACAGATTACCTGCCGGTTGCCGGAAACCTCGCGGAGCTTCAAGCCGACCTTTTGTGCCGCGCTTCCGCTGATTCCGGTATCAACCTCGTCAAATATCAGCGTATCGATATCGTCTTTCCCAGCCAGAACCGTTTTAATTGCCAGCATGATACGGGAGAGCTCTCCGCCGGAAGCGATTTTTGCAATCGGCTTTGCCGGCTCGCCGGCATTGGTTGAAATGTAAAACTGGATTTTATCGCAGCCTGACTGGTTAAGCGGGCAGTGCTCCTGCCGTACTTCAAAATCAATATTCGGCATATCCAGAAATTTCAGCTCTTCCTTTACCCGGTCCGCAAAATAGGAAGCCGTTTTTGCTCGGCAGACGGAAATATCTTCCGCAAGCTTCTCCGTCTCCGCTTTTGCTTTCTCATATTCCTTTGTCAGTTTTTCGATGCTTTCATCGGAAAGCTGGATATTTTTCAATTCCTCTTTGCTCGTTGAAAGAAATCCCAGCATAACGTCTACGGTCTTTCCGTATTTTAGGCCAAGCCGGTAAATAACGTCGAGGCGGGACTCGATCCGTTCCAGCTCCTCGGGGTCATATTCCAGGCGGGAGGAAAATTCACGGATCTCCGCACTGCAGTCTTCCAGATCGTATTCAATACTTTTGACCCGTTCCGCAAGATCATGGATTTCGGGAAAGAAGCGTTCGGCTTCGCTCAGCGCATCCACCGCCGAAGAAACGGCCGCGACGGCGCCTTCCGTATCTTCAGTGCCATCCAGCGCAGACTTTGCGGAGTTCAGCGAACCGGCGATTTTTTCGCTGTTGCTGTATATTGTTCTGAGTCGATTCAGCTCGTCCTGCTCCCCGGCATGCAAATCCGCCGATTCAAGCTCCTCAATCTGATAGGTCAATAGATCGATCTGCCGCGCCTTCTGCGCTTCGTCCATATTATAGGAAGCCAGTTCGTTCTTTATGTAATGCATATGGTCATAAGCAGCGCGGTAACGGTTCAGCAGCTCGTTCGGGACGCCCATGCTGTCGATATAACCGATGTGGCGATCCGGGGAAAGCAGATCGTAGCTTTCGTGCTGGCCGTGAATATTGATCAGGACGGAACCGATTTCCTTTAAAACGGACACGGTCGCGGGCCGGGAATTGATGCGGCACACGGTTTTTCCCTCCGCGTTGATTTCACGCTGAACCATTAAGCTGCCGTCTTCCTCCGCCTCATAGCCCAGTTCCTTCAGCTTATCGAGTGCCTGTGCCCCCAGATTCTGAAATACCGCGCTGACAAACGCAGAACGCGCCCCCGTGCGCACAAGCTCGCGCGAGGTTCGCTCTCCGAGTATTGCGTTAATGGAATCAATAACGATCGATTTACCGGCACCGGTTTCACCGGTAAGTACATTTAAACCCGTCTGAAAATCAATCGACGCTTTTTCGATTACGGCTATATTTTCGATATAAAGCTGAGAAAGCATTCCAATCACCCAACCATTTTTTTAAGTTCAACAGTCAGTTGTTCCGCACATGCTTCGTTTTTGGTTGCAATAAAAATTGTATCGTCGCCCGCCAGGGTGCCTACCACGCCTTCCCAGTGCATGGAATCCATTGCGGCGCAGACAGCCTGTGCCATGCCCGTAAGGCATTTGATTACGACCAGGTTGCAGGCGTAATTGATGGAAACCGCCGAATCGGAAAGAAGAGAATAAAACTTGGACGAATAGTCCTTTGCCGTGTCTTTTGCGGTGGAATATTTATATTTTCCTTCGCTGGAAAGCGTTTTTATAAGACGTAATTCCTTGATATCGCGTGAAACGGTTGCCTGGGTAACGTCAAGTCCGTCTTCCCTTAACCGGCGCAGCAGCTCTTCCTGTGTGTCGATTTCGTATTCGTTGATTAACTCAAGAATTTTTGTCTGTCGTCGTGTTTTCAAAATCAGTTCCTCCCTTCTGCTAATTTTTCATTTACAATTTTATAAAAGCTGTCGTCTTTCAGTTTGATAATCCGCACGGCCTGATTGGAGCGGCTAAACTCGATCTTCTGGTTTTCCTTGATTTTTATATAGGTTTCGCCGTCGATAATCAGAAAAATTTCGCAGTCATATTTCGATGAAGCCTGAACGCACAGCCTCGCGTCCGCTCCGAAAACAACCGACCTGGTAAACAGGGAATGCGGGCAGATCGGCGACAGCAGGATGCAGCTTGTGCTCGGGTCAATGACCGGGCCGCCTGTAGAAAGGGAATACGCCGTGGAACCGGTAGGCGTAGATACAATCAAACCGTCGGCGTGGTAATCGCATACGTTGGTATCGTTAAAGCTTACTTTTAAATCCAGCATCCTGGAAAGGGAGCCTCTTGAAATAACCGCGTCATTTAAAGCACAATAGGCCGTTTGCTGCCCATCGGCTTCAA
>JAEWUH010000196.1 GCA_023397245.1 Bacillota bacterium | reverse complement strand
CTGTGCGGTTGCGACGATACCGAAATAGCTTTCAAACGCTTTCAGCCGCTCAAAATCCGGCGCCAGACGCTTCACCGTTTCTTCGTCCTTCAGCAGCACCAGTAAATCGCGTGAACGGTAGGTACCCAGAATCTCCGCGCCGAGCGCCGCCGCCAGATTCTCCGGAATTTCCACCGGAACCGGTTTTCTGGACGGAAAATCCAGGATGTATTGATCTTTATTCCGTTTCACCGTAAGGGCGCCGCTCTTGGAATGAAACACAATTTTGTCTTTGCCTTTTTCTGAGGTGTTCATCAAACCGAAGGCACTCCCTAAAGTCGCGTGGCCGCAAAGGTCTATTTGGCACTCCGGGGTGAACCAGCGCAGCTCGTAGTCCTCGCCGTTTTTGACCAGAAAAGCGGTCTCCGCCAGATTGTTTTCCGCCGCAATGCTCTGCATCGTATTATCGCCTATCCATTGATCAAGCAGACAAATCCCCGCGGGGTTGCCTTTAAAAAGCTCCTCTGCAAACGCGTCCGCAACATAATACTTCATGATTTTTCCTTCTTTCTGTACGCTAATTTGTTTTATTATATATTTTCCCAGAATTATTTTCAATGGAAAGCATTAAAGCAGCGGCAGATTTTCATCCGCCGCCTGCCGCTCCGGTTATCAGATTTCATTAAAGCAGAAAGATACGATTGCATCGATTGGAATGATGCAGGAAGTTCCGAATTCGTCTTCTCTGCAATGGTGCCTGTCTCTGTCCCTGTCCCTGTCTCTTTCGCAGCAATGGTTAAAAGGTCCGAACGGATGGGACGGCGGGCAGGGAAGCCTCGTGGTCAGTTTGACAAAATCGCAGTCCACCCTAACAAGAAGTCCCGTAAAACCGCAGCCTGTGCAGCCCCCGCTTTTTGTAAAAATTGTGACCATTCTGCCGAGATTGGCGGCAAAGATGCGAACCAAATCGCTGTTATTGTTATTACTGCTATTACTTAACGACATTTTAAGTAACCCCTTTCCATAATTTAAGCAGACAATGCATTTCATAAGGATGTAAGAAGAATCAGGGTTCATAAGAACGGTTATTGCATGCCTGATACTATAATATGGAAATTAATTCTTTTCGTTAATGTACAAAAGCCAGTAAAACACATTTAATTGATACAGGATGATTTTTTACGCATATTATGGAGCAGAAAGCGCTCCAGGAGATGAATCCGCTTGATTTATATAAAAGACTACGGATCACTGAACGAACTTGTATCCGGCAACCGCTCCTGCCCTGCTGCCGGTATCCCGGAGAACCTGCTCGGAAAGGCCGTCACCGTATTCGTTGAAAACGGATGCTGCGGCTTTACCGGGATACTGGTTGAAATCCGGGACGGCATCATCCGGCTTGCAAGGCCTTGCGTCCCGAGCCGTGCATGCCGGAACCCGCATATCCGCGCGCCGGGCCAGTGCATCGTGATTGCAAGGAAGCATATCACCGCAATCGTTTTTAACGGCGTGTAAATCCGGATTTCTGCGTCCGGGTTTATTTGGCAGTATTATCGGACAAGCCGTATAACGTGCATGATTGTGGCAATTCTTGTGTAATATGCCGGTCTATGTTAAATTCCCAATTAGGCTTTTCGGTATCTTGCACGGCCGGTTTCTATGGTGTATAATATTTCCAATAAAAGGTATCCTAACGGATAAGGAAATTTTATGAATTAAGGAGGACTTGATTATGGAATTCAAAGGGAGCCGGACCGAAGCAAATTTAATGGCCGCATTCGCGGGGGAATCACAGGCGAGAAACAAATACACCTTCTACGCGTCGCAGGCAAAAAAAGAAGGCTACGAACAGATTGCGTGGATATTTGAAGAAACCGCCAACAATGAAAAGGAACACGCCAAGCTGTGGTTTAAATATCTGAAGGGCGGAGATGTCCCCGCAACAAACGCGAACCTTGAGGACGCCGCAGCGGGCGAACATTACGAGTGGACCGATATGTACAAGAGCTTTGCGGAAGTCGCCGCACAGGAGGGCTTTAAGGATATCGCGGCGACCATGCGGATGATTGCCGAAGTGGAGAGAAGCCATGAGGAGCGCTACCGCAAGCTGATTCAGAACCTGAAAGAGGATCTGGTATTCAAGGCAAACGAAGAAACCATCTGGGTCTGCCGTAACTGCGGATATATCCACATCGGCAAGGATGCCCCGGCACAGTGCCCGGCGTGCAAGCACCCGCAGTCCTATTTTGAGCGCAAGGCACAGAATTACTAATTTTTCGGTTGCACGATATTGTCTTCAGTCTGACAGGCGGGTTTTTGACCCGCCTGTTTTTTATGTTTTCTTTCGTATTCCAGAATCACTTCCGGAATATTGATCAGCATTTCCCGGTAATCGAGGCCGTGCTTGGCCCCATGAGCGAAAAGCAGCGCGCGGATATGATTTTTGCTGTATTGGGCACAGAACTTGTTTTCCAGAATCAGCTGATCCAGGTAGTTGATGATGTAAAGGATTCCCGTAACGCTCATGTCATCCTTGGAAAGCGGATAATCAAGCATCGGCGATGTGCTGAGCGGCGTGGTGTTCTGCGCCCCGAACCGGGGATCATAGCATTCAAGAATTTTACCGATGGCGAAATCCAGTGTATTGTTGTAGGCAATCAAATCCGTGGGAACACGGGTAGCCTTTGCCACAGCATACAGCTTTTTGGCCTTTTCAACATACCGTGAGATCAAACCGAGTCCCCCCAGATATATTTCATGGATTTCCTGCGTTCGGAGCGCGGCGTGGGGGTCGGGCAGGGTATTCAGATACGCGGTGATGCAGTAAAGCATCGACTCCAACAGGCTCTGCGCGGTTTCCACGGACACCGAATTACTCTGGCCGTGCGTGTAATATAAAATCTCTTCGCTTAAAATGTCCATCAGGCGCGCCTGCAGGGATGCGGTTTCCTCGGCGCTCAAATGCGCGGCAAGCGTTTCATTGGTCATACCAGTCATCCCTTTCGTAAGTGTACCAGGTCTCTTCTTCGCTTTCGCCGTCTTCACAGTCCCCGTCATGCCGGTTTGCATGCCCGCGGCCGCCGTAACTGTTTTCTCCCCTGCAGCCAAGCCGTTCAGCGAGCTTTTCCAGTTCCCGGCCCCTTAAAAGCTCCAGCGAGCCCATGCAGCGGTTTTCAAAGCTGTCCTTCATATAGGCGATCAATTCGCTGTCCGAGATGCGGTCCTGCGTATCATTCTTCGCGTAATAAAAAATCCGGAGCAGTTCCTGCATGGTTTCAACGTAATTGCGCTGGTCAATGAAAGAAGAGTCACAGAACGCTTCCATGATTTTGGTGATGGTTTCACTGCCGACTTCCACCCGCCCGTTTGCGCTGAGCTCCTCGCTCCGCGTCCGAATCAGGGCTTTCGCGTCCTGCGGCGTAAGGGTAAGACCGTACTGTTCGGTCTTTTGATTCAGGGCAATGATTTCGGTTTCCGTTTTTTGCTCGGAGAGTGTATTGAGGGAAAACACGGTCAACTGTGCGTCAATCAAAGCAATCATCTTCCTTGCTGAAAAATTTTTATCTTTCCCCTTGACAAACGGTTCGTTTTGTGTTATGGTATATATGTAAAAATATTGATATAATGTGATACATATATTTCAAACTTAACTATACCATTGATTCGATTAAGAGTCAATGGCTTTTTTATTATATATATAATTTTGGGCTGTTCCGGATGTTCAAAAAAGCTTTCACGTTGAGCACAAATACGAAAGTCAGATAAACCGATAGCCGCTGCTTTCCAGCGCCTGAACAGTGCGGTCAAGCTGCTCCGCCTTTACAAGGATATAGTCGGTGTTAAAGGTGGATACCGCAAATACGCTGATTTGGTTTTCCGCCAGCACCGACGTTATTTTAGAAAGGATTCCGACGAGGGAAAATTCCATACTGCCGACTACGCGAAAAGCCTTCCAGCCGTCTTCGCGGACGGTGCAGGTTTTGGGTACGGACTGCGTGCCGCAGACCAGCGACAGCTCTTCGTCGGTCTTTCCCACAAATACATATGGATCCCCGAAAGGGATTTCCTCCGGAAAGCTGATTTTGCACACGGATAAATCGGCATCCAACACTTTCAGATTCATTAAAAACACTCCTGCCATAGAAAAAGAATTCCGGGGCAATGCCCGGAATTTATTTTTCTCTCAGTTTTTTAAAAAAGTCGGTGAGCAGCTGCGCACATTCATCCTCCAGCACGCCGCTGACCAGCTCCGGTTTGTGGTTATACGGCAGCTCAAACAGATTGACCACCGAACCGCAGGAGCCCGCTTTTTTATCTCTTGCACCGAACACAACGCGCGGGATGCGGGCGTTGATGATCGCGCCGGCGCACATGGGGCACGGCTCCAGAGTGACAAAAAGCTCGCACTGCCACAGCCGCCAGCCGCCCAGCGTTTTGCAGGCCTGATCGATCGCTTCCAGCTCCGCGTGGCAAAGGGCATTCTTGCCTGTTTCACGGCGGTTGCGCCCCGATGCAATCACGGTATCGTCCTTCACGATCACGGCGCCCACGGGCACTTCGCCCTCATCGGCCGCCGCGCGCGCAAGCTTTAGCGCTTCGCGCAGGAAAAATTCGTCCCTGTCCATTCAGCTTACAAAAAGGGAGCGGATGGACGTCGCCAGCGCAAAAATCAGCACCGCAACGCCGCCCGGGTTTGCGAAAGCCGCGCGCATTCTGGCTCCGAGCGGAAAAATCGGATTGCGGCCCTCCGTCTGGAAAAAGTGCCGGTCCTTCACGATAAGATAAATAAGGGATAACGTACCGAGAACCATCAATGCGCTCATTATGATAAAATCAGCTGTGTTTACCGCCTGATCGCCCACAAACCTTTTTATCATTTCCAAAGCAAACGAGATTGAATTATTTATAAAATGAATCAGAATGGACGTCCACAGCGAGCCGGTTTTCACAACGACCAGCGCCATAACCAGTCCGGCAAAAAAAGCGAACACGATCTGAACGAAATTTCCGTGATACAAGCCGAACAGAATAGCGGACACCACGACCGCAAAGCCGTCGCCGTACTTGCGCAGGCCGTGCAGAACCATGCCGCGGAACAGCAGCTCCTCCACAATCGGCGGGATAACGGCCACCGTGATTCCGTACAGGATCAGAACCGGAAGATCATCGGTAAGGGGCATATCCAGATTATTTTGAAAGCCGAAAAAATCCTGGATTTCAACCACAAAGTTCGCCGGAATATTGGCAAGCATACACACCGCCGCGCCGAAAAACACACACGCCGCCGTTTTAACGGCACCTGCCCGTTCAAAGGGGAGCGCCTCGCCGAGCGAAATGCGCCGCACCATAAAATAGATCAGCGCGGGAACCGCAAGCCCCATTACATAGGCAACATTCATCGCAAGATAATAGAGCTCGGGGGTAAAACCGGCAAAATCAGACTGCGAATCAACCGGCGTATAACCGATCGCGGATAAATAATATTTGCACGCAATCATCAGGCCGGTCATCAGCAGCATTGCAACAAGCAGCGTCCAGCACAGCCAGTTCGAGGTTCTTTTCAAGCCGCGCTTCTCCTCCTGCATCATCTGGAATGACGCGGGGTCGTAATACCGGTTGGAATTGTACGGAGAATAATACATGAATGCTCTCCTTTGATTTTTATATTAACAGGATAACTGCGATATTCCCATATATCATAGCACATAAAATAAGAGAAAGCCATATGCAGGTTTTAAATCCGGCATATGGCCTTTTAAAATGTGCTATCTGCCCGGTAATGACGCAGGCCATAAACGCGAGCGTCAGGGTATCAATGAAAGGAAAGAGTCCGAACGCGAATTGCGTCCAGACTCAGTCTGGTGGCGTCCCCGGCGCGATTCGAACGCGCGGCCTTTCGCTTAGGAGGCGAACGCTCTATCCAGCTGAGCTACGGAGACAGATATTCGGGCGGATGCAACTTAACTATTATAGAATACTGCCCGCCCATTGTCAATTAATAATCTTAAACATTCAACCCTTTGCGTCCCCGCTTTTATCGGCACTGTTCGGTGCGGCGTAGAAAAAGCCGAGGATCTGGATCATCATGGAAACGAGCGAGACAAATACAATGATGTACGGCAAAACAGTCATGGTCGCGTAATCCACCAGCTTGGTTCTGGACGCGCTGAAAAAGCAGGCAGACGCACAGGCGTAAAACGCGCTCAGAATTGTCGCCGAACCAAAATTGATGCGTTCCTTAAGAAACAGGATGCAGCATACGATTGCCACAGGGAAGATACACGCGAAGATCATAAAAAATCTGGCGTCGTCCGAAAATCCCATGCCCGCGTAGCGCTGAATCATTCCGAATACACTCAGTGAAGAGTCCCCCTGCCCCGCACCTTCGATAATCCTGCCCGCGGGCAGAAACATGGCGCCTACCAGAAACGCCTGCAGAAACACCACTATAATTTTGACCTGCTTTTTATTCATCGTATCACCCGCTGATTGTTTATTTCAATATACTTATTATACTGAATCTTATGAAACAATGCAAGATTCAGAACTCTTTGCATAAAAAGCCCGGGAACCGCTTTTCAGCAGATCCCGGGCTCATCATCTTTTCGAAGATTTTAGGAGGTAAAATTATTTCTTGGCTCTCTTCTCTTTTACAGCAGCCTGAGCAGCGGCCAGACGTGCGATCGGCACGCGGAACGGTGAGCAGGATACATAGTTGAGGCCAACGTTATGGCAGAACTCTACGGAAGTCGGGTCGCCGCCGTGCTCGCCGCAGATGCCGAGGTGGATGTTCGGTCTGGTCTTCTTGCCGTTTTCAACAGCCATCTTAACCAGCTTGCCTACGCCGTTCTGGTCAAGGTGAGCAAACGGATCGGACTCATAAATCTTGTTCTCGTAGTAGTAGTTAAGGAACTTTCCGGCGTCGTCACGGCTGAAGCCGAAGGTCATCTGGGTGAGGTCGTTGGTGCCGAAGCTGAAGAACTCGGCTTCGCCGGCGATCTCATCGGCGGTAAGGGCAGCGCGCGGAATTTCGATCATGGTGCCAACCTGGTACTTGAGCGCTACGCCGGCATCCTTGATGATCTTATCGGCTGTGGAAGTAACAATATCCTTAACGAACTTGAGCTCTTTTACTTCGCCCACGAGCGGGATCATGATGCGGGGCTCGGTGTTGAACTCAGGATGCTTCTTGTTTACGGAGATTGCCGCGTTGATGACCGCCGTGGTCTGCATTGCAGCGATTTCCGGATAGGAAACGGCAAGACGGCAGCCGCGGTGACCCATCATCGGGTTGAACTCGTGGAGGCTTGCGATTACGTTCTTCAGGTCTGCCACGGTGATATTCAGCTCGCCTGCGATTTCCTTGATATCCTCTTCCTTGGTGGGGAGGAACTCATGGAGAGGCGGATCGAGGTAACGGATAATAACCGGACGGCCTTCCATTACTTCATACAGGCCTTCAAAGTCGCCCTGCTGGTAAGGCATAACCTTGGCAAGAGCCTTCTCGCGCTCTGCGGTCGTCTTGGCAACGATCATTTCGCGCATCGCCTTAATGCGGTTTGCTTCAAAGAACATGTGCTCGGTACGGCAGAGGCCGATGCCCTGTGCGCCGAAATCTCTGCCCTGCTTGGCGTCCTTCGGTGTATCGGCATTGGTGTAAACCTCGAGCTTGCGGAAACCGTCCGCCCACTTCATGAAGCGGTCGAAGTCGCCGGAAATGGAAGCGGCCGTGGTCGGGAGGGCTTCGGCGTAAATGTTGCCGGTGGAGCCGTCGATGGAAATATAGTCGCCCTCTTTAATGGTCAGGCCGGCGAGGGTAAACTGCTTTGCGCTGTAGTCAACAACGATTTCGCCGCAGCCGGATACACAGCAGGTTCCCATGCCGCGCGCAACAACAGCAGCGTGAGAGGTCATACCGCCGCGGACGGTCAGGATGCCCTGTGCAACTGCCATGCCTTCGATATCTTCCGGAGAGGTTTCCAGACGGACGAGAACGACCTTCTCGCCTCTGTCATGCCACTCTTTTGCGTCTTCTGCAGAGAAGACAACCTTGCCGCAAGCGGCGCCCGGGGAAGCTGCGAGGCCCTTGCCGATTGCCTTGGCCTTCTTCAGCGCAACCGCGTCGAACTGCGGGTGGAGCAGAGCGTCGAGCTGCTTCGGCTCAACTCTCAGTACGGCTTCTTCCTCATCGATCATTTTTTCGTCAACGAGGTCGACCGCAACCTTAAGAGCGGCGGCAGCGGTTCTCTTGCCGTTTCTGGTCTGGAGCATGAAGAGCTCGCCGTCTTCAATGGTAAACTCCATGTCCTGCATATCTTTATAATGTTTCTCCAGGCGGGTAGCAATATCTGCAAACTGCCTGTAAACTTCGGGGAGGTCTTTCTCAAGCTGGCTGATCGGGGAAGGAGTGCGCACGCCGGCAACAACGTCTTCGCCCTGTGCGTTGATCAGATATTCGCCGAACAATGCCTTTTCGCCGGTAGCCGGGTTACGGGTGAACGCAACACCTGTGCCGGAGTTATTGCCGGAGTTGCCGAATACCATCGACTGCACGTTGACGGCGGTGCCCCAGTCGTAGGGGATTTCGTTCATGCGGCGGTATACGTTCGCGCGGGGATTGTCCCAGGAACGGAATACGGCGCGGACCGCTTCCATCAGCTGTACCTTCGGGTCGGTCGGGAAGTCTTCGCCCTTTTCCTCTTTATAGAAAGCCTTGAAGCGGACGACCAGGTCCTTCATGTCGTCGGTATCAAGCTCGGTGTCCATCTTAACGCCCTTTTCCGCCTTCTTGGCGTCGATGATCTCTTCGAAACGCTTCTTGGAAAGCTCCATAACAACGTCGGAGAACATCTGGATGAAACGGCGGTAGGAGTCGTATGCGAAACGCGGGTTGTTGGTCTTCTTTGCAAGGCCCTCAACAACCGTGTCGTTCAGGCCGAGGTTCAGGATTGTGTCCATCATGCCGGGCATGGAAGCACGCGCACCGGAACGTACGGAAACGAGCAGCGGGTTTTCCACATCCGCAAACTTTTTTTTGCAGATTACCTCCATTTTGGAGAGATATTCATAAATTTGCGCCTTGATCTCGTCGTTGATCTGGCGGCCGTCATCGTAATACTGGGTGCACGCCTCCGTGGTGATGGTGAAACCCTGGGGAACCGGCATGCCGGCTCTGGTCATTTCTGCCAGATTGGCGCCTTTGCCGCCGAGCAGCTCTCTCATGTCCTTGTTTCCTTCAGAAAACAGGTAAACATACTTGTGGGACATTCAGAATTACCTCCTAAAAATATTCTTTTTTACGAGCTTGTTATCATCTTATATTTTCTGCATTTATCGCTCAGAGGATATTATATCAAATTAGATTGCCAAATGCTATATCTTTTTTATAAAAGCAACTGAATATTTTCGAAGAAAGATGTAGAAAACAGAGTATGTTTAACAAAACATGACCAAAAATTTAATTATGTCTTGAAAAATCCTTCCGATATGAGATAATAGAAGTGCACGAAGGCACACTCCTGCATAGAATGATTCTGCGGGGACGCCTTCCGTTATCTTTGGCTTTTCTGTTTTGCATTATTCAGTTTCATATAAAATAAGGGATTCCGGCCCGGACGCCGCATTCTCTTAACTCTAAAGATACAAAGCTGTTTTTTCGGTATGGAGGGTAATATGTCAGAAGAAAACTGCGCAGTCATTCTTGCGGCCGGTGAGGGAAAACGAATGAAGTCCAACCGCCCCAAGGTGCTTTCTCCCGTACTGTTTAAACCCATGCTTCAGTGGGTAATCGATTCCGCACAGTATGCGGGTGTTTCCTCCATCTGTGTTGTAACCGGTTATATGCACGAACGTGTGGAAGACTATTTAAGCCGGATGAATGCGCGCGACCGCGCCCACGCCGACGTGGAGCATGTGCTCCAGCCGGAACGGAAGGGAACCGGGCACGCGGTGATGATGGCCGCCGATTTTCTCAGGAAGCACAGCGGCGGGAACGTACTGATTTTAAACGGCGACGCTCCGTTTGTCGATTCCAAGGTAATCGGAGAAGCGTTGGAGGATCATATTGAAAACGGGAATTCCGTAACGGTGATTTCCGCCGTTCTGGACGACCCGACCGGCTACGGCCGTATTGTACGCGACGCGCAGACGCACCGCGTGAGCGCGATTGTGGAGCAGAAGGACGCCGACCCCGCGACACAGGCCATCTGTGAAATCAATTCCGGCGCTTTCTGGTTCAAGACGAACGATTTGATCGATATCCTTTTTCAGATAAAAAGCGAGAATGCTCAGGGTGAATATTACCTTACCGACGCCGTTAAGCTCCTGATTGAAAGCGGCAAAAAGGCAAACGCCCATATCACCGGCAATTCAAACGCTGTGCTCGGCGCAAATGACTGTATGCAGCTGAACGCACTGAATTCCATAGCCCGTGAGGAAATTCTTTCCGCGCATATGCGTGCCGGAATCGAAATTCCATGCCGCGACGGCGTAATGATCGGCCCGGATGTAACCATCGGAAGCGACACCTGTATTTTACCCGGCACCATACTGCGCGGGAAAACAGTGGTAGGCCATGGATGCACGCTTGGGCCGAATTCGTTTGTTACGGACAGTTTTATCGGTGACCATAATGTTCTAAACTCGGTTCACTGCGAAAATTCAAAAATTTCGCCAAACGAGGCCATTGCGCCTTTTTCGGTTATCAGCCGTAGATAAGTTAATAAAAACAGGGGGATATGCAAATGAATTTTCACGGCAAGGACATTAAGATTTTTGGTGAAAGCTCAAACCCGCGCCTTGCAAAACAGATTTCGGAGTGTCTGGGCCTTCCGATGGGCAAAAGCGAAGTGACAACGTTCAGTGACGGCGAAATCTCCATGTCGCTGTTTGAATCCGTCCGCGGTTCGGACTGCTATATCGTTCAGTCTACCTGCGCGCCGGTCAACAACAACCTGATGGAGCTGCTGATTATGGTGGACGCGATGAAACGTGCTTCCGCCGCCCGCATCACCGCCGTAATGCCGTATTTCGGCTACGCCAGACAGGACCGCAAGGCAAAAGCCCGCGACCCGATTTCGGCAAAGCTCTGCGCCGACCTGATTACCACCGCAGGCGCCGACCGCGTGCTTACGATGGACCTTCACGCCGCGCAGATTCAGGGCTTTTTCAACATTCCCGTGGATCATTTGCTGGGTGCGCCCCTGCTTTCCTCCCACTTGAAGGAGCGTGTCGGAGACAATACTGATGAATACTGCGTGGTATCCCCCGACCTCGGTTCCGTTACCAGAGCGCGCAACTTTGCCGCCCGCATCGGCTGCCCGCTCGCCATTGTGGACAAGCGCCGCCAGAAGGCGAACGTCTGCGAGGTCATGAACATCATCGGCGACGTAAAGGGCAAAAAGGTCATCCTTGTTGACGACATGATCGATACGGCCGGTACTCTCTGCAACGCAGCCGCCGCCATCGTGGAAAAGGGCGGAGCCAAGGAAGTGATCGCCTGCGCCACACACGCCGTGCTTTCCGGCCCGGCCATCGACCGCATTAAGGCCAGTGTGATTAAGGAACTGATCCTGCTCGACACCATCCAGCTGCCGCCGGAGAAAATACTCCCGAACTTTACGATTCTGCCGGTCGCTCCGCTCTTCGCGGAAGCCATCGAGCGCATCTACGAAGACAAACCGGTTTCCCCCATGTTTGTCTGATAAACCTGATGAATTGAATAAGCAGGCGGGGTAGAAATGTCTATCCCGCCATATTCCTTTATCCAAGTTTTCGGAACCCATATATGAATTTTGAGGTACAGCCATGTTCAAAAATCCGTTTTCAAAAGCCGAGCCCATAGGCCCGGTGGAATATATTATCGTGGGACTCGGCAACCCCGGCAGCAAGTACGAAGGCACCCGGCACAACGCCGGCTTTATGGCGCTGGACTACATCGCCGAAAAAGCGGGCGCGGATGTAAACCGTATCCGGTTCAAGGGGCTCTGCGGCTTTGCGTCCGTGAGCGGAAAAAAAGTGCTGCTTTTAAAGCCGTCCACTTACATGAATCTGAG
>JAEWUH010000054.1 GCA_023397245.1 Bacillota bacterium | reverse complement strand
ATATCGGCCTTGCCAACGAAATGGCCATCATCTGCAACCGCATGGGCATCAATGTCTGGGAGGTTATCGACGCCGCCAAGACGAAGCCCTACGGCTTCCAGGCTTTCTATCCGGGCCCGGGCCTCGGCGGACACTGCATCCCGCTCGACCCGTTCTATCTTGCATGGAAAGCGCGCGAGTTTGACTACCATACCCGCCTGATCGAAACCTCCGGCGAGATCAACACCGGTATGCCGGAATATGTGGTAGACCGCGCCATGAAGGTGCTTAACCGGAACAAAACAGCCATGAACGGCGCAAAAGTGCTGGTTCTGGGCGTAGCCTATAAAGCAGATATCGACGATTACCGCGAAAGCCCGGCGCTGAACGTGATTGACCGCCTTAACGAACAGGGCGCGGCAACCACTTTCTACGATCCGTTCATTCCGGAGTACAAGCACAAGGGCGCTGTCCACACCGGCGCAAAGGAGCTTACGGACGCGATGCTGAAAGAAGCCGATATCGTGATTATCTGCACCGCGCATTCCAACTTTGATTACAATAAGATTCAAAAGCTTTCCAAAGCGGTCTTTGATACAAGGAACGCCATGAAGGACGTTGCCGACCGTTCCAATATCGAACTTTTATAAGATTTTCTTCCCCCGTTTCGCAAAAGTTACGGGGGAATTTTGTGCAGGGACTTACTATCTGATACGAGGAGAATCTGAATGAAAAAATTACGTTTTGCACTCATCGGGTGCGGAAGAATTTCAAAGAATCATATCGCCGCCGCGCTTGCAAACTCCGATAATATGGAGCTGGCGGCCGTCTGCGACCCGGTTTTGGAGAATGCGGAAAAGAAAGCGAATGATTATTTTGAGAAATCCGGCGTAAAGCCGCTGATTTATTCCGATTATAAAAAAGCGCTGGAGGAACAGGAAATCGATTGCTGCTCCATCGCGACCGAGAGCGGCTACCATGCCGAAATCGCGCTGTACTGCATCCGAAAGGGCAAAAACGTTCTGATTGAAAAGCCGATGGCTTTGAGTACCGCCGACGCGGAGCAGATGATCTGCGAGGCGAAGGAACACGGCGTTACGCTGGGCGTCTGCCACCAGAACCGTTTCAACGCCCCGATTCAGGAGCTGCACAAAGCGCTTGAGGACGGACGTTTCGGCAAGCTGGTGAACGGCACCGCGCGCATCCTGTGGAACCGCGGCATGCCCTATTACGAGCAGGCTCCGTGGCGCGGCACATGGGCACAGGACGGCGGCACCCTGATGAACCAGTGCATCCATAACATCGACCTCCTCCAGTGGAATCTGGGCGGCGAACCGGATACCGTCATGGCGATGACCGGAAATTATCTGCGCGATATTCAGGCCGAGGACTTCGGCGCGATTCTTATCCGCTTCAAGAACGGCGCAATCGGTATTGTGGAAGGAACCGCGGACGTATATCCGAAGAATCTGGAAGAAACGCTTTCCATTTTCGGCGGCACGGGCTGCGCGGTTATCGGCGGCCTTGCGGTCAACCGCGTGGAAACCTGGAACTTTGAAAAGCCCGCCGCGCAGGATGAAAAGGTTGCGGCGCTCGCCGGCACCGACCCTAAGGATGTGTACGGCAGCGGTCACAATCTGCTTTACGCCAATTACATCAACGCGGTCAATACCCATACCGACCCGCTCGTGAGCGGAACCGAAGCCATCAAGGCCATGAAGATCATTCTGGCTGCCTATCAATCACAGAAGGCCGGAACAGCGGTCAAATTCGACGACCTCAGCTTTTCCACTCTGGAGATGTCCAGCAGCGACGTAAAAGTAAACTAAAGGATGATAGATACCATGAAAATCGTAACGGTAGTCGGCGCAAGACCGCAGTTTGTCAAGGCGTCTGTGGTTTCCGCGGCGTTAAAACCGGTTTGCACCGAGGTGCTTGTCCATACCGGCCAGCATTACGACCGCAATATGTCCGACGTGTTTTTCGAGGAGCTGAATATCCCGAAGCCCGCCTACAATCTGGGCGTCGGTTCCGGTACACACGGGCATCAGACCGGCGAAATGCTGATGAAGATCGAAGACGTGATTCTGGAGGAAAAACCGGATATCCTGCTGGTTTACGGCGATACCAACTCCACCCTTGCGGGCGCTCTGGCCGCCTCCAAGCTGCATATCCCAGTTGCCCACGTGGAAGCCGGGCTGCGCTCCTACAATATGCGTATGCCGGAGGAACAGAACCGCGTACTCACCGACCATATTTCAAAATGGCTGTTCTGCCCCACACAGACGGCCGCGGACAACCTCAAAAAAGAGGGCGTAACGGCGGGGGTCAGCGTATGCGGCGACGTTATGCTGGATTCCGTCCTGCATTTTCTGAATGTGGCGCGGAACAACCCGCAGAAAACCGCGATTTACGGTCAGCTTGGGCTCGAACCGAAGCAGTACCGCCTTGCCACCCTGCACCGCGCGGAAACGACGGACGGCGGCTTAGACGCGGTCATCCGTATTTTTGAGGCGTTCGAACAGCTCCCGCAGACTGTGGTGCTGCCCATCCACCCAAGAACAAGGCCGCTCGCCGAACAGGCGATTCAGAAACGCGGCTTTAAAAATATTAAGCTGATCGACCCGGTCGGCTACCTCGAAATGCTGCTTCTTACCTCCGGCGCGTGCCAAGTGCTGACAGACTCCGGCGGGCTTCAGAAGGAGGCGTGGTTCATGGAGGTTCCTTGCATCACGCTGCGGCAGGAGACCGAATGGGTGGAAACCCTGAAAGGAAACTGGAACGTACTCGCAAAGCTGGAGACCGCGGATATCCTTGAAAAAGCGCTGCACACCGCGGTTGACCACAGTGCGCGTTCCGCGCAGCCCTTCGGCGACGGGAAGGCATCCCAGAAAATTGCCGCTATGCTTTCACAGGCACCGGGCGTATAATCTTATTGGTATCCGTGTGTTTGAGCGGACTTGAAAAATAGAAGATTGCTTCCGCTTTGGTACAGGTACCGGGCGTATAATTTTGTTGGTATCCGTGTATTGGAGCGGATTTGAAAACAGAAAATTGCTTCCATATTGGCACGGCAAAACGTGCAGTCAGAGGGAATTTGAATGAATATCATCTATATTAATCACTATGCGGGCTCCAACCTGCACGGCATGGAGTTCCGCCCGTATTTTATGGCGAAGCGCTGGGCTGCCGCGGGGCATAACGTGACGATTGTGGCCAGTTCCTACTCGCACCTGCGCACCAAGAATCCGGAGATGCAGGACAAAAAAATCATGGAACAGATGCTGGACGGAGTCCGTTATTTCTGGATCAGCGGCCCGGAGTATCACGGCAACGGCATGGGCAGAATCAAAAATATGCTTTCGTTCCTGCACGGCCTTTACAAATACGGAGATCAGATCACGGCGCAGGGCAAGCCCGACGCGGTGATCGCTTCCTCTACCTACCCGCTTGATATCTATCCGGCGCACAGACTCGCAAAAAAATACGGGGCCATGCTGATTTACGAGGTGCACGACCTCTGGCCGCTCAGCCCGATCGAGCTTGGCGGAATGAGCCCGCGCCATCCGTATATCATGGCGATGCAGGCGGCGGAAAATTACTGCTATAAGCACAGCGACTATGTTGTGTCGCTCCTGCCTAACGCGCAGGGGCATATGGAGGAACACGGCTTAAAGCCGGAAAAATTCATCTGTGTACCGAACGGCATTGTAAAAGCCGACTGGGAGCAGCCGATGGCGAATTCTCCGGTTTATTATGAGAAGCTGAAACAGTACCACGACGAAGGGTATTTCCTAATCGGATATACCGGCGCGCACGGCATCGCCAACGCGCTGGACAGCTTTGTTGAGGCGGGCGAACAGCTCCGCGAACAGAAAATCAAGCTGCTGCTTGTCGGCCCCGGGCCGGAGCGCGAGCGCCTTGTGCAAAAAGTGAAGGACTTAAAGCTTGGAGATACGGTCGAGCTTCTGGAGCCGGTCAAGCGCGGGCAGGTGCCGGAGCTTTTAAACCAGATGGACGCCCTGTACGTCGGCCTGCAGCGCCAGCCGCTGTTCCGGTTCGGAGTCAGCCCGAACAAGCTGATGGACTATATGATGGCGGCAAAGCCGGTCATTTTTGCCATTGACGCCCCGAACGATATGGTTGCCGAAGCGAACTGCGGTGTCTCCATTGAACCGGAGAACAGCGCGGCGATCGCCGAAGCTGCCCGGAAGCTTGCTTCACTTTCCAAGGAGGAGCTTGGGCAGATGGGGGAGCGCGGCAGGGAGTATATCCTGAAAAACAACGAGTACGACGTGCTCTCACAGAAATTTCTCGATGTGTTTTCCATGCCGTATTAACCAATTAATTTTAAAATAAGTGGGGTACTGTGTTTTCGCAGCAGCCCGTAACTTTGTAATAGGGGAAGAGTGTAGGTTCGGTTTATTTTAGAGAAACCGGACTGACAAAAAGGAGACAGCCTTTTGGCTGTCTCCTTTTACTTTGCTTTAGCAAGTTTCAAGCGTCTTGCCGCTTGAAACAAAAAGCCGCCCGCTATGCGGGTGGGATTCAACGCTTAAGCAAAGAGCAACACCTTTCTGATATAATGATGAATGTTCAAGCCATCAAAACAAACAGAAGAAAGGTGTTGCTCTATGGCAGAAAGTTTAGCACATACAAAATGGATGTGCAAGTATCACATTGTGTTTACTCCAAAATACAGGAGAAAGATTATCTATAATCAGTTAAGGGTGGATATACAACAAATCATAAAAGATTTATGTAAATGGAAAGGCATAGAAATAGTAGAAGGGCATATGATGCCGGATCATGTGCATCTATTGCTTTCGATACCTCCGAAGTATAGTGTTGCTCAAATTATGGGGTATCTCAAAGGAAAAAGCGCGATGATGATATTCGATAGACATTCAAATTTGAAGTACAAATTTGGGAACAGAAACTTTTGGGCGGAAGGTTACTACGTAAGTACAGTAGGGCTTAATGAAGCAACCATAGCAAAGTACATTCGAGAACAAGATAAACAGGATCAGATCATGGACAAAATTACCACAAAGGAATTAGAAGACCCCTTTAGGGGACTTGCTAAGTAATCAACCCACAATGGCTTGAACAAAGTGAAAGCCAGCGTCTCTTTTAGGCGCTGGCAATCTTAAGCCCTTATAGGGCTTGTGCAAGCCACCCCTTTTAGGGGTGGTCTTGACTCTATATTCCCAGTTCGTTTATCTTATCACGCAGCTTAATGAAATCATCGAATGCCTCCGGCTTATTGTTCGGGTTGCGCAGAAGCGCCGCGGGGTGCAGCGTAGCCATCATCAGCACGCCTGCCTTTTCGTAAAAAATACCGTGTTCCTTCATGATTTTAAAATCGGGACGAATCAGCTTCATGGCCGCGATCCGGCCAAGGCAGACGATGATTTTCGGGCGGATGAGCGCGACTTGATTCCGCAGCCATTCGATGCACATTTCCTGTTCCTCCGGAAGGGGGTCGCGGTTCTGCGGCGGCCTGCATTTTACAATGTTGGCAATATAGATGTTGGTTTTGCGGTCAAGGTCAACCGCGGCAAGCATTTTGTCCAGCAGCTGCCCGCTTCTTCCGACGAACGGTTCGCCCTGCAGGTCTTCGTTTTCTCCCGGCCCCTCGCCGATGAACAGCACCCTCGATTCCCGGTTTCCCACACCGAACACAAGGTTTGTACGCCCTTCGCAAAGGCCGCATTTGCGGCATTCACGGCAGGCCGATTCCAGTTCTTCCCACGTTTGATACATTTTTGCGGCCTCCTTACCTGTGGTTTCATTATACCATAAATCACAGGTGAATCAAACAGCAAGCCGCGCTTTATGATTCAGGCTCCGCAGCCGGTAAATCGCCGGCAGGGTACGATTTTCTCATTTGGAGAATCAGGAAGAAAGCCGCTGCCGAAAATACAAGCGCAAAGCCCTCTCCGGCCCACATAGTAACGTATCGCGTCAGCAGCACGCTGCCCATATTGAAAGCGGTGTGCGCCAGAATGGCAAGAAAATAATAGCTGATTTTCTTTTCGCTTACGCCTTTGAAAATCAGGATACTTGCAAAAACGTGGTAGGTTACGGCGAATACGCGTTCCAGTATCCCCAGATAAACGGCTTCCGGCTTGACGGAAAGCATTGCAGTCAGAAGCTGCTGACTCTGCGCCGCCGGAAGGCTTGCCGTCAGCTTTTGGAAGCTTCCGTTATTGATCATCACGGAATAAATGATATTGTTGATCTGTGCCATACCCGTCAGAAGAATCACTTCGCAGAATCCGTGCCCCAGTCCAAACGAGAGTGCGTCCTGAAAGCCCCGGTGCTTTTTCAGGAAGCAGCCCGCGCAAAGCTGCCGCGCGCTTTCCTCAAACAGCCCCGCGGTGAAGGACAGCATAATGATGTACGGCACCGTGTTCAGGGCAAACGCCTTAAACCAGCTTTGCGCTCCGAGCGCCTGCAGAATCGGAATCCGAAGCAGAATCTGCGATACAAAAAAGGCGGCAAAGCCGAGCAGCGCCGGAATTGCCGAAAGCTTTTTCCGAACTCCGAGCACGATAAGGATGATAACCGGGAGCAGCAGTTCAGCAGCCGCCGCAAGAACAAACGCGGTAAGAACAGAGGCTGAAATCATAGTAAAATCTCCTTTTCACTATTTGTTAGTTAAGCACAGCAGACCCTGTTTACTCCGGTCGGCCGCCCCTCTCTTTTCGAAAGAGAAGGTAGGAATAAACCGCAGGAACTGCGGCGAGGATGATAAAAATAGAGAGGTTTAGACATTTGTAAGGGAAAAATGCTGTGACAGCAAGCAGAATTCCGCAGATGATCCATACAAAGCCTGCAAACCGATGTGTTTTTCTCCAGTTTTCCTCGCTTGCCAGCGTCCACGGCAGCTTGATGCCGACGGTGTAATTATATTTCAATTTCGGGAGATAATTGCCGATCACGGCAATCGACAGTGCGAGAAACAGGAAAATGATTTGGGTGATATTGATATTCGTATTCATGTTTTTTAATATGGAGGCGAAATGCGTAACATTAACGAGGATGACGACAAGCCACCGGGAAACCAGCTTCATCTGCGGAGAACGATTAATATTCTGCCGTTTCGGGTCAGTGGAAATTCTGAAATTAACCAGCAGGATAACCAGCAGCAGAAGGGCCGGTACTCCGAACGCCGCAACCGGGCGGGAAGCATAGTTATTTGGGTTGCCCGCCATATCCCAGTGGATTGCCATCTGTTCGGGCAGTTGGGAATAAAACGCCGCGGACAGAATAAACGGGAATACGGCGGCAAACCAGTAAAAATAATTCATAAATTTATTTTTCATTTGTATTCTCCTTGTCTAAAAAGCTGCTGAACCAACTCAGAATCTCTTCAAAAACAGACAGGTTTAGCTCATAATAAATATATTTCCCTTCCCGTTTATCGTTGATTAAATCCGCGTTTTTCAGAATCGTAAGATGATGGGAGACGGTTGCCCCTGTGATATTGAAATGTTCACAGATTTCCCCTGCCGAGAGAGGCTGCACCTTCAAAAGGTTCAGAATTTCCCGTCGGGTAGGGTCAGACAGCGCTTTGAATGTTTCCGGAAACGGCAAGACATTCTCTCCCTTCATTTTGATGAGAATCTAAATGATATAATATCATGTAATCCGCGAATGTCAATAATGTTTTGATGGATATCTAAATCAGAACACGGCTTCGTGAATT
>JAEWUH010000240.1 GCA_023397245.1 Bacillota bacterium | reverse complement strand
AATTGCTCACCTTTTGTAATCGGTGTTGCGGGCGGTACCGGTTCTGGCAAAACTACGCTTGCCACAAAACTGAAAAACGCTGTCCGTGATGACGCAATCATTTTATCGCATGATTTTTACTACCGCGACAACGCAACCATCTCCTATGAGGAGCGCACCAAGCTGAATTACGACCATCCGAATGCTTTTGACACAGATCTGTTGATTGAAGATATCAAAAAGCTGAAAAACGGACAGGCGATCGACCATCCCCAGTATTCCTTTGTAACGCATACGAGAACGGGCGAAACCGTCCATGTGGAACCGACTGCCGTTATCATTGTGGAAGGAATCCTGATTTTTGAAAATAAGGAACTGCTGAATCTGATGGATATCAAGGTGTTTGTTGACACCGACGCGGATATCCGGCTCATCCGCAGACTGACACGCGACGTGAAGGAACGCGGCAGAAGCCTGGATTCCGTCATCAGCCAGTATATGAACACCGTAAAGCCCATGCATGAGCAGTTTGTGGAGCCGAGCAAGAAATACGCGGACATCATCATCCCGGAGGGAGGCGAAAATCTGGTTGCCCTGCATATGCTGATTGACCGCATCAACGCTTTAATCAATCATACAACGCAAAATGAGATTTAAAAAAACGTCCCGCGGGTGAAAACCCGGGGACGTTTTGTTTTATGAGGGTCAAACTGCGGTTGTAACAAATCCGATCACATTGCCGCCCGCCGTACGCAAGCGCTGGAAGGAATCCTTGAACTCGTAATAGGGCGTGGATGCGTATTTCGCCACCATAATAACCGAACCGGTCAGCTTGGCCATATTGTCGGCATCCGGATAGCGAACCTCGGACGGAGCGCTGATAACGACCTCGTCAAAATTGGGCTCCAGCTCATCAAGCAGCTGGCTTAACCGGTCGGAAGCAAGCAGATCCGCCAAATTCTCGCTGTTTTCTGTTCCGGCAATCACACTCAGGCCGCTCACCTGTGTAGCGCAGACCGCCTGCTGTGCGGTGCAGTCTCCGCGGAGCACATCATAAAAATTCTTCTCCGCGGTTACGTCCAGAATTTTTGCAACCCCGTTCGTACGAAGGTTGGCATCGATCAAAAGCACCTTTTTCCCCGAACGGGCAATGGCGGACGCAAACCCGGCAGAAACCGCGTCTGCTCCGTCGTTCTCGCAGACATCCGCAACAAGGAAGCTCTTTCTGCCGCTGGCCTGGTTCACCGCCGCGGCGCGCAACTTGCGGTAACTGTCAAGCAGCTTTTCTTCGTCGCACTTATTCGGGATTGTTCCGAGAAGGTTGGTTTTCAGCGCCTCGCTCACGTAGTGGCTGTTGCGGATGGTCTTATCCGTGAGCACAACAACGATGCCGAAGCATAAATAGAAGATAAACCCAATGATCAGGCCGATAATCCCGGCTTTCAGCATGGTGGTCTTATTCGACTGCGTCTTTTGCGGGATGGCTTTGTCGCTGATCACAGCGGTGATCTGCGGAGACGGGAAGGAGACCGTCAGCTTTTCGGCAATGACCTGCGCCGCCGTATCGGAAACCTGGGAAGCCAGCGCCGCGTCCGGGGTGCTGACCGAAAGCTTTACAACCGGAGCCGTTCCCACCTGTGTGCCCGAAATGGAAGAAATTTTGTCTTCCTTAATGTTGAGCTTCTCGGCGGTCTGGGTAATGATGTCGCTGCCGGAAGCCATGGCAATCGCCGTCTGCACCCTGCTGTTCAGAATGCTCGTATACTGCAGCCGATAATCCGTCTGCGCGTTTTCCGGTATCTGGCAGGACACCACGATCGTGGTGGAAGCCGAATACTGATTATGCACGAATTTCAGCGGCAGCAGCCCGGAAACAATGCCGAACACCGCCACTACGATGAGAAAGGTACGCAGATGCCGTTTAAAATACTCCATGATTTCAGAAAAGCTTACGAAAAGTTCCATTGGTTATCCTCCATATCATTCAGTTATTTTCTGCAAAGTTCAATACCTGTTTCATAATATTTTTCCAGTCGTAATTTTCTTCGGCAAAAGCCCGCTCCCGCTCGGCGATGGAAGGATCGCTGCGGCACTGCTGCACAAAATCGACCACCTTTTCCATATCCACGGGTGAGGCGTCATTTGGCAGCTTCAGCGCAAACGGAGCCGGGGCGCGGTCGACCTTTTCGTCGTCATAGGCGTAAAGGAACGGGAGCGCGGCCGCGCAGTATTCGCGCGCCTTTAAGGAAGAGCAGCCCGTCAGGCCCCTGCGGTAGCAGCCGAGCGAGGAAGCACCGACGTCGACCGTTCGGTAAATGTCGCTGAGCTCCCTGCCCCTTTTGAACCCGCAGCAGACAACGTCATCCGTCAGGCCGAGGCGCTCCACAAGCGCGTGAAATTCAGGCATTTCAGTCGCGTCACCGCCCACAAGGACAAATTTCAGCGCCGGCTTCCCAGGTTTGCGGTTCCTTTTGTAGGCGCTCATCCCCTGCAGGATGCGGTCATAGCCCTGCCACCAGAGCGTGCCCGCAACGCCGAGGATGGAAATATCCTTCACGGTATCGCCGCAGTGCGGAACCGGTTCAATCTTGTCAATATTGATCCCGTTGTCGCCGTTCATCGCTTTTACGCCGAAAAAGGAATCCGCCTTATTGCCGTATAGAATGACGGCGTCCACATATTTTTTTAGCAGAAGGCCGGAGCTGCGGTCAATCGCCGCCACAACCGCAATTTTTGCCGCCGTGACCGTTCGGCGTTTCAGAGATTTGGCATATTTGACATTGCGCACATAATCGGATAAATAGGGATAATTCGGAATTTCCACCGCAACGGTTTTCACACGGTTCGCCCGGGCTGTTCTGCAGATGCGGATCATGTCAAAACTGATGCGGTCAAGGCGCATATAAAGAACGTCAAAGGAATGGTGTGCCATATAGTCGTCGGCTATTTTTGCAAACTGCTTCATTTTGCCCTTTGCCGGGTCAATCGGTACGGAAAAGCTGTCCGCCCCGAAAAAATGAAAGCTGCCGTCCTGCCACATGGAACAGGTTACATCGTAGCCCAGCTTCTGAAAGGCTTCGATCTGGCCTTCTATTTTATTTTTTACGCCCAGATACAGCGGAGCGTCCTCCTGAAAAGTGAGGTACATCAGCTTCATTTGCTTAACTCCTCGTAGAATTTCTGATAATTATACGCCGCGTCAAATTTTTCCGCCCATATTCCGCGGGAACCGGCACAAAGGCGGCCGTATTCGTCCTCCGGCATATCTCTAAGCTTGCGCAAATTTGCAAGCAGCTCCTCCGGCGAAAAATCCTTTGAAAGAAGGAATCCGTTTACGCCGTCCGTCACAGCCTCCCGCGTACCGCCCACATCCGTGGCAACGACCGGGATGCCGAACGAGCAGGCTTCCATCACCGTGACCGGGATGCCCTCGCTTGCGCTGACGTTGACAAACGCGGAAACGGCGTTCGTTTTATAATAGTCCATAACGGCAGTGTTGTCCATCTGCCCCGTAAACCGCGTCTGGACGTTTCCCGGCAGGGACGCAGCCGTTTCCCGGATTTCCTTTTCCAGCGGGCCGGAGCCGATATGCGTCCAGGTGACCGGGAATTCGGCCTGCTTCAGCGCCTGAATGAGGAGGTGCAGGCGTTTGACCGGCACCATATAGGAGCAGGAAAGGATCTGTAAACCGCGTTCCCGGTTTCCCGGCTTTTCACCGTGATCCGCCGTACCCAGAAGTGCGGGATGGATTTTTGCAGCATACTCCGGGTACCGCCCGATGACGGTATCCGCGCCGTTCTGCGAACAGGGAAAGAGCCCGTCCACACGGCTGAGCAGGAATCGGCGCATCGGGAGATAGCCATATTTCGCCCGCTCCTCGTGGATATCAAATCCGTGCGCGCGCGAAATCTGCGTGACCTGAACGCCGCGCCCGCGCAGATATTCGGCAAGCAGCGAGCCCGCCGCCGCCGCATCGTAAAACCAGTAGCTGTAAATCGTCACTTCATCGGCGGAGTCAAACCGAATCGACCGAACCAGCGCTGCGTACAGCTCCTGCGCCTTTTTCATGAAAAACAGCATTTCGTGGAGCCTGCCGGAGCTGAACCGGCCTTCCCGCATCAGGGCGCCGATTTCTGTGAGGACATACGGCCTTGCCAACAGCTTGGCATAAACCGATTTTCCGCTGTCCGTCCGTTTGAGCGGAACGCATTCCGCGAAATCCGGCAGTTTCTTGGTCACGGCGGAATTTTCCTTAAGATTGCAGGGGCATACCAGCACGCGGTCAAAGCCGCGGATATGCTTCACTTCCTCGGATAAAAACTCCTCCCCGCTGTCATAAGGGAACAAGGCGGTAAGAAGCAGCAGTATCTTCATAGGCGCTCCCCCACCGGCGGTTCCGGCGCGGCCGACCGGATATGCGTACCCATCCGGCAGACCAGCAGCGCGGCAAGATAGATGGCGATGAAAAAGCAGAGATACGTGATATTGAATACCTCCGTCACCCATAAGAACGCAAAGCTGCGGGGGATATAGATGAAGTTCTTTACCGCGAGCAGACCGCAGGCAATGACCACCCAGGAACGGGTGAGCATGGAAGCGAAAAAGCGGAAAATCAGCCCGATCATTACGCTAAGCAGGATAACGCCCACAATGCGGTACGCGGCGTAGGACTCCGCGATAAAGGAGGTTCCGAACCCACCGCCGCTCAGGTAGCGGTCCGGGTCAACCAGATACGTCAGGACATGGGCAAAGTTGTGCGTCGTCTGTACGAACTGCGAATTCTGTACCTCAACAATCGGAGTGAGTCCGAACAGCGTACGGGTTGCAACATTATTATGGACAAACAGTTCAAACGGATAAAACAGATAGGAACTGGAGGCTCCCGCCGGAAACAGGTCAATGTGGTTGACCGTCTGCATGATAACACGGAAGCTGGCGCCCTGCGAATCAATAAAGCTGACAAGCATTTCGCCAAATCCTCTTCCCAGGTCGAGGCCGGCCCGTATCAAGGCCAGCAGCTGCAGCAGGTAAACTCCCGCAAGCCCGAAAATACCGGCGTAGGCGACTGTGCGCTTCTTTAAAACACGTTTTTCCTTTTCCAAAAGGGAGTCACGGAGCACCAGATAAACGATCAGCATCAGCGCTTCCGTTACAAGCGTGGTTCGTCTGCCGGTCAGAACGGACGCGAGCATGTACACAAAATAGACGGCGAGCGGAATCCGAATCTGTTTTTTATCCGGAAGGGTAGCCAGAAACACCGCAAACGCCGGGATGAAGAACATGGAAAGCCGGCTGATGTAGCCCGGAATGTCCGTGATATTGGTAAACGAGCTGAGGTATCCGTGCTGAAGGACAACAAGTGCGGTTTTCAGCAGTGTATAAAAGAAAGCGATTGAGCTTACATAAAGCACAATTTGACTGATCTGGCGGATGACCGGGGTGAGCTGATCCTGCAGAACCGCTCCCATGCCGCGCTCCCGGATTGCCGTCTCCCTTTTCTGAAAGACCGGCCCGAAAAGGCGGTAGGCCAGATAAACGCAAAGTAAGGAGACCGTTACGATCTGCAGCGCAGAAAACAGTTTTGGGTAACTTTCCGCTTCCAGCAGCAGCAGCAGCTTATGGCTGTAACCGATCCAGGAATTATAAACGCGCCCCAAAAGCAGCAGATCAAACGCCCCTACAAAAACAAGGAGAGCAAAGTCGCGCCGGATATTGGCAATCAGACTGCGGCAGATGGCAATATTCAGCACAATAATCGCAACCAGCATGATGTCCACTGCGGTTTTCCATAAAATTCCGTTAAAGGCGGCTACTAAATTCGCCGTTAAAAGCAGCAGGGCCGTGAGTCCGAACCATATGGTATCCTGCAGAAAATCAGCCGCTTTTATTTTGATCATTGACACACTTCCCTATTGTTCAATCTGATTATTATAACATGAAATACCGGTGTCTTCAATTTAATTCGTCCTTAAATCTTCCGCAACCGCGGCGGTGGGGGTGACGTAAAGTGTTTTATTGCTTACGTAAATCACCATACCCGGCTTGGCGCCCTGCGGCTTGCTGACGTTCTTCACTTCGGTATAATCAACGGGGACCTGCGAGGAATCGCGGCCGCGGCTGTGGAAAGCGGCCAGCATCGCCGCTTCGTAAAGCGCGGTTTCGGTCGGCTTGCGGCCCTCCGTGACCAAAATGGTATGGGAGCCGGGAATGTTCTTTGTATGGAACCAGATGTCGTGCTTGTTCGCCTGTTTCAGCGTAAGGCGGTCGTTCAGGCGGTTATTGCGACCCACAAGAATGGAAAAACCGTCCGAAGAGGTAAATTCCAGCGGGCCAAGGGAGGCCGGCTGCTTCTGTTTGCCCTTGGGAGCACGGATATAGCCCTGCTCCGTCAGCTCCGCGCGAATTTCGGAAAGATCGCGCTCCGTTACGGCGCGGCTCAGTTCCTCGAATACGGAATCGATATAGGCCAGTTCCTCCTGCGCCTGCTTAATCTGCACGGTCAGCATTTCCTCGGCGGTACGCGCTTTATGGTACGCTTTGTAATACTTCTGCGCGTTCTTTGACGGGGAAAGCGTTGGGTCAAGCTTGATTTTTACGACCGGCAGGCTTTCCTCATAAAAATTTTCCAGCTCCGCCGATGCCGCGCCCCTTTGCAATTTATAAAGGTTGGCGTTAATCAGGTCACCGCTGATCCGCAGGGTCTCGCGTTCCGAGCACTTCTCCAGCTCGGCGCGCTGCAGGTTGATTTTCCGGCTGAGGCGGTCGGAAGCGTTGGAAAGGATGCGGAGCAAATCCTGCGAACGTACCCGCATGCGGTCGATCCGGTCGCGCTCGTCATAAAAAGCATCCAGAAGCTCCGAAAAGCCGGGATAGCGGTTCACCACGGCGGTCAGCCCGTACTGCTCGATATTCTGAAAGGAAAAGTCCATTGGCTTTTTCTCAATACCGGTCACCATATACGGCTGCCCGTCGATGTTTTTCACGGTATCCGCCATTCTTCCCAAAAAGAAGGCAAGGCGTTCATACTGCCGCTCATCCATATTCTTGATCGTTAAATCGTTCCCGCGCCCGGTCAGGTGCTGCAGCTCGCGGCAGACAATGGGCGAAACGCCCTGCAGCGTATTGAGCAGCGCCTTGGAAAGCTCCATATCGGACGGGATACGCCGAATCCGTTCGATAATTTCCGTTACGGAAGAGGTAAGAAGACAAAGCTTATCCTGCGGCGGGGGAAGCTGATAGGTCATTCCGGGCAGCACAAGACGTTCAGAGGACATCTCCGCGTCCACACGCTTGAGCGCGTCGACGATCTTACCGTTTTCATCCACGCAGATAATATTGCTGTAACGCCCCATGATTTCCATAACCAGTGTCAGGCGGATTTCGTCACCCAGCTCGTTGACCGCGTCGAAGTCGAAGCAGAGCATACGCTCCAGCCCCGGCTGGCGGACTTCAACAAGGCGCGCCCCGGCAAGCCTCTTGCGCAGAAGCATGCAGAGCATCGGCGGCACCTTGGGGTTTTCCGGTACAGACTGCGTAAAATGGACGCGGGCGCTGTTCGCGCGCGCGGACATCAGCAGCTTGAAATTATCGGTGCGCGTGCGGAGCAGAAGCACCATTTCTTCCTTGTTCGGCTGGTAGACTTTGTCCACCTTTGCGCCGAGTGCTTTCTCCTCAATTTCCTTTTTGATATGTCGTAAAAACGCTCCGTCAAGAGCCATTCTGTTTCCTCCTGTAAGTGCCAAACATTTCCCGCCCTCCTAAGTGGGGCAGAATGTGAATTCAGGCGCCGAGAAATCGTGCAAGGCAAGACGGCAAGCAAAATTGTACCGCAATTTTGCGATTGCGCGGCTTTATCGACAGCCTGTTATAAGTACAGCGCCGGACTGTGCATTCTCTGCGATTTTACAAACCGAAGCTCCGGAAATTCTTTTTCAAGCTTGCGCAGCAGCGGAAGGATCACGACGTCCTCGGTATAAAAATGCCCCGCGTCAATCAGCGTTACACCCATATTCTGGGCATCCAGCAAAATATTATGCTTGCTTTCCCCGGTTACAAAAGCCTGACAGCCGTACTGAGCCGCGGCATACACCAAATCGGCGCCGCCGCCGCTGCAAAGGCCGACCCTTGTGATGCTCCTGCCGCCGTCCGTATAACGCAGGCCGTCGCAGCCGAGCGCCGCCTTTACAAATTCGGCGAATTCGCACGGGGAATATGCGCGTTCCGTTTCGCCGGCCAGAGCCTCCGGCAAACCGGAAGATTCATATTCCTCCAGCATCCGTATGTTTTTAAGATCCAGCCGTTCGGCCAGACACGCGTTGACCCCCTCCGGAGCCATATCCAGATTGGTATGGGCGCAGATGGCCGCAATGCCGCTGCGGGCCAGCAGGTAGGGAACCGATTCGGTATCAAGCTGCTTTAAGGGGCGGAAAATAACCGGATGGTGGCTGATAATCAATTCAGCCCCAAGCTCCGCGGCCTCGTGCACCACGGCGGGGGTGATATCAAGCGATAAAACCGCCGTTTTTACCGGCGTTTGGAAATCGCCCACCAGAAGACCGGGGTTGTCAAAATCCATCGCGGAGTGAAACGGCGCGAAACTGTCGATATAATTGTAAATATCCCCTGTCAGTACCATTGATTATTTCCTTTCCGTCATTGCTTTCAGCCTGTCTGTAAGGCCGCCGAGCGCGGCGGCTTCTTCCTGCCTGCCGGTAAGCACCAGCCCTTTGCGCCGCTTTTCCAGATTCGTGATCCTGCGGCGAACGTAATCTTCCGCGGCCTGCGTGTCCGCTTTCAGCTTGCCGATATGCGGGTAAAGCGCATCCACGCAGACTTTCTCTGTACTGTACCGCACAAGCATGACCGTATAGACGCGGCCGTCCTCCTCTGCCGCTTCTTCCCGCAGCACTTCAAAGTTTTGCTCCGCGAGGAACAGCCGCAGCGGTTCCGCCGACGTCATGGGCTGGAGAATCAGCTGTTTTTGCGCGTCTTTGAGCCAAGGCGCTTCCCGAATAATTCGGATGATCATTTCCCCGCCCATTCCGGCGATCACGATGTCGTCCGCATCCGAAGGGGAAACGGCATGAAGGCCGTCGGAAAGGCGTGCGGAAACCGTATTCTGCACATGATAGCGTAGAATATTGTCCTGTGCCTTCTGCAGGGGCCCCGGCCGGATATCCGCCCCGACTGCGCGGGAAATAAGCCCCTTTTTGGCAAGCCAGATCGGCAGATAGGCGTGGTCCGTGCCGATATCCGCAAGCGCGGCGCCCGGACGCACCATGGAGGCGCAAAGCTGCAGCCTTCCGCCCAGCGTAAACAATGGTAAACTCAATTTCCGCACCTCATACCGAAGTATTTTTAACCGCAGGCAGCCACCCGGACAATTTTTCGGCTCATACTTAACAGCCGCCCGGCAATGAATTGTCGGGCGGCTGTATTTGCATGAATTGCCGGCTGCAGTGATTTTAAAAAACCGAACCTTATGCTTTGGAAACCAAATGGGCGTTCAGCTTTTTCACCATCTCGTCCACGCTCACGCCGTGAACCATGCAGGCCTGCTCCAGTGTTTCGCCGCGGGAAGCGGGACAGCCAAGGCAGTGCATCCCCATTTCAAAAAAGAACGGGGCCGTTGTTTTATCGATATCAAGAATATCGCCTATCACAGTGTCTTTTGTAATTTCAGCCATTGTTTTTAACCTCCAGCTTTCAGATACTACTTCCATTCACAAAGCATTGCCCGTCTTCCATCGCCTTAACGGCCAAGGAATTTTTATGAAAGCCCGTTTAAACGGAAATTAGTATAATCCTATATTTTTACACCTTAATTATAATACCCTCTTTTCTAGTTTGCAACACCTTTCTTGCGATTCAAAATACATATAAAAATGCCCCGGATAAAATCCGGGGCATTCTGGTCATGAATAAGGAATCTATGCTTATTCTTCCCTCATCTTTGCAAAGCACTCGCTGCAATATACAGGACGGTCTTCACGGGGCTTAAAGGGGACCTTTGCTTCTTTACCGCAGCTTGCGCAGATAGCAGTGTACATTTCGCGCTCCGGCTTAGCGGCATTCTTACGGGCGTCACGGCAGGCTTTGCATCTCTGGGGCTCATTTACGAAACCCTTAGAAGCATAAAATTCCTGCTCGCCGGCGGTGAAAACAAATTCAGCGCCACATTCCTTGCAGATGAGAGTCTTGTCTTCGTACATTTGATTTACCTCGCTTTATGGATTAAAGATATTTGCCCATAGACGGATTTGCACCGCCGCCTTTGATTACCAACGCTCTACTTAAGCTACCAGGGCATATTAATTTATATCATAAAATCTTTCGGATTGGAATCCTATTTAAACAATTTTTTTAGCTTAAGACGGACGCGCTGCAAGGCATTGTCGGCAGCCTTTGAGGTAATACCAAGCTTTGCGGCGATTTCGCTGTAGCTGCTTCCGCCCAAATAAAGCATCAGAACACGCTGCTCCAGCGGAGAAAGCGCCTTTTCCAGATACTGACGGAACAGTTTTAGATCTTCACTGTCGATGAACACCGTTTCGGGATTTGCGGTACTGTCCTGCATACCGATTGCGGAATCGTCCTCGCTGAGAGAAACAAAATTTTTCAGCGGCAGGTTCTTCTGACTTGCGGCGGTACGGCAAGCCATAATCATACGGTTGTTGATGCACACACCCGCATAGGTGCGAAAGCTGGTTCCGCTTGCGGGGTCGTAAGACCGGGCCGCATTTAAAAGGCCCATCAGGCCCTCCTGGCACAAGTCATCCGCTTCCAGCATAGCGCTGCGGTAACGGGCCGCCTTTATTTTAACGAGCGAAAGATATCGCGCGGCAAGTTCAACAAAAGCATTTGAATCACTGCTTTTCACCAGTCCGGCAAGCTGGGCATCGGTAAAACTTTCTATCCTGTCGTCAGCCAAACCCAACACCCCATGGACATTAATCAATGATTCTTTTTATATCATAACTCATTGTCTCTATTAAGTCAACAAATATTTTTCTATTATAACCTAATATTTGTATAATTGGTTATATTTATAGAAAACAAATCATTTCAAAGATAAAATTCAACGGTCTGTTCACCGGCATATAAATTTCCGGAGGAATTATGACGGTTTAAAACATTTTACAGTTTATTATATCATACCGTTACAAAAATAACCATAACCTTTTTCTCAGATTTTACCTTTAATTTTTGTATGGGAATTTTTAGTACTGTAGATGATACAAAAGAACTGCCGCAGCAAAAGCCGTAGCAGTTCTTCGATTCAATATCTGATTAAATGCCTCCGGCATTTGTGTCGAGCTTAAACCTTTGAACCTCCTCATGGAGCAGAGCGGACTGGCCGGACAGCTCCTCGCTGGCGGCGGCGCTTTCCTCCGCGGTAGCCGAATTCGTCTGTATGACGGAGGATATCTGGTCAAAACCCTGCGTAATCTGCGAAATCGCCAGCGCCTGTGCGGACGAAGCTTCGTCAATCTGCCCGATAATCTCCTTGATCTGCACCGTCTTTGCGGAGACGTTTTCAAGCGCTTTTGCCGTACTCCCCGCAATCTTCGTTCCTTCCGAAACCGCCCGGATCGAGCCCTCAATCAGCGCCGTCGTCTGTTTCGCCGCGTCGGCAGACTTGGTAGCAAGATTGCGTACCTCATCCGCCACAACGGCAAATCCTTTGCCGGCAGCACCCGCGCGGGCAGCTTCCACCGCAGCGTTGAGGGCAAGAATATTGGTCTGGAACGCGATATCGTTAATCACCTTGATAATTTTGCCGATTTCGCTGGAGGATTGGTCAATATCATTCATAGAAGTCAGCATCTGCTTCATATGTTCGTTGCTTTCTTCCACCCCGGAAACCGTCTCACTGACATATCCGGCCGCCTGTCTGACGCCTGCGGCGTTGTTGCGCACTTTTTCCGATACATCCGTTATCGATGCGGAAAGCTCCTCCATGGTGCTCGCCTGTTCCGCGGCCCCCTGCGCGAGCATCTGGGCGCTGTTGGACACCTGCTTTGCGCCGGAATCCACCTGCTGGGAAGAAACGGCGATTGCGGACAGCGTCTTGTTCATTGACGCCGATATCCGCAGCAAAGCGTTCTTAATTGCGGCAAATTCTCCGTTGTAGTCGTAATGCAGCACAACGCGCATATCACCGTCCGCCATGGTATCCAGTACCTGTGTAATTTCATTGATGTAAGAAACATACGCGTTCAGCTGCGTCAGGATCTGCCCGGTTGCGCCGCACAGCTGTCCGATTTCATCCCGTGTTATTTTTGCTTCATCCACCTGAATGGACAGTTCTCCCTGCGCAATCCGCTTGCTGATACCGGTAATATATTCGATATTCTTTTTCAGATAACGTACGATCAGCGCAGACAGGGTAAACAGGAAGATAATGATAAGAGAAATAATGATTACAGACAGTAAAATACTGCTGCGGACCTGGTTTTGAATTTCAGCCGACCTTGTGTTTGCGTACTTTTCCAGTAATTCTGTCATCAGGTTGATTTTTTCCCGCGCGATATCGAATTTTTTCTGCTTTGCGTTCATATCTCCGGCTCCGGATTCCGGATTATACGCGTCCTGCCACGCTTTAAACTCCGTTTGAAACTCTCCGCCGAGCTGCTCCAGAGTCAGTTTGGCTGTGGGATGAGGGAAATTGCTGTAGAGCTGTTTGTTCCCTTTCACATTGTTAAGAGCTTCTGTAATGCGGTCCTGTGCCTGCTGCACATTCTCCTTGTATGTATCAACCAGCACCTTCTTCTGATCGGCAGCCAAGTCCTTGCCGCTGAGATAGAGCTCTTTTTCCGCAATGGCGGCCTGATACATATCTCTGTCCCCATTCAATATGTCTGCCGTACTGACAAAAGTTTCATCATACAGCGCTTTTTTGGATTCACTGCTGATATTGTCCGAGCGGTAGATAAAGAAAACGAGTAACAAAACCAGTGCGAGTATTGCTGGAATTACGATAAGCCATAGTTTTTTAGATACTTTTAAGTTTCTAATCATTTTTTTCCTCCTGTTTTTATAATGTTCGCGCTTCAACCTGTTATTTCCGCCAGTGCTATATGATATATATCGTAAAACTTGTACTAATTTGTACTAATAATTAAAAAATTTTAGGCAGGTGAAGAATTATCGACTTATTTGGAGTATAATTGCCATATGATAATTTTTTGGAGGAATTCAAAATGGTTTCTCGTTTGTTCAGCATGGGGCTTTACGGCATGGACGCTTTTGTTGTGGAAGTGGAAGCGGATATTTCGGTGGGTTTACCCGGGTTCGACGTGGTCGGCCTGCCGGATGCAGCCGTAAAGGAAGCCCGCGACCGCGTGCGCTCCGCGATGAAAAACTGCGGGTTTGAATTTCCGGTACATAAAATCACGGTAAACCTCGCCCCTGCCGACAAACGCAAGGAAGGGCCGATTTACGATCTGCCCCTGCTTGTAACCCTGGTTAAGGCGAGCGGACAGCTGAGCGCGGAGCTGGACGACTGCGTGTTTATCGGGGAGCTTTCGCTTTCCGGTGAGGTCCGCCCGGTAAAGGGCATCCTGCCCATGGTAATAAAAGCGAAGGAAGAGGGCTTCCGAAGGATCTTTATCCCGGAGGCAAATTCCGCCGAGGGCGCGGTGGTGGAAGGAATCACGGTCTATCCCGTACGCGACCTCCCTGCCCTGATCAGGCATCTGACCGGGCAAAAGGAGCTGGAGCCGGCACAGCCGGCCGGCGAGGACCCGCTAAACCAGCCGCCCCTGCCCGATTTTTCGGAAGTACGCGGACAGTATGAGGCAAAACGCGCTCTGGAGATAGCGGCTGCCGGCGGCCACAACGTCCTGCTCATCGGCCCGCCCGGCTCCGGGAAAAGCATGCTGGCAAAAAGGCTGCCTTCCATTCTGCCCGATATGACCTTTGAGGAAACCATCCAGACGACGAAGATTCATTCCATTGCCGGGGCAATCCCTCCCAATGTGTCGCTGGTCAGGACAAGGCCGTTCCGCTCACCGCACCACACAATCTCCGCGGCGGGACTTTCCGGCGGCGGCAGCATTCCCCGCCCGGGGGAAATCTCCCTTGCGCACAACGGCGTGCTTTTTCTGGACGAGCTTCCCGAATTTTCACGCAGCGCAATGGAGGTTCTGCGCCAGCCGATTGAGGACGGCATCGTGACGATCTCGCGCGTGAACGGCACAATCGCCTACCCGTGCTCGGTCATGCTGGTTGCCGCCATGAACCCGTGCCCCTGCGGCTTCTTCGGACATCCGTCAAAGCCCTGCACCTGCTCCGCCAACGCGGTTTCCCGCTATCTGGCAAGGGTATCCGGCCCGCTTCTGGACAGGCTGGATTTACATATCGAGGTACCGCCCGTGGAGTTCGATGAAATTGACTCTCTGGAAAAAGCGGAAAGTTCCGCGGAAATAAAGGAGCGCGTAAACAGGGCGCGAATGATACAGAATGAACGCTTCCGGAACACTCCGGTCGCCTGCAACGCAAGAATAACCCCGGATATGCTCCACGAGGTCTGCAGGCTGAGTGACGACGGGCGCACCCTGCTGCGGCGGGCGTTCGAAAAGCTCGGACTTTCCGCCAGAGCCTACGACAGGGTGCTGAAGGTTTCCCGCACGATTGCAGACCTGGATTCCAGCGAAGATATCCGGCCCCGTCATGTGGCGGAGGCGGTGCAGTACCGCAGCCTTGACCGTAAGTACTGGCTGAAAGAACGGTAACAGGCAAACAGAAAAGCAGCCCGAAAGAGCGTGAAAAGCGTTCTTTCGGGCTGTTCGTTTATTCCTGTTCGGAGCCGCTTGAGACAATCAGCCCCTTTTCATTCGTTTGTTTTACAGGTATTTCCCCGCATCGTTAAGCGGTTTGGAAGCCGGAACGGCAACAGCCGCTTCC
>JAEWUH010000235.1 GCA_023397245.1 Bacillota bacterium | reverse complement strand
GTACAGGCTGTAAAAGAGCACAAAAGGATTACTGAAAGCAAAAGGGAAAGCAACTTCTTCATTTGAAATCCTCCGTTACTTTACTGTGTGCTTTAGAAGGTAGTCAATCCAGATTTCGCAGGCCTTGTCCGTAAAGTGCATGCCGAGAACGTCGGGGTCGCTGCAGTATTCCAGCGGAAGGTTGCCCTCTTTGTCGCGCATCACGGAAGCAACGTCCACAAAAGAATAGCCCTTCTCTTTGCACATAACGCTCAGCTTGTAATCATAGTCGGCCAGGTTCGGGTTATTCAGCGACGTCATCTGCATCTTTTTGATCATCGGTGTGGAGGACTGGACAAATATTTTCGCGTCCGGTGATTTGGCCTGAATTTTCGCAATCAACTTGGCCATATTTTTAACGGCGTCGTCCGTCCCGTACGGTGCAATGTCGTTGATGCCGAGCATGATGTAGATCTTCTTTGCGCCCATTGCCGCCACGTTGTCTTCCAGCAGGGCTTTTTTGCCGTTATAAGAGGGATGGATGGACGAAGCGCTCAGCGGCTTAAGCGCGTTCCCGCTGCCCATGCTTCCGGCGGTCAGAAACTGCGCCTTGCCAAAGAAGCCGACGCTGGTTTTGCGTTTTGCCGTAACGTAGTTTTTGAGCTTCAGGGAAACCGAATCGCCGATAAAAACGGCGTCGTCAAGATAGGAGAAATCCGCCTTTGTGCTTTCGGGAACAACGGTGGCAGGAGCTTTTATCGGTACTACGGTAAGCTGCACACTTTTGGAATCCGAACTCGGCGCTGCCGACGATACGGCTGAACGCGCAGTCTGAGAACTTTCCGCGGCGGCCTGAGAAACCGTGCTTTGCGCGGAACTCCGGGAAGAAGCCGTGCCGGAAGAGCTGCCCGGCGTACTGCCGCAGCCGCCCAGAATCACCAGCCCCGCGGCGGCGAGAATTACAGCCGATTTTGGGTTGAATTTCAGTGCCATATTGTATTCCTCCTTACCTCTGCTTATAAAATATAGTATATCATAGGAACGCCCGCACCTCAAGTAAAGTTACAAAAGATGACAACGATTTAACGGGTTTGAGCGCGTATAATATAATATAAATATTACCTGTTCCATGGGCGCTTTTCATTGAATATTTTAAAGCACTGTGCTATGATAAGGAAAATTTACCCGGGAGGCGGCTGTATGGAAATTCGGAAAAAGCTGGAGCTTATGGGAACATCGCTGGGAGCAGAGGAGCCGGACCTTATTCTGAAGAACGCCGGTATTGTCGATGTTTATACCGAAACGCTGTTTGCGGCGGATATCGCCATACGCGGCGGATACATAGCCGGCGTGGGAGCCTACCGCGGCGCGCATGAAATCGATCTGACGGGGAAAACGGTGGCGCCCGGCTTTATCGATGCGCACGTCCATATCGAATCCTCCATGGTGTCGCCGCGCCTGTTTGCCGAAAAGGTTCTGCCCTGCGGCACGACTACGGTGATTGCCGACCCGCATGAGATTGCCAACGTCTGCGGCCTTGACGGCATACGGTATCTTTTGGCGGACAGCGAAAGCTGCGGGCTGAACGTGTATTTTGTGCTGCCCTCCTGTGTACCGCTCAATGAAACCGACCATAACGGCGGCGTGTTCGGCACGGAGCAGATGAAAGAGCTTACCGGTAATCCGCGCGTGGTTGGACTGGGGGAGGTCATGAACTACGGGGCGGCGGTTTCCGGCGACCGCGGGCTGCTTGAAAAAATCGGTCTGCTTGAGCCGAAGACGATTGACGGCCATTCCCCGGGACTCACTGGAAAAGCGCTGCAGGCCTACCGGCTTGCCGGGGTGGATACGGACCACGAGTGCGGCGATTATCCCTCCGCGCTCGAACGGCTCCGCGCGGGCTTTATCGTGCAGATACGGCAGGGCTCCGCGGCCAAGAACCTTACCGAAATCCTCTCCGGTGCGCTCCGGGACGGGATCAGTCTGGATCGCTGTGTGTTCTGTACGGACGACGTTCACCTTGACGATATCGCCCGCAGGGGACACATCAACAACAATATCAGAATGGCGATCGATCTGGGACTTGACCCGGTAAAAGCCATTAAGCTTGCCACGCTGAACGCTGCGCGCGCTTACGGGTTAAGGAATGTCGGCGCAGTGGCTCCCGGCTGCCGTGCGGATTTGGTTGTGCTGGACAGCTTGAACGACCTTACAATAGCAGACGTCTATAAGGACGGCGTATCCATGCGGGATATGAAATATTCCGGGGAAAAAGCCGAAGCAGACACCCGAATTCGGCACAGCGTCCATATCCCCGAACTCAGGGAGGACTGCTTCCAGTTGCGGACAGAGGGCGAATTCCCGGTAATTGGTGTAATTCCCGGCCAGATTACCACCCGGAAGCTTATGCTGCGGCTTCCGGCGAAGGACGGCGTTTTTACCCCGAGGGATGACCTGCTTAAAATCGCGGTCGTCCAGCGGCACGACGGCTCGGGACGCATCGGGCTGGGTGCTGTGAAAGGCTTCGGCCTAAAAAACGGTGCAATCGCTTCCACGGTGGCGCACGACGCCCACAACCTGATCGTGATCGGCGACAGCGACGCGGATATGCGTGCGGCCGTGGCGGAGCTGAAGGCCTGCGGTGGCGGGTACGCCATCGTCAGGGACGGCAAAGCGGTGAAAACTCTTCCTCTGCCCGTAGCGGGGCTGTTCACCGACGACCGTGACACGGACATGATACGCGAACTGAAGGAAATGGCGGAAGCAGCCCGCCGAATGGGCGTGCCTGAGGATATTGACGTGTTTCAGAACCTTTCGTTCCTGTCGCTGCCGGTTATTCCCGAGCTCCGCATTACGGACGCCGGCTTGTTTGATGTAAACGCGAATGAATTCATAAAATAAGAAACGGACGGCGCCGATTCGGCTCCGTCCGTTTCTTCAGGCGGGGAAAAGTCGCGCCTGCGCCCTGACCGGCACGGCTTTTCGCGGTCTGCGGGGTTACTGCCGGGCAAGCCGCGCCGCGTTACCGGAACCGGAACGTAGAGCATTCCGTTTTGGCCGCGGTATCCGGGTAGTCTGCCTCCGGGTTTACGCTGACTTCATCGGCAAAACATTTGTTATTCGTGTTGTACACGCAGTTATTCGCGGAGCAGTCGATTTCCAAAGCAAGGTTCGGCAGATTATTATAGCCGACGGAATTCTCCGCGCCGGAAGAGCCGGCGTCAAAAAAGGAGGAGCAGCAGGTCTGCTCGCAGCCGCAGGCGCACGGGCCGTCGATTTTGATATCCGGTTTGCAGCACAGTTCGTCCTTGTAATTGGCACAGTTTTTTACGTCACACTGCAGATGGGTCATATTCAGCACCTCGATAGTAAATTTATCCATATTATGTGCCGAAAAATTTTCTTTTATTCAAAATGAAGGCACGCTGCCCCTTCCGAGTACAGCGTGCCTGATAAAAGTTATTTCTTGATGTCGGCTTTCCGTGCAAGGACGAGCGCCAGCGCGGCGGCAATTGCGGCAAGAATGAACATGCTGAGCATCCCGATATAAGGGTTATGGTCTTGATAGTTGCCGAAGAAGGCAAAGCGGAAGATTGCGGAAATCAGGTTCGTAGATTTGCCGCCGGTAGAACGGTCGAGCCCGTCAAGCCCAAAATTCAGCAAAACGGGAACCGCGACAGATACGGCAATCTTTAGGCCCTTGTTCATCCGGTAATACAGCGTTGTGATGAACAGCCCGAGCATGGCGAGCCAGAAGTCAAGAAAAATCAGCCAGAAGAAATTCCCAATGAGCTGTTCTGCGGTCAGTATCTGCTTGGCAAGCGGGTCAAAACGGTAGCCGTAGTACAGAAAAGAAAAGATCGAATGATACTCTATAGAAGGAATAAAGGAATACAGAATGCTGTTTACTGTATCAATAAAGGCAAAGAGTACGGATACGATTCCGAGCGCGGCGGCCGTGCTGAAAAACTGCGTCCTGCGTGAAATGCTGTTTGCGGCGAAAAATTTAAAATCCTCTTTAAACGAATTCAGCCCGATGACAAAAATCGTGATTGCGGAAACGGATTCCATCGCGGTACAGAAAGCATAATCGGGACGATTCAGCATATTTGAAACAGCGGTAAAAGCGACCACAAGGTATACGCAGAGGTACATGATAAGAACTGTGTGACGAAAAGTAAACAACTGGTATTTTACCGGAACTTTTATTGATGATAAATTCATGACGGCAGCCCCCTTAAGCATTTGTAAGCTGAATAAACAGCTTCTGGAGTTCCAGTTTTCCAACGGTGAGGCCTTCCGGAACGTTTTCCGGTTTTCCCGGCAGATAGGCGGATTTGTAACCGCCGAGCATGTCGCAGCCGAGCACCTTTTTGCCTTTTACATATTCGTCAACCTCTGCGGCGGGGCCGCCTACGCTGTAGCCGGTATTGAGAACTTCCTCCACGTCGCTGTCCATTACAAGCTCGCCGTTCTTGATCATAACCACCCGGTCGATGATCCCCGCAACCTCCTCAATGAGGTGTGTGGAAAGAACGATAGTCCGCGGATGGTCGCTGAAGTTTTGAATCAGCTCCTTATAGAAAAGCTCGCGGTGGTTTGCGTCCAGGCCGAGCACCGGTTCGTCAAACAGAACGATCTCCGTGCCGCAGGAGAGCGCAACAATGATCTTGAAAACAGAGGCGTAGCCGGTGGACAGGTTTCTGATTTTCAGGTTTGTTTTCAGCTCGAATTTCTCGCAGAGCTCCTGCGCGTATTCCTTATCGAAATTCGGGAAGAATTCCGCGCTCCAGCGGAACGCGTCCCGCACCCTCATCCGCTCCGGGTACAGGTTTAGTTCCGACATGCAGTACATCTTCGAAAGCGCCCGGTCGTTTTCCAGAACCTTTTCTCCGTCGATCCGAATTTCGCCCTCGGTGGGGAACATCCTTCCGGTAATCAGGTTCAGCAGCGTGGTTTTACCGGCTCCGTTCCGCCCAAGAAGCCCGTAGATGTGGCTGCCCTCCAAACTCAGGGTAACATTGTTTAAAGCGGTTACATCGCCGAATTTTTTGGTGATGTTCTTAATCTCGATTCTGCTCATGGTCATAACCCCTCTCAATCATCGCTATAATCTCATCCCTGCCGATTTTCAGCTTTTTGGCTTCACTCAGAAGCGCCTGCACGTAGTGAACGGAAAAGTCTTTTTTGCGCTTACTTAAAATCTTTTCTTTCGCGCCGGGACATACGAACATACCAAGCCCTCGTTTCTTGTAGACGATATCGTCTTCTGTCAGCAGATTGATTCCCTTGAGCGCGGTTGCCGGATTAATTTTCATGTTTACCGAAAATTCCGTCGTGCTTGGAATCTGTTCCTCCTCCCGGAACGCGCCGGAAAGGATTGCATCTTCTATTTTCTCTGCGATCTGCAGGTAAATGGATTTTTCTTCTCCAAAGCCCATGTCTTCACTCCTTTGCAGGTTAAGTAGTTAGTTACTTGTGTAATTAACTATAAAACTAACGAAGCGGTTTGTCAAGTGCCTTTTTAAAATTTTTACCGGATAAAGTAAAATTTTATTCCGGAGTGAATCCTTTCCGGCGGCACAGAGCATAAAAATGCCGTGCGCTCCGTTTCGGAACGCACGGCAAAAGCGATTATTCTGTATTGGGGCGGCTGCCGGAAACAATGCTTTTGTTTTTCCACCTGCCGGATCGATAATATACGTAGGCGATCACAAAGCCGAGGAACCAGCCGACCGCGTAGGAATAGTAGATGTATTCCTTTCCCCACAGATTTGCAATCAGGTAGGCGGTGGGCACGCGGGCAAACCACAGGGAAACGAAAGTGGCGATCATCGGGACCATCATTTCGCCGGCGCCCTTCAGAACGGCGCTGATAATGAACAGCAGCGCCAGCAGCAGATAAAACGGAAGCACGCAGTGCAGGTAGGCCACACCGGAGAGGATTACGTCCGGGTCCTGACTGAACATGCGCATCAGCAGCGCGCTGAGCGGGTAGATGACCGCGCAGATCACCACGCTGGAGCCGACGGAAAGCACAAGCCCCGCGCTGGTGCCGGATTTTACGCGTTCCAGCTTGGAAGCGCCCACGTTCTGGCCCACATACGTGGTAACCGCAGTCGCAAAGCTTTGAATCGGCATGAACGCAAACGTATCGATCTTGTTCGCGCCGTTGAAGCCGGCCATAAAATCGGAGCCGTAGGAGTTTACCAGCGCCTGCATCACCATGATCCCCACGGAAAACAGCGCCTGCTGTACCCCGGACGGGATGCCGAGCTTCATCGCCTTTTTGAACAGGCCGCCGTCAAACCGGAACCGGAACACATTGATATTGATAAACGAATAATGTTTGTTAATAAAGGAAATGCCGAAAACCCACGAACAGAATTCCGAGATGATCGTGGCAAACGCGACGCCGAACACCCCCCACCCGAAGGCGATGGTAAACAGAAGGTCCAGCACAATGTTGATGATCGTAGCAATCAGCAGGAACAGCAGGGAGGTGTGGCTGTCGCCCAACCCCTGCAGGATGCCCGCGTTGATATTGTATCCGACGGTTCCGATGATTCCCGCGAAGATAACGATCATATAGATTTTTGCCATTTCAAACGTTCCGTCCTTCGGAACGTTCATCAGTTCCAGAAGCGGCCCGCTGCACACAATGCCGATCACGGTCAGCGGAATGCAGCCGATCATCATCGCGGTGTAAACCGTATTCACGGTATTTTCAAGGCTTTCCATATCCCGGGCGCCGAAATACTGGGAGATCATGATCGTGGTGCCGATGCCGATCCCGATGAACAGAGAACTGAGCATAAAGATGACCGGAAAGCCCGTGCCTACCGCGGCCAGCGCTTTTGTTCCCACAAAATTACCGACCACGATGCTGTCCACCATATTGTACAGCTGCTGGAATACGTTGCCGATTAAAAGTGGAATGGAAAATGCAAAAATCAGCTTATAAGGATTTCCCTGAGTCATGTCCTTTACGCCGGACAAAGATAATTTCACAAAAATACTCCTTTAATTCAATCTGGTTGTCGTTCCAGCATCGCCGCGGCCGATTTAATAAGTTCAACCGCGCCGCGGATTCCAAAAGCGGAGGAATCGAATACAAGATGGTAATTGTCCGGATCGCCCCATTTTTTCTGCGTATAGCAGGAATAATAATTCGACCGCTGGCGGTCCTTTTTCACGAGAAATTCAGCGGCTTCCTCCGGCTTGATCCCGTATTCGCTTACGGCACGTTCCATGCGGAACGGCTGGTCCGCGCGGATAAATACCCGGAAGACGTTTTTGTATTCGCGAAGCGCATAATCCGCGCAGCGGCCTACAAAAACGCAGGGGCCTTCCGCCGCCGCCCGTTTTATGATATCCGCCTGGATGGAAAAAAGCCGGTCGTTGATGGGCGTTCCGTTGTCCGGCGGAACATGGCTGCCGAACGTATAGCTTCCCATCACGAGCGAATAAAGCAGGCTGCTGCCGGCTTTTTCGTTTGCTTTTTCAAAAAGCTCGTTGCTGATCCCGCTCTGCTGGGCGATGATCGCGATTCTTTTTTTATCATAGAAAGGAATGTTCAGGTCTTCCGCAAGCTTCCGGCCGATTTCGCGGCCGCCGCTTCCGAATTGTCTGGAAATAGAAATAATAACCCTCGCATTGATCATTATTATACACCTCATTAAGCTCTCATGTTTTAACGTCCTTAAAGATATATCGGAAGGAAGACCGGAAATTTTACCGGCACGGATATATTTGACAATTTGAAAAATATATTATACCATATTTACCGGTTTGTTTCCAATTCGGGCGGCCCGGATGAAACAGACTGCGGAAAAAACAACGGTATGGCGGACAGACCGGCAGTGAAAATTATGCTTGACATTTTCAGACGATGTGCATATAATAATTGACAAAGAGAATAAGACCACAAACCGGTGATTAAGAATAGTAAGCATGCATTCCATTCACTCAGAGAGCCGCAGGCGGTGCGATTGCGGCAGGATGCGGCAGGCTGAATGGACTTATGAGGGCGGAACGAAAAGCGCAGCTTAGTAGTTTTCGACGGGAACTTTGCCCGTTATCAAGGAAGCATACATCATGGTGTATGGAACAAGCGGGCGATTGATTCGCCAATTTGGGTGGTACCGCAGGAGTGAATGCTCTTGTCCCTGATTTTTCAGGGGCAAGGGCTTTTTTATTTTTCTCAATAAATCAGGTTAAGGAGTTGGTGTTTATGTCGGATGGCTGGTGGCGATGGCCTGTTATAAAATCATTTACAAACGACCGAAAACAAAATTGCTTAACTTTAAGGAGGAAATTACTATGAAAAACACATTAAAAAAATTAACGGCGGTATTTACCGCGATCGCTTTGGCGGCGTCCTGCGCTGCCTGTTCCTCTCCGGCGGCTTCTTCCGCCGCGTCCGCCGCCGGTTCCGCGTCCGCGGCAGCCTCTGCGGCAAAGAATTTTAAAATCGGCGTGATCCAGTTCGCAACACACCCCTCGCTGGCCAACTGCTACAACGGCTTTAAAGCGGGACTTGAGGAAGCGGGCTTCAAGGACGGCAGCAACATCACCATTGATTTTCAGAACGCGCAGGCCGACACCTCCAACAGCGATCTGATTGCGAAAAATATGGTTTCCAAGAAATACGACCTGATCATGGGCATCGCAACCCCGTCCGCCATGTCGGCTTACAGCGCGGCCAAGAGCACCGATATTCCGGTCGTCTTTACCGCCGTATCCGACCCGCTTGCCGCCGGCATTGTGAAAGCCAAGGAAAAGCCGGGCGTCAACTGCACGGGTTCTTCTGACGTTCTCCCGCTGGAACAGCAGATCAAAATGATCCGCGCGTTCCTGCCCAACGCGAAAAAGATCGGCATCATCTACACCACCAGCGAGCCGAACTCCGTTTCCCAGCTCAAGCAGTTCAAAGAGCTTGCGCCCAAGTATAATTTTGAAGTTGTCGACGTCGGCGTTACCAGTTCCTCCGAGGTTGCCGCGGCAAGCGCGACCGCAGTATCAAAAGGGGTTGACTGCATCAACAATTTCACCGATAATAATGTAGTGGATAATCTTTCCACCGTGCTGCAAGCCGCGGACGGCGCGAAAATTCCGGTTTTCGGTTCTGAAGAGGAGCAGGTGAAGAACGGCTGCCTTGCTTCCCAGAGCATCGACTATGTCGCACTCGGCAAGGAAACAGGCAAAATGGCCGCGAAAATCCTGAAAGGCGAGGCCAAGGCTGCCGATATCCCGGTCTACGAAGTAAAGGAATGCACCCCCGTTTACAACAAGGCGGTCATGGATAAGCTCGGACTGACCCTCCCCGCCGAATATTCCAAGGCAACTGCGGTGACTAAATAACAGAAAGCTGGTAAATCCCGAATGGATATCGTTCTCGGTCTGATCAGAAGCGTGCTGGAAGAAGGCTTCATTTACGGCATTATGGCGGTAGGCGTTTACGTAACATATCAGGTGTTGGGGTTCCCGGACCTGTCGGTTGACGGAACCTTTCCGCTCGGCGCGTGCGTAACGGCTGCGCTCATCACCGCCGGCGTGAATCCGTGGCTTGCCTGCCTTATTTCGTTTGCGTGCGGTGCGGCGGCCGGCTGTGTCACGGGGCTGCTGCATGTGAAGCTCGGTATTACGGACCTGCTCTCCGGCATTCTGGTTATGACCGGGCTGTGGAGCATCAACCTTGTAATCACCAACGGCAGTGCGGTACTGGCATTCTATAATAAGGATACGGTTTTCACCTCCGGCCCCGCGGGGCTTCTGGCCGGCGGTGTTCTGAACTTCCGTGTTCTCATCGTTGTGGCGATATCCTGCATCTTTGTAAAGCTGATTGTAGATTTATATTTGAAGACGAAATCCGGCCTGCTGCTGCGCGCCTCCGGCGACAATCCGCAGTATGTCATCTCACTCGGCAAAGACCCCGGTACCATGAAAATTTTAGGGCTTGCCTTTGGCAACGGCTTTACCGCGCTTGCCGGATGCATCCTTGCGCAGCAATCGGAATCCGCCAACGTGGCAAGCGGAACCGGAATGGTGGTTATGGCGCTTGCGTCGGTCATCATCGGTTCCAACCTCTTTAAAAAGGTGAAATTCATGAAGGCCACCACGGCGGTCATTCTCGGCGCGATTGTCTACAAAACCTGCCTTGTCATTGCGATGCAGCTCGGACTGCCCACGAACTTCCTGAAACTGCTCATGGCGGTTCTGTTTACCCTTGCGCTGGTATCCAACAATATGTTTGCGGGCAGGAGGAAAAAACAAAATGTCAACCCAACTCAAATCTGAGACAAACGAAAGCTTTGTCAGCCTGCAGCATATCTATAAGACATTTAACCCGGAATCGGTCAACGAGGTCGTCCTGTTCACCGATTTCAGCCTTGAAATACAAAAAGGACAGTTTGTGTCGGTGGTCGGCAGCAACGGCTCCGGCAAAACGACCATATTGAACCTTCTCTGCGGCAGCTTTCCGGCAGACAGCGGCAGTATTTCCGTAAACGGCCGGGAAATCAGCAAACTCAAGGAATTTCAGCGCTCAAAATTTATCGGGCGCGTATTTCAGGACCCATCGAAGGGTACCTGCCCTGAGCTTACCATACTGGAAAATATGGCGCTTGCCGACAGCAAGGGCGGAAAGTTCGGCCTTGGCACCGGTGTGAATAAAAAGCGCACGGATTACTACCGCACCCAGCTCGAGCTTCTGCAGCTCGGTCTGGAGGATAAGCTGAACTTGCAGGTGGCCAGCCTTTCCGGCGGCCAGCGTCAGGCGCTTGCTCTCTTGATCTGCACCATGACGCCGCTCGATTTGCTGATTCTGGATGAGCACACCGCCGCGCTGGACCCGCGTTCCAGCCAGAACGTGATGGAGCTTACGGAGCGTATTGTGCGCGAGAAAAAGCTGACGACGCTGATGGTTACGCACAACCTCAAGTTTGCGATTAATTACGGCGACCGGCTCGTGATGATGCACCGCGGTACGGTTGTTCTGGATGCCGCCGAGGAAGCAAAAGCGGCGCTGAACACCAAGGACTTAACGGAGAAATTCAACGAAATCAGCATTGAGGACGGGAACTGAAAAAGCTCCGGAATAACGCTGGAAAGCGCGGGGTATCGGCTGAACGAACAGACATAATTTGATAAATAGCGGGACAGCAAGCCGAAAGGGGTAGGTTGCTGTCCCTTTTTATGTCAACCGCCTTGCAGGCTCCAAACCAAAGGAACAGTGAGAAAAGATTGAAAAATCCGCAATTTTTATTTAGAATAATACCTGCTACCCTGTTATACTAATAAACAAAGGCAGGTGAACGACGATGGAGAACGAAGCGCTGACTCAGAAAATTACCGATTATATCGAGAACCATCTTTCGGAAGAATTGGATTTGGACCGGGTAGCGGATATCGCGGGTTATTCTAAATTCCATCTGAACCGTATTTTTTCAGAGACAACCGGATGTACCATACACCGGTATATTCAAAGGAGAAGGCTTACCGAATCCGCCAGACAGCTTGTTTTTACCGAAAAATCCATTGTGGAGATCGCGTTTGCGGCAGGCTATGAATCACAGCAATCCTACTCTCTTGCATTCCGAAACCTGTATCGCAATTCGCCCCAGGAGTTTCGGAAAAAGCGAGAGTTCCGTCCGGTTCAGCTTGCCTACAGCGGTAAGCTGCAAATCCGCCGTCATCACTCTGCTGTTACTATGAAATGCGGGGTGAAAGCGGCATGAATATGGTTCCTTATGTTGTTGAGCAGACGATTCACGGAGAAAGAAGCTATGACATTTTTTCCAGACTGTTAAAAGATCGGATCGTATTGCTCGGAGAAGAAGTAAGTGATGAATCAGCGAGCCTGATTGTTGCGCAGCTGCTGTTTTTGGAATCCGAAGATCCCGGTAAGGATATTCATTTGTACATTAACAGCCCGGGCGGTTCCGTTACAGCCGGCATGGCGATTTATGATACGATGAATTATATCAAATGTGATGTATCCACTATCTGCATCGGCATGGCGGCGAGCATGAGTGCATTTTTGCTGTCGGGCGGGGCAAAAGGCAAGCGCTTTGCGCTTCCCAACGCGGAGATCATGATTCATCAGCCGTCGGGCGGCGCAAAAGGTCCGGTTTCCGATATTCAGATTGCGGCGGAACATGTGCTGAAGTCCAAAAAGAAACTCAACGAGATACTGGCCCGGAATACCGGCAATCCAATCGGGAAAATAGAAGTCGATACGGACCGGGACAATTTTATGTCCGCCGAGGAGGCAAAGGCTTACGGGCTGATTGACGCAATTGTCCAAAGCAAATAAAAGAGCTGCCGCCGCTGTTGTGGCGGCTTTTTTGATGTAATAGTGCGATTGCAAAGCAGTGCCATAAAAATTTTTACGGCCCTATTGACTTTATAAAAAAGCGGAGCTATAATAGCATTAACATAAACAATACTAAATTGATATGAATAATATGTAATTGGAGGCGGTATAATGAAACCTGTTCAATGTAAGCGCGGTACTTACTGCCTGGGAACCGTCTGCTGCCGCTGTTGTCGCTAAGATATTCTTTACATTTATGAATCTGAATTATTATATTAGGAGTGATCATTATGAAAATTGCAAAAAATCTTACAGACCTGATCGGAAACACACCGCTTTTGGAGCTTGCCAATTATGAGCAGGAAAAGAATCTGGAAGCCACGATTGCCGGCAAACTGGAATACTTTAATCCGCTTTCCTCTGTAAAAGACAGAGTCGGTTACGCGCTGATTAAGGACGGCGAGGAAAGAGGCTTAATCAATAAGGATACCACCATTATCGAACCGACCAGCGGCAACACCGGAGTAGGCCTTGCGTTTGTCGCCGCGGCAAAGGGTTACCGCATTATCCTGACCATGCCGGACACCATGAGCCTTGAGCGCCGCAGATTGGTTGCCGCGCTGGGCGCGGAGCTTGTCCTGACCGAAGGAGCCAAGGGGATGAAGGGCGCCATCGCCAGAGCCAATGAACTTGCGGCAGAAATTCCGAATTCCTATATCCCCGGCCAGTTTGTAAACCCGGCCAATCCTGCCGTTCACCGCGCGACCACCGCGCAGGAAATCTGGAAGGACACCGACGGCAAGGTCGACATTTTCGTAGCGGGCATCGGTACGGGCGGAACCATTACCGGTGTTGGCGAGGCTTTGAAAAAGCTGAACCCGGACGTAAAGGTTGTAGGCGTGGAGCCGGCGAGCTCTCCGGTTATCAGCGAGGGAAAATCCGGCCCGCATAAGATTCAGGGCATCGGCGCGGGCTTTGTCCCGGATATCCTGAATACCAAAATCCTTGACGAAGTGATTACCGTGGCCAACGAGGACGCTTTTGCAACCACAAAGCATCTTGCAGGCACGGAAGGGCTGCTGGTGGGCATTTCCTCCGGCGCAGCGGTTTATGCCGCAACCCAGCTTGCAGCGCGTCCGGAGAACAAGGGAAAACTTATCGTTGCCCTTTTGCCGGATACCGGCGAGCGCTACCTTTCCACCGGTGTGTTTGATTAAGTTATCAATTTTATAAATTCAATCAAAAAGCCGCGGCAGATTTCATTCGTCTGCCGCGGCTTTTTGCGCGCCGCCTTTCGGATGTGGGACAAAAATTCATATTTGGAAATCTTTCCTATAATTTAGAAAATTCCGGAAAAAATCACAAAGGCATCACAATCAAAGCTTAATATAAGGTATAATATAATCATCCATGCGGCAATCGATTCATTATTATCTATGGTATATGGGGGCAGAGATATGTATCACATTTTAGTAGTTGATGACGAACAGAAAATCAGGGAACTGATCAAAAAATATGCGGTGTTTGAAGGCCATACCGTAACCGAAGCGGGTGACGGGATGGAAGCAATCACAATCTGCCGGAGCAGGCCGCATGATTTTGACATTATTATTATGGACGTCATGATGCCGGAGCTTGACGGCTTTTCCGCGGTCAAGGAAATTCGAAAATATACCGCCACGCCGGTTTTAATGCTCAGCGCGCGCGGCGAGGAATACGACCGTATCCACGGGTTTGAGCTTGGGATTGACGATTATGTGGTCAAGCCGTTTTCGCCCAAAGAGCTGATGATGCGGATCAACGCTATTATCAAACGTTCCAGTCCGTCGGGCACGGAAGCCCAGAAGGAAGTGGTGCGTTTTGAAGGGCTTACCATCGATTTTACCGGCCGCATCGTCATTGTGGACGGGGAAAAGGCGGAGCTTTCGCCGAAGGAATATGACCTGCTTTTCTATCTGGTAAACAATAAGGGCATTGCCCTTACGCGCGAAAAGCTGATTACGAACGTATGGGGCTACGATTTTTACGGCGATGACCGTACGCTGGATACGCATATCAAGCTCCTGCGCAGAAGCCTTGGAAATTACAGTAAATTTATTGTTACACTCAGAGGGGTGGGGTACCGGTTTGAAACGGAAGCTGCAGTTTAAGCGCGTCAGCATAAAGTGGCAGATATTTGGGTGCTTTGCTTTCTTTACTCTGCTGATTCTGGTTTTGCTGTGGGTATTTCAGGTCGTATTTCTGGACGAGTTCTATAAATCGATTAAAATACGGGAAATTAAAGCCTCCGCCAACACGCTGGTGGATAATATCAATGCTTCCGACCTCTCCACTACCGTTCAGAACCTTTCGCAGAATACTCAGACCAATATTTTTATTATTGATGCAAAAGGCAGCAAGCTCTGCTCGGTTAACGCTACGCCCAATATACTGGACCGGCTGAATGCGGAAAGTCTGACAAAGATTTATGCGTTTACGCAGGATCAGGGCGGCACGTATTTTGAACGTTTTCCGCAGGAGGACGGCAAAGGGCCGGAATATGAAAATAAAGCCAGGCCGCCGCGCGGCGGTATGGAAAGTATGGTCTATGCGCAGATTGCAAAGAAGACGGACGGGACAAAGCTGCTTGTGCTGCTGAACACCACCATATCGCCGGTGGATGCAACCGTAAATACGCTGCGCGTACAGCTTGTGTATATCACGGCGATCATGCTCCTTCTGGCGCTGCTTCTGGCGCTGCTTCTTTCCAAGCTGATTTCGAATCCGATTATAAATATCAATTCTTCGGCAAAGACCCTTTCTACCGGGAACTATGATGTGAAGTTTGCGGAAACCGGCTATAAGGAGATCGCGGAGCTCGGCCATACGCTGAATTATGCGGCAGTGGAGCTTTCCAAAACCGAAAATCTCCGCCGCGAGCTGATTGCGAACGTTTCGCACGACCTGCGCACCCCGCTTACCATGATCACCGGGTACAGCGAGATCATGCGCGATCTTCCCGGAGAAAATACGCCGGAAAACGTGCAGATTATTATTGACGAGGCGACCCGCCTGACTACGTTGGTCAACGATATGCTCGATATTTCCAAGCTGCAGTCAGGTACGCAGACCCTTGAGAAAACAGACTTCAATCTCACGGAAAGCATCCGCAAAATCATGCTCCGCTACGCGAAGCTTACGGATTATAAAATTACATTTGATGCCGATCAGGATGTGGCGGTCAATGCCGACGAGCTGAAAATCTCACAGGTCGTATATAACCTTGTAAACAACGCGATTACTTATACCGGCAGCGATAAGCTTGTGGCGATCAGCCAGACGGTTGCCGGCGGAAAAGTCCGCATAGAGGTGCGCGATACCGGAGAGGGAATCCCGCAGGATAAGCTCAGGGACATCTGGGACCGTTACTATAAGGTGGACAAATCCCATAAACGCGCGCAGATTGGAACCGGCCTCGGCCTCTCTATTGTAAAAACCATTCTGGATATGCACGGCGGCGCATACGGGGTGGAAAGCCGGGAGGGCGCGGGCAGCAAATTTTGGTTTGAACTGGATACCCTATAAATTTAAGGCCGGAAAGGGAAAGTCCCTTTTCCGGCCTCTTTGATATTTAAAAATTTGTGGTATAATAAAATGATTCAATGCATGTCCATATCCCGCGGGCAGCGCTTCCTTAGGCGGCGAAAACGCGGAGAATATATTTATGTTAAAAAACAGGAGTGATCATATGAATATTTCTGTGATAGGCTGCGGCCGGTGGGGCACCTTTCTTGCATGGTATCTGAACCAGCTGAATCATAAAATTACGCTTTACGGCAGGGAAAATTCCAAAAAGCTTGCCGAACTCAGGGAAAGCCGCACAAACGGCCTGGTTACCCTGAACGATTCCGTGCGGATCACCAGCGACCTCACCGAAACGGTTTCTTCGGCGGAAATCCTGATCATTTCCATCGGCGCGCAGAACCTGCGCGCGCTGATGAAGCAGATTACCGCGTTTGACCTTCACGGAAAAACCATCGTGCTCTGCATGAAGGGCATTGAAGCGGATACCGGGATGCGCCTGACGCAGATTGTCGCGCAGTACGCGCCGGATATCCCCGCTGCCGTATGGGTCGGGCCGGGGCATGTGCAGAATTTTACAAAGGGCATCCCGAACTGCATGGTGATCGACAGTGAACGGGAGGAAACAAAGGAATTCCTGATAAAAACGTTTTCCAGTGATCTCATCCGGTTCTATTACGGTACGGACCTGCTCGGCAACGAGGTCGGCGCGGCGGCGAAAAATGTCATCGGAATTGCCGCCGGAATGTTGGACGGGCTCAACAAGACCGCGCTCAAGGGGGCGCTGATGTCGCGGGGAACGCGGGAAATCGCGCGCCTGATCCGCGCCATGGGCGGGAATGAAATCACCGCTTACGGTTTGAGCCATCTCGGCGATTACGAGGCGACGGTATTTTCCGAGTTTAGCCATAACCGGAAATTCGGCGAATCGTTTGTCCGCGGCGAAACATACGGTGAGCTGGCGGAGGGCGTTGCTACCACGACCGCGCTGCTGAAGCTCGGCGCTCAGTACGGGGTTGAGCTGCCCATCTGCAAAGCGGTGGACGAAGTGGTCAACGGCGGCAGGGAGCCGAACCGCGTGCTCGGCGACCTCTTCCTCCGCAGCCTGAAAAAGGAATTTTAATGTAAGGCTTGGAGAATCCCGGTAACGGGCATGCTATGGAGCAGGATCTTTCCGCAGCCGGAAAGATCAAGGGTATTTTCAAAATAAAGTTGACAAAATTAGTAGATAATCATACAATAAAAACACTGAAAAGAACAGCGGCTATAAACCGTTTTGGAAAAGGATGATAACAAAAAATGAGCGAAAACTGTACGCATGATTGCAGCTCCTGCGGTGAAAACTGTTCCTCCCGCAAAACAAATCCGGCCGATTTCCTTGAAAAGCCAAATGAAATGAGCAAAATCAATAAAGTGATTGGCATCGTCAGCGGAAAGGGCGGCGTGGGCAAAAGCATGGTAACCTCCATGCTTGCCGTATTGCTGAACCGGCGGGGGAAACACACCGCGATTCTGGATGCCGATATCACCGGCCCGTCCATCCCGAAAGCATTCGGGCTGAAGGAACGGGCGATGGGCAGCGAATACGGGCTTCTGCCGGTCAAAACCAACACCGGGATCGATGTGATGTCCGTGAACCTCCTGCTCGATGATGAAAGCGCTCCGGTCGTGTGGCGTGGCCCGATGATCGCCAATATGGTCAAACAGTTTTGGACGGACGTTGTCTGGCAGGACGTGGATTATATGTTTGTGGATATGCCTCCGGGAACGGGCGACGTACCGCTCACCGTATTTCAATCCATTCCGCTGGACGGTATTATTATCGTTACTTCTCCGCAGGAGCTTGTCTCCATGATTGTCGCAAAGGCGGCGAACATGGCCAATATGATGAATATTCCGATCCTGGGAATTGTGGAGAACATGAGCTATGTCAAGTGCCCGGACTGTGGCAAAGTAATTAATGTGTTCGGGGAGAGCCACGTGGATGAAATCGCGGCAAAATTCCGAATCGACGTGCTGGGGAAATGCCCGTTCGATTCCGGCGTTTCAAAGAATTTTGACGTCGGTCTGGCCGAACTTGTAAACGCGCCGTGGCTGGAAGCCGCCGCGGACGCGGTCGAAAAACGAAACAGCAAATAATGAAAGGTCCGCCGAAAGTAACTTTCGGCGGGCCTTTCTGCTTTTAACAGAATCTCCGGCTGCACGGATTCCTTAAAGCTTTTTCATATAATCATCCATTGCGTCCGCAACGGATTTTGAGTATTTTACCGCTTCCACTACGGTTTTGGCGCCGTTTACCACATCGCCGCACGCATAGATACCGGTCCGCGTAGTCGTTCCGAACCGGTCGGTTACCAGAAGCCCTTTTTCATTTACTTCAATTCCCCATGTAGTGGAAACAATTTTATTCTTCGGCCCCTGACCGATTGAAATAATCGTTGAGTCGGCCGGATATAATCTTTCACTGCCCTCACTGATCTCAATGCTTTCGTCCTCGTGAAATATTACGTTCTTGAAGTAAGGCCCTTCGTCCGTGATACGGCTGGCAACTTTACCGCACTCAAACCGGACTCCGTCCATTTTGGCGTATTCAAACTCCGCAGCGCTGGCGGTGATGGTTCTTGAACGCGCGTATACGGTTACCTGCTTTGCCCCTTTGCGCAGCACTGTCCTTGCAACGTCCATCGCGGTATTCCCTGCGCCGATGACGGCGACGTTCTGCCCAAGGTCATAACTGTCTGGATTGCAAAGGTAGTCAATGGCAAAGTGGACGTTTCCGAGGCTTTCGCCCGGTATATTCAGCACGTTTGGGCGCCAGACGCCGGTGCCGATGAAGACGGATTTGTAACCGTCGCGGAACAGATCGTCAATGCTGAGGGCACCGCCGATCGTGGTGTTCGGCCGGATCTTCACGCCGAGAGACAGCAGTTCGTTCTTATAGCGGCTCAGAATCCTTTTTGGCAGACGAAATTCAGGAATACCGTAACGCAGTACGCCGCCGATTTTATCACGGCTGTCAAACAGCGTGATGTCATAGCCCCGCTGTGCCAGCAGGATCGATATGGTGATGCCGGCCGGCCCGGAGCCGATGATGGCAGCCTTCTTGTTTTTCCTGCTTTCCGTTTTGAGCTTTATCTTGTCCAGATAGTTATCGGAAATGTAATGCTCAATGCTGCTTATAGCTACGGGGCTGCCCTTGCGGCCGAGAACGCAGTGCCCCTCGCATTGCTTTTCATGGTCGCAGACCAGAGAGCAGATAATCGAAAGAGGGTTGTTCTCAAACAGTATCAGGCCTGCGTCGTCGATGTGTCCCCCAAGAAACGCCTGAATCATTTGGGGAATCGGCGTGTTAATCGGACATCCGCTCCTGCACTGGGGCACTTTGCAGTTAAGGCAGCGCCTTGCCTCATTTATTACGTGCACCGCCATTTTGGCTTACCTCCTTTTTGTACAAATTTATTGTTACCCTACTATACCTTAGCCGGTCGGATACCGTCAAGTGAAGATGATTTCCAGTTCCCGCAGGGGATTTTGCATGCCTGCATACAAAAAATCGGAGGCCGTTTCGGCAGCCTCCGGATTTTGTTTGTTATTTCAATTCAGAAATGGTTACTCCAGATTGAATTTTTCCACTGCATGATATAAAACAGCCGACTGTCCGGACAATTCTTCGCTTGCAGCGGCGTTTTCTTCCGCGGTAGCCGAGTTCGCCTGCACGACGGAGTTAATTTGATTCAGACTGTCCTTGATTTGCATAATGGCAGAAGCCTGTGAACCGGAAGCAAGGTTGATTTTGTCCATGATAAAATGCACCTCAGAAGCCTGCTTGGAAACATCGTTCAGCGCTTCGGCAGTTGCCGAAGCCTTTTCAGAGCCTTCTGAAACGGCAAGGGAGGAAGCCTGAATAATGCCTGCGGTTTGTTTCGCCGCCTGGGCGGATTTGCCCGCCAGATTCCGGACTTCATCCGCCACAACCGCAAAGCCCTTGCCGGCTGCGCCCGCGCGGGCAGCCTCCACCGCGGCATTTAAAGCGAGGATATTTGTCTGGAACGCGATATCATCGATTACTTTTATAATTTTGCCGATTTCATGCGACAATCGGTCAATATTGTTCATGGAAGAGACCAGTTCTTTCATATTTCGGTTGCTGGCTTCAATTCCGGTGATTGTCTGTCCGATCAAGACAGCGGAACTGCCGACATTTTCCGCATTATCCTGAACTTTTACCGATATTTCTGAGATGTAATTGGAAAGCCGCTCAATCTCTTCGGCCTGCAGGGCGGAGCCCTGAGAGAGGGAGAGTGTACTGTCTGAAACTTGCTGTGCGCCGATATGTACCTGTTTTGCGGCGCCTTCAATCGTTGTAAGTGTTTCGCTTAACTGTGCGGATATTTTCAGCAGAGCCTGCTTTATGATGTAAAATTCTCCGTCGTAGTCGTTTTGCAAATGAATTCGAATATTGCCGGATGCCATCGTATCCAATACTTCGGCTATTTCCCCGATATAGGAGGAGTAGCTGTTCAACCGCGCGGACGTCCGTTTGGTAAACCCGCAAAGCTGACCGACTTCATCCCTTGTGATATGCTTTTCATCCACGCCGACCGTTAAATCCCCATCGGCAATTTTGCCTAAAACGCCGGTAATATATTTTAACGGCTTTACGAGGGAACGCGAAATAGAAACGCTTAAAAGAAGACTCAGTATGATTGCAAGGATAATTAATCCGCCCGTTATCCATGTGTTTTGCTGATCCATATCCTGCGAGGTTGCCGTAACGTTTTTTTGCCACACCGAGGCAAGCTTTACGGTTTGGTTGACGTATTCCCTGTGCATTTTATACATCGCTTTCAATTCCACGCGCGCTTTTTCAATTTTTGTGGAATCGCCGGATTTCACTGCCGGAACGACCTGTTTATCAAAGATATCGTAAAACCGCATTGCGGAATTATAGGAGTTCGTCAGGAATGTCTTCTGAAGTTCACTGTTGGCCGGAATATGCTTTTTCCAGTAACTGTAACGTTCCGTGTACTGCGATTTCAGATTATTGAGCGCAGTAAGCAAATTGGCGCGCTTGAAGTCGTCTTTCTCCGAAAGATATTCAAGTGCTGTCGCGTAGGATTCGACAATATATTCAGGCGGCGGTAAAATATCTGCCGTTAATTCATTTGACAGCATGATTTGATTGTAAAGGTCGCCGCCGATTTTGACTTTACTGTTCAAAAAAAGCGAAGTCACCCAGACAAACAGAATCAGGAGTATGGAGACGATGGAAAAAATCAGCATTTTCCGCGAAATTTTTATATTTCTCATTTTATATTACCGACCGGAGCCGTGTCCGATCCTTCCTTATTGCACTTTAATCTACATTATGGAAGAAATCGGACTTTTTTTAAATCTATTTTTACGAAAAAGTAATTATGTTAATGAAGAAACTAATTTTATAAATTATGAAAGGACATTATATATATTTAGTAAAGCGAATACTTACTTTTTGTAGCCACTGCATTTGCCGTTGCCAGAGGGGTTAACGTCTGCTTTGGTTGTTTCGCCAGCAAAGGCACGCTTTGCTGACGGAGAAAAAGTTTAGTGCCAAGAGACATTATTTTGTAAACCGCTTATAGAGAGAACCAAGCGATTTTTTTTCTATTCTTGATACATACGAGCGCGAAATGCCAAGCTTCTGCGCAACCTCGCGCTGTGTGAGGGGGTTGGCTCCGGTAAGCCCGTACCGCAGCTCAATAATCTTACGTTCCCGCGGGGAAAGTACCTCGTAAAGATACTTTTTCAGCTGTTCGGATTTGATTTTACAGTCCAGATTTTCCAGAATATTGTCTTCCGTCGCCATTACATCCATCAGTGTCAGGGCATTGCCGTCTTTGTCGGTGTCAATTGGCTCGTTCATCGAGATATCCTGCGCGCTTTTCTTCGTGGAACGGAAAAACATGAGGACTTCATTTTCTATACAGCGTGCCGCGTAGCTGGAAAGCCGTATCCCCTTGCTGCTGTCAAAGGTATTTACCGCCTTGATCAGGCCAATCGTGCCGATGGAAATCATATCGTCCTGATCGTTTGAGTTTGCGTAGTATTTCTTGATTATGTGCGCTACAAGCCTAAGGTTATGTTCAATCAGTTTGTTCCGGGCTTCCATATCGCCGTTTTTTAATCGTTCCATACATTCTTTTTCTTCCTGTGCGCTGAGCGGCCGGGGAAAGGAACCCGAACCCGTTACGTGCAGGATAAAAAACAGTAATCCGGAGAGCGCAAATCCCAGCAATGCACCGAACATAGCCGTCACCCCTTTGACTGCATTATATGCCATGTCATCCCTGTCCGTTGCAAGTCCGTCCGTTATATTTACGGAAGAAAAATACAGCAGTTTAAAGGGTATTCACGAACTCGGATAAGCGATTCCGGAAATTCCGGCAGTTCTGGAAACCACTCTTCTTCAGTTCTTTCTCTTCTTCCATGTCATCAACCGTTAACTTTAAATTCAAATTCTAAGCCCGTAAAGTTCTGCCCATGACAGTTTCCGGGACACCGCCGAAATATTCAAAGGGGTGGATCGTGCTTTTGGTTATAGGTAAAACAATACCCGCGCAGATACTGAAAACCCAGTGTCCGCACGGGTACTAATTTTAAAAAAAATTATAAATTGTTTTCACAGAACTGCCTTAGTTTTGCAAGGTCTGCCGCTTCTTCGGCACCTTCTGCCGAGATTGTGATTTCATCGCTTTGTTTGACGTCCAATCCCATTACCGCAAAAAGGCGTTTTGCATCAGCAGATTGATCGCCTTTTTTCAAGCGAATATCCGAACTGCAGTCTTTTGCACATTTTACAAGCAGTCCGGCTGGCCTGGCGTGCAGCCCGACGGGATCTTTTATCGTATATTCAAAACTTTGCATGATAAAACTTCCTTTGCTTACGGATTTGGGCTTTCGGCATCGAATTGAAATCCCATCCCGTCCGTAATATATTCCAGGTATGGAATGGATTCCGGCTTTATCCGGCCGACAATATTCACCTTGCTTTCCGGCGGCAAATCCCTTCTGGCAATTTCAAGTTCCCCGGAATAGCGCAGGTATTTTTCATTGCCGACCGATATACTGCCTTTTTCCCTCGGCTGGCAGGGCTCCGCCGGAAAAAGCTTGCCTTGGGAAGCGTACGTTCTTGATTCCTGCGAACGTATTACATAATCGCTGGAATCCGGCCGGTCATGATGCACCATGTCTGCGATAAAACCGTATTCGGGGCTGATTTCAGCTTTCAGACGGACGTAGCCTTCGGAAAGCTCTCTGATCTGGCAATACGCTTTATCACTGATGTCGATATCGCCGACGATGCACAGATCGGTTGCACACTTCTGCATGAGCTGCAGGATGTTCAGCAGGACGTTTCCGTTGCGCTGCTCTTCAACGGTGGGGAGCCCCATTTTCAGGGGCCCCCTCAGTTCGGAATCTCCGGCTGCGAACGCTATGGTTTTCATTCCGAGCCGATGCATTCGCTCATTGATGTTCTGCACTTTTGACAAAGACAGCCCGGTCAGCGGTTTGGGGTAAAAATTATGGCAAGCGCTGAATTTGGAGAAATCCGCATGCAGGTTATGAAGCCGGGTAATCTGATCTTCCTGAAGCGTGCTGGCGTTAAAGATCAGACGGAAGTCTTTGGAAAGATCAATGATTTCCTCACAGGTGAAACCGTAGTCCACGCGGAGGAAGGAAATCGGCGCTTTTTTTAAGTCCGACAGGCTGTGATATCCCAGCTTTTCTATAGTGCGCGGGCCGATATCCGCGATCAGCGAAATTCCGCTGCTTTCGCACTGCCTGAAAAGATTTTTTATTTCCTGCTCGCTGTTACAGGAGCTTTCTTCCGGGATATGCAGGGAGGTGAACGCGTAACGAATGCCTGCGCGGCGAGCCTTTTCCAGAATAGCGGTGTTTTTTTCAAAACCGGTTCCCAGATACAGTGAAATTCCGAATTCTTTCATAAAATCCTTATCCTGTTATTTATCATTTTCGCCGTATACCTGGTTGATTCGGTTCTCATCAACTCCAAAGAAATAGGTGAGGAGGAATCCGCCGGCATACGCCAGTACAATGGATACGAAATATGCCAGCTGCTGACCCGGCACCACAATCAACAGGCCGAAAAGCCCGGATACGCCCTGAGATACCGTCCCAAGGTGGAGCAGGGAAGCAAGAATACCGCCGAATCCCGCGCCGAGGCAGGCTGTCACAAAAGGCTTGCCGAGCGGGAGCGTTACGGCGTACATCAGAGGTTCGCCGATTCCGAGAATACCGACCGGCAAAGAGTCGCGCGTCATCCTTTTCAGCTTCTTGTTCTTCGTTTTAAAATACAGTGCAAGACCGGCGCCAACCTGGCCGCCGCCGGCCATCATCAGGATCGGCAGAAGATAGTTGATGCCTTTTGTCGGTCCCGCCGGGTCGTTCAGCATCGCATGAATCGGAGTCAAAGCCTGATGCAGGCCCACGGCTACCAGCGGCAGGAATCCGGCGGAGAGAATATATCCGCCCACAGCGCCGAGGTCGGCGTACAGGAAGTTCAGAAGGAAGTAGATTCCGCTCGTCAGCAAGGTGCCAATCGGCTGTAAAACAATAACGGTTACCAGGCCGCCTAAGATGACCGTAAGAAGCGGAGTGAAAAATGTATCCAGAATCGTTGGCATCCACTTGCGGATCCATTTTTCAAGATAGGCAAAGAAGATACCGGCAATCAGCGCGGAAAGCAAGCCGCCGTTGCTCGGATTGAATGCCTTTCCGGTAAAAGGAAGGATAATCTGCACATCCTTGATTTTCGTCAGTAACGGCATGGCGGCGTTTGCACAGAAATACGCTCCGGCAAGCGCGCCTAAAATCGGGGAGCCCTTAAACTCTTTTGCGGCGTTCATACCGACGAATATCGGCAGATAGGCAAACAGTGCCCAGCCAAGCGTATGTATGCAGGAGTACCACCATTGCGTTTCAAAGGCGCTGTGGGTAGAAACATTGATAACATTGATGATTCCATTGATCAGGCCGGCAGCAATAATGCCCGGTAAAAGCGGAATAAAGATATTGGCGATGCGTTTTAAAAACCGCTGGACCGGACCATTGTACTTTGCTTTATTTACTTCTTTATTTTCTTTCGCTACAGCCTTGACGTCCGTATCCACCTGGTCGGCGCCCAGTGCCAGGCCGGTTAACTGGGAAAATTCCGCGCCGATTTTATTCACAACACCGGGGCCGAAAACAATTTGAACCGTGTCGGAGTCCACAACGCCGAGAATACCCTCGATCTTTTTTATGGAAGGCAGGTCTACTTTTTCGTGGTTCATCACGCCGATACGGAGTCTTGTCATGCAGGTGGCGTTTGCGGAAACATTTTCTTTGCCGCCCACTGCTTCCAGAACATCGGCTGCTATTTTTTTATAGTCCATATTACTCATACCCCTCTTTTAATATATTTTTTGGATAACTTACTAGTATAAAGTTTGCCGCTGAATTAAGGAACCGCGGAATCAATCCCGATGAACATCCTGCCGCCCGATTTTCGTCCGGGCATCGCGCTTTTTCCTGCCGTCCGTAAATTTGGCCGCAATCGGTAGATCCTGATTTCATCCGTGCCTCTTTAAACTAACTTTATTATACATAATTAATATTATAAGTCAATAATATTTCAAAAAAATATGCAATGTAATAAAATAATATTTTAACATATCCCTGTAAGATGCTTAATATATTTAGTAATTGGGCGAAAAAACGTTGTTTTATTAAATTGTAATCTGAAAACAAATTTAATTAAATAAAATTAATTGTTGAAATTAAATTTTAAAATGCTATAATATGGGCAGAACAATTTGCACAGATTTTATTTTGAAATTTTGATGTATTTGAACGGATACAGGGGAGATCGCCGAATATGGAAGTAAATTTGAATGTTCTTGATACGGAGCAAATCAATCTGAACAGCCAGAATATTGACCGGATGGAAACGCCGGATATTTTAAGGGTGATAAACCGGGAAGATCAGACGGTTGCCCTTGCGGTTGAAAAAATATTGCCTGCGGTTGGCGAGCTCGTCGACCGTATTTATGAGCGTATGCTGCGCGGAGGGCGCGTCATTTATATCGGAGCGGGTACTTCCGGCAGGCTGGGCGTACTGGATGCCAGCGAATGCCCGCCGACCTACGGAGTGGACGCCTCTTTGATCCAGGGCATTATCGCCGGCGGCTTGGGGGCGTTAATCAAAGCAAAGGAAGGTGCGGAGGACGACTCCGGGCTGGCCCGGGACGATCTGATTCAAGCCGGGCTTACCCGGAACGATACCGTAATCGGTCTGGCTGCAAGCGGAAGGACTCCCTATGTCATCGGCGGGCTTGACTATGCCAATGAAATCGGCGCCTATACCGGTGCCGTCAGCTGTGTGCACAATGCTGAAATTTCACAGCACGCAAAAACCGGAATTGAGGCGGTCGTGGGGCCGGAAGTGGTTACCGGTTCCACAAGGATGAAAGCCGGCACGGCGCAAAAGATGATTTTGAACATGATTTCCACTTCCCTCATGATAAAATGCGGCAAGGTTTATAAAAACCTGATGGTTGACGTGCAGCCCACAAATGAAAAGCTGGTGGAGCGCGCCAAGCGCATTATTGTTTCCAGCAGCGGATGCGGTTACGGGGAAGCGGAGGATTTTTTGCAAAAAAGTGGTTCAAATGTTAAAATAGCGATATGCATGGCCCTTACAGGGCTTTCCTGTAAGGACTGCGGCGCTATTTTAAGCAGCAATAACGGGAACATCGCAAAGGCGATCCGTTCGCTGAAAAAAGGTGCTGCACAGGAAATTTCGGAAAGAAAAGAAGGACAGTGAATCCGCAAAATGAGCTGTATTTATAAGATCCGTGAGGGCATGGCAAGCTATACGGATACGGAAAAAAAGCTTGCCGGTTACATTCTGCAGAATACCAATGAGGTTACTCTGAGCTCCGCACAGATTCTGGGCGAAAGAGTCGGAGTTTCGGCCGCCGCCGTCATACGCTTTTCCCATAAGCTGGGGTACCAGGGCTTTACGGCGCTGAAGGTGGATCTTGCAAGAGACAGCACCGACGATATTACGAATTTTGACGATATGATCAATGAGCGCGATTTGATGGAGGTTGTGGTAAAAAAAGCGGAAAACCTGAACAGCATGCTTCAGGATCAGGCGTATCGCCTGTTAAATGTTGAAAGTCTGGAAAAGGCGGTTGCCGCAATTTTAAACTCCCGCAAGATCTATCTCTTCGGCGTCAGCGGTTCCGGAATTGTATGTATGGATCTTATGGAAAAGCTGTCCAGAATCAACCGGTATGCAATCTATCACAGCGATTTCCACGACCAGCTTGCTTCCGCGGCCTATATTACGGAGCGCGATGCCGCAATCGCCGTCAGTTACAGCGGGAAAACGCATGAGGTAAATACGGCGATGAAGTTCGCAAAAGAGAAGGGTGCCGCTACCATTGCCATAACGCAGTTCCGGAAAAGCACGTTGACAAAATTCGCCGATATTTTACTGTATATCCCCACAACGGAGCGGGAGCTGCGGCTGGGCGCGATTGCTTCCAGAAACGCTTCTCTGATTATTACGGATCTGCTTTATATGGGTGTGGCGAAAAATAATATTGAGATGACAAAGGATTGCCTGGTGAAAACAAAGGAAATTATTAAACGTTATAAACAAGGTTCGTGATTTGTTTTGGAAATAAAGTTAATCGCTTTGGACCTGGACGGCACGGCGCTGCAAAATGATCACAAAAGCGTTTCGGACCGGACAAAACAGGCAATTAAGTCGGCGATTGCGCGGAACATTCCGGTCATTCCGGCCAGCGGACGGATTTATACCGTCCTGCCGTCCGCAATCACCTCGATCTCCGGGATTGACAGCGCTGTTACTTCAAACGGTTCGGTCATATATAGCTTAAAAAATCAGAAATCGGTTTGCTCAAGCTGCATTCCTGCCGGAGATGCTTTATGGATTTTAAACCGTCTGCCGCCGCAGATTTGGGTGGAGATTTGGCGCCACGGGAAAATATATGTAGCCGGGGAACAATTATTCCGCTCTTCCGAATATCCGCTGCATCCGTTTCATGTGGAAGTCCTTCGAAAAATCGGAACGGATGCCGGAAATCTGATTTCATTTGTAAGCGGCATACCGGGCGGGATTGAAAAAATCAATCTTCCGCTGATTCCTGCTTCCATCAAGCCGAAGCTGTGGAGACTGTTATCCGAAAATTCCAAGTTTTCCCTCGTCGATACGGGCGCAGGCATTGAAATCATGCACTCAAATGTGTCCAAGGCGTTCGGACTGCAAAGCCTGTGCCGGCGCTTCCTGAAGATTCGCATGGAGAACGTGCTTGCCATAGGGGATAGTGAAAACGATATCGAAATGCTACAGGCCTGTGGGGTGGGGGTTGCGATGGGCAACGCCTGCGACTGTGTGAAACAGGCGGCAAACGATGTTACGCTCAGCAACGACCGGGACGGCGCGGCCCGTGCGATTGAGAAATATGCGTTATAGGAGCCGGCCGATCGGAAACAGGGAAGAAGAACGATCTGCCCGTAAATCCATGCCGATATTCATTTTATAGGTAGAAGAAAAGAAGCCGTATGAAACTGGAATTTCCAGCTTTCATACGGCTTTTTCTTTGAGAAGAATATCCGGTGGTCTGCTATAGCCATTTACAGGTTCTTTGTACTTAAAAAGATTGCAGATGCTTCATAAAATTAGTAAAAATCTGTAGAATTTTAAATTTAAATTTAGTATAATTATTAAGAATTAATATTGGGGGAGATAGAGCGAATGCAGCGCATGGAAGGAACAATAAAGGTAAATCCGTCCCGATGCGTTATTTATCTGGGTTCGATGCAGGCCGATCATATGAAAGGCTGTCTGTACAGCGAGCATTATAAGAAATCCGTTCGGTTCGAAAGCGAAATTCAAATGCTGGATGCCATGCAGGATTTATTTGACAGCGTCGATTTCCCGGAAACTCTGTTTGAGGGCCGCAGCTTTTTCGGCAAAAAAAACAGAAAGATTATTGTGAAGGCGGAAGAAATCATGGAAGATGACTTACAGGAATTGATGCAGAACAGTAAAACGACTTTTGTTGTAAATGTTCAGTACCGGCAGAATGCAACCTGGCAGGGGACCATAACGTGGACGGAACAGAACCGTACAAAGCATTTCCGCAGCGCTCTGGAGATGCTTAAGCTCATGGAAGAAGCGGGTAGCCAGGGCGCGTTCGGGTTTGTTGACTGGAGCGACGAAAAATAGCGCGGATCGGTTATGAAACAAATAAGAAAATGGCACCCGGCCCGGTAAGGGCAGGTGCCGTTGCTGTTTTTACAGTTAAAATCAGTTTAACCATTTTGATTCAAGCTCAAGAACCATAGCCTCATATTCCCGGGCGCATTCCTGCAGCTCGCCGGAACGGATGAGGTTCAGGCACGGCATAAGGTGCCCGCTCCAGATTTCGCGGTAAACGTCCTCTTTTTCTTCCGAACGGTCGATGGCCCGGACGATCATCGGCGCGAATAAATAGTACTCCCCAATCTTTGCTTCCCCGGCGGGGGTGCCGGCCAGCCAATCGTCGCGGAACCGGCGGAAGGCGTTCAGCTCTTCACAGCTGTCGCCTTTTCCCAGAGAGGTGCAAACCGCGGTCGTGATATAGCACAGCTTTTTCTTAAATCCGTTGTTGATACTTTCATAGCTGGATTTACCCAGCTTGTTTTTGGTGTAATGCCCGTTCCATTTTTCAAGGAAAGCATCCGCGAGCGTTTCGGCAGCCGGAACCTTCTGCTCCAGGATTGCCGGCACGGTGAACGCGACGATCAGGTAGCGGTAGTCAAAAAAGCGCGGGTCGGTTTCCTTTTTCAGGCCTTCCGCTTCAAAATGCTTTAAAAACCGGCTGAAAAGTACCCCGGCGAAATGTTCCGCGGCCGCTTCCTCGTTTCCCGCGGCGGCAAGGCAGTACTTTCGGATTGCGGGGCTGATCTCCGCCTCGTAGCTTTGAAAATCTTCGGGATACGTATTGCGCTTTAAAGGCGTAGACTGAATCCGGTCCCTGAAGAGTTCCTCCGTCAGAAGCGCTTCCGCTTCTCCCATGAGCCTCTCATAATCTCCGGCGTCGCTTTCTTCGGGCTTAGCCAGCAAAGCCTTTACGTCGATTGGCTGCGCACAGTACATGCAGACTATTTTTTCCGCATCTTCGGGTATTTGAAGCTCCTTCCCGCAATGCGGGCAGGCGGCACTGACAAAATTCATATGGCACCTCTCCTAAAAGCAAACCGCCCCGTGTGAAACCGGGCGAAAATTTATGGCTTCTTTTGAATATACTGCTTGATACGCTCAAAGCTTTCGTCGCTGATGATATGTTCGATCCGGCAGGAATCCTGCGCCGCAGTTTCCGGGCTTACGCCAAGCGTCATTTCAAGAAATCTGGCAATCAGCATATGGCGCTCATAAACCGCCTCGGCTTTTCTGCGGCCTTCTTCGGTGAGGATCAGGTTTCCGTTCTGCTCCATGATGAGGAAGCCGGCTTCCTTTAAAATGCCCATGGCGCGGCTCACGCTTGCCTTTGAGTAGTTGAGCTCGCTTGCGACATCGGTGGAACGGACGCTTTGATTTTTATTATGCAGTATTAATATGGTTTCCAGATAGTTTTCGCCGGATTCCTGTATCTTCAACGAAATCACCTCAAAAAACAGACGATACAGCCTGCAACAATGATCTTATTATAGCAGTGATTCTCAAAAATAACAAGTATTGCCGCCGTTACTTCATCGTTTCAACCATTTTTATCTGCGGCGATTTATGATACAATTAAATTCAGTATATTATCAGCTGACGGCAAAGCCGAACCGCGTAAAATGATCCTGTGCCGGCTTGCCGTTTAAAATAATTTGGAGGAACTATGATTACTGTATCCGATCTCGGTCTGAGCTTTAACGGCCAGAGTTTATTTTCGCACGTCAACCTGCTTTTTACCGCCGGAAACTGCTACGGCGTAATCGGCGCCAACGGCGCGGGCAAATCCACCTTTTTAAAACTGCTTTCCGGGGAACTGGAGCCGACTAAGGGCGACATTACGATCGATCCCAAGCTGCGCATGTCCGTCCTGAAGCAGGATCACCACGCCTACGACTCCTACACGGTCTTTGAAACCATTTTAATGGGAAATCCCCGCCTTTACGAGGTGCTCAAGCAGAAGGATGCGCTTTACGCCAAGGAGGACTTTTCCGATGAAGACGGAATCCTTGCGGCGGATTTGGAAGCCGAATTTGCCGAGCTGAACGGCTGGGAGGCCGAAACCGAGGCGGGCCGCCTGCTGCAGGGCCTTGGTGAGGATAACGCGATGCTGTATTCTTTGATGAATTCCCTTACCGGCGCGGAGAAGGTCAAGGTGCTGCTTGCGCGTGCGCTGTTCGGCCAGCCGGACATCATTCTTCTGGACGAGCCGACCAATGATCTGGACAACAAATCCATCGCGTGGCTCGAGGGCTTTTTGATGGATTACGCCGGAACGGTGATCGTCGTTTCCCATGACCGGCATTTCCTCAACAATGTCTGCACCCATATCGTTGATATCGATTATAATAAAATTAAACTTTATGTCGGCAACTACGATTTCTGGTATGAATCCAGCCAGCTGATCCAGCGTATGCTGCGCGACCAGAATAAAAAAGCGGAGGACAAAATCAAGGAACTGCAGAGCTTTATCCAGCGCTTTTCCGCCAATAAATCAAAGTCAAAACAGGCTACTTCGCGCAAAAAGCTGCTCGATAAAATTACGGTGGAGGAAATGCCTGCGTCTTCCCGCCGCTATCCGTTTGTCGGCTTTACCATGGACCGTGAACCCGGCAAGGAAATCCTTGAGGCGGAGGGCCTTACCAAAACCGTGGACGGGGTAAAAGTGCTGAACAATGTGAGCTTCCGTGTAAACAAGGGCGACAAGATCGCGTTTGTGGGCTCCAACGAAATCGCCAATACCACGCTGTTTAAAATCATCACGGGGGAGCTGGAGCCGGACGAGGGCAGCTTTAAATGGGGCGTCAGCACAAGCCAGTCCTATTTTCCGCAGGATAACTCCGCGTTTTTCAACGGCTGTGAATTAAGTATTATCAAATGGCTGGAACAGTATTCAAAAGATACCACAGAAACTTATCTGCGCGGGTTCCTCGGCAAGATGCTGTTTTCCGGCGACGACGTTACAAAGCCGGTTAACGTGCTTTCCGGCGGGGAGAAAGTCCGCTGCATGCTTTCGCGCATGATGATGTTCGGCGCGAATGTGATCGTGCTTGACCAGCCCACCAACCACCTCGACCTGGAATCGATTACAGCGGTGAACAACGGCCTGATTGATTTCAAGGGGATCGTGCTGTTCGCTTCCCATGACCACCAGTTCGTGGAGTCCGTCGCCAACCGTATTATTGAAATTACGGAGGACGGCGTAATTGACCGTGTCACGACTTACGACGAATATCTGGAGGCACGGGACGGCATCCTATCGTAACAGACCTATTTGCAATTTCAGCGCTCCCGCGGGGACGGTTACGTCATCCGCGGGAGCGTTTTTTTTGGCATACGAAGCTATTGCCAGCAATTAAAATTACCTAAAACTTAAGCGCGGGGGGAGGGAATAGGAGAGAGAAAATTTTGGAAGATGCAGAAATCGGGAAACGCCATGAGATACCGCCGGAAGGCGGATTGTGTCGGGATTTGTCACCAATGTTCATCGTTCGTTCATGGAATTGATGTTGACATAATTCACGGAATCCGTTAATATATATTTATCAAATGTTTACTATAATGAAAAGTCAAGGAAACACTGATTGAATCAGGTCGTATCGATTACCGTACCAATTTCAGTGGTTCCTTAATAAAGGTGATTGGAATGACAGACAGCCCGTCGGCCCAAAAAGACGAGGAAATTTTTAATTTTATGGTTTTTGTCCACCGCAAGCTTTCCAAACCCTTTGAGGATTATTTTAAAGGTCGGTTTACCAGCCTGCAGATTAATGCGCTGTGCATCCTCTGCACGAGCGGGCCGATGACAATGGGCGAGCTGGCGGCCTGCCTGCACACGCCGCCCCAGCAGATGAGCCGGATGATCGAGAAGCTGTATGAAGAAGGCCACATCGTACGCAGCTGTGATCCGGGCGACCGGCGCAAAATCCGGATTTCCGTATCGGAGGATACGGCGCGGTACATCATACGCGGCAGGGAATGGTTCGCAGATTCACTCAGAACTTTTATGGATACGCTGGATGAAAACGACTGCGAGGAATTTAAATCGGCGGTTCGGAGCGTAACCAGAATTCTCACCAAGATTCCGCAGTCATAAGGGAAAATAATAAAACGGTTCTGCAAACGGTTTTCCGTCTGAGACGGAGCTGGCGGAACCGGTTATTTATAAAACGAAACCAGAATCTGATACAGAAAAAGGAGAGGTGTAATATGGTCAGGAACGCAAACGATGATTTTTTTTCGGTAACACCCGAAATTGAGGAATTAACAGCTCTTTGCAAGAGCCACAGTACCATCGACTCGAGTTTGTACGCAAAGTATGATGTAAAGCGCGGCCTGAGGGATATCAACGGCAAAGGCGTTCTGACCGGGCTTACCGAGATCTCCGAAATCGTGTCCTCAAAGGAAGTGAACGGCAGGAGCGTTCCCTGCGACGGTGAGCTGTTTTACCGCGGAATCAATATAAAGGACATCGTGCGCGGCTTTATCGCAGAAGACCGTTTCGGCTTTGAGGAAACTACATACCTGCTCCTCTTCGGCGAGCTGCCTTCTCCCCAAAAGCTGGAAGAGTTTAAAGGGCTGCTGTTCAAATACCGCACGCTGCCCACCAACTTTGTCCGCGATATCATCATGAAGGCCCCCACCTTCGACATGATGAATACGCTGGCCAGAAGTATCCTTACGCTCTATGCCTACGATGAAAAGCCGAACGACACTTCGCTGCCGAACGTGCTGCGTCAGTGCCTTGAAATGATCGCGCTGTTCCCCCAGCTGGCGGTTTACGGATACCAGGCTTACGCGCACAACACAAACCGGAACAACAGCTTCTTTATTCACGCGCCGCAGCCGGAGCTTTCCACCGCGGAAAACATCCTGCATATGCTGCGCATCGACAATAAATATTCGGCGCTTGAGGCGCGGATTCTTGATTTGGCGCTGGTTCTCCACGCGGAGCACGGCGGCGGCAACAACTCCAGCTTTACCACCCACGTGGTCGCTTCCTCCGGAACGGACGCCTATTCCGTCATTGCGGCGGCGCTCAGCTCCTTAAAGGGGCCGAAGCACGGCGGCGCGAACATCAAGGTCATGATGATGTTTGAAGACATGAAGAAGAATATCGACGACTGGGAAGATGAAAAGAAGGTCGCGGATTATTTGAAAAAGCTGCTCAACAAGCAGGCGTTCGACCACTCCGGTTTGATTTACGGGATGGGGCATGCCGTCTATTCGCTTTCCGATCCGCGCGCGAATATCTTTAAGAAATTTGTGCAGAGCCTGTCCGAAGAAAAGGGTCTCACCAAGGAATATAAGCTTTATTCCCTTGTGGAGCGCCTTGCGCCCGAGGTAATCGGCGAAGAGCGGAAAACCTACAAGGGCGTAAGCGCAAACATCGATTTTTACAGCGGCTTCGTTTACCATATGCTTGGCCTTCCGCCGGAGCTTTACACCCCGGTTTTCGCCATGGCGCGCATCGCCGGCTGGAGCGCTCATCTGATGGAAGAACAGATCAACTGCGGAAAAATTATCCGCCCGGCGTACCGGAGCATCTCCGCGCGCCGCAGTTATGTCCCGCTGCACGAAAGGAAATAAAGCAGACTGTAAATTAAAATATCGGACATTTAAGAAGGCAGCCGTTTCAATTCCCGGAACGGCTGCCTTTTCTCTCGTCCGGAATTTGTGAAATTTATGTTTCGTTGTCCCCTCGGCTCCGGCGCATGAAATACATTGACTTTGCTGTTTAATAAGCCTATACTTTTTAGGTGTTTATTTTTTCTGCATTAATTATATTTGGAATAGAAGGAGTGTTGAACGATGGTCAGCGTAAACGAAAAACTGGCGGCCCTGCGGGGGAAAATGAAGGAAAACGGGGTGCAGGCCTACATTATACCGTCCTCCGATCCGCACATGAGCGAGTATCTGCCCGCCCACTGGACGACTCGGAGCTACTTTTCCGGCTTCACCGGTTCGGCAGGGACTCTGGTCGTAACCGAAACGGAAAGCGGGTTATGGACGGACGGAAGATATTTTATCCAGGCGGCAAACCAGCTTAACGGCAGTGAGATCGTGCTGTATCGCATGGCGGTTAAGGGCGTGCCTACTTATCAGGAGTTTTTGAACGAAAAATTGAAGGACGGCGAAACCGTCGGCTTTGACGGCAAGCTGCTTTCCGCCGGTGCCGTAAAGGAAATGCGCAGGACATTTGCGGAGAAAAAGCTGAATATCAAGGCGGTTGACCTGATCTGCGACATCTGGCCGGATCGGCCGGAAGTTCCCGCGTCAAAGGTATTTGTCCACGATGTGCAATATGCCGGATACACCTGCAAGGAAAAACTGGAGCAGGTACGCGCGGAGCTGAAAAAGCAGAAAGTGGACGGCGAAATCTTTGCAAAACTGGACTGCGTGGCGTGGCTGATGAATATCCGCGCGGACGACATTCAGTATAATCCGCTTGCCATTTCCTACGCGGTGGTCTATTCCGATTCCGCATATCTGTTTATCAACACAAAACGCGTTCTGCCGGAAACAATGGATTATCTGAAAGAGAACGGCGTTACGGTAAAGGAATATGAGGATATGGGAGAAGCGCTGAGAAAGATCGATTCTTCCAAAACAATCCTTGTCGATACGGCGAGCGTTAGCTATGAGCTGTGCCGCATCCTGCAGCAGAATTCCAATGTTGCGGTCAAAGAGGGCAGCGACACGGTCACGGCGTTAAAGGGCGTAAAGAATGAGACGGAGATCAAAAACATCAAGCTGGCCCACGTTGAGGACGGCTGCGCGATGGTGGAATTCTGCGTTCAGTTCGAAGAGAAGATGGAGAAGGGCGAAGAAGTAACGGAGTGCACCGTCTGTGATATTCTGAGCAAATGCAGGGCAAAGCGCAAGCACAGTATGGGAGACAGCTTCGGAACCATCGCAGCCTACAACGCGAACGCGGCTATGATGCACTACAGCCCGGAGCCCGGTTCGTGCAGCACCGTAAAAAAGAAGGGCTTTCTGCTCATCGATTCCGGCGGGCAGTATCTGGAGGGCACCACCGATATTACGCGCACCTTTGTGCTCGGGCCGCTCAGCCGTGAGGAAATGGAGCATTACACCTATGTACTCAAGGCGCACATCGCCCTTGCCTCCGCGGTGTTCCTGGAAGGCTGCACCGGCGGGAATCTGGATATCCTGAGCCGCCAGCAGGTCTGGAAGCACGGGATTGACTACCGCTGCGGAACCGGCCACGGCGTGGGAATGTTCGGCGGCGTTCACGAAGGCCCGCAGAACCTGCGTATTACCAACAATGTCGTATTTAAAAAGGGCATGACCATTACGAACGAGCCCGGTATTTACGAGGAGGGCCGGCACGGCATCCGTACGGAAAACATCATGCTGGTTGTTCCGGCGGTAAACAACGAGTACGGCCAGTTCCTCAAATTTGAGCCGGTTACCTATTTCCCGATCGATACCGCGGGGATTATTACCGCCCTGATGACAAACGAAGAGATCGAGTGGCTGAACGATTACCACAGGCTGGTTTACGAGAAGCTTTCCCCCTCGCTTTCCGGCAGGGAGCTCAAGTGGCTGAAAAAGCATACGGAGCCGATTTCAAAGTAATATACAGTGATTCCAAACAAATACCGCACCGCGTTCCAAACGCGGTGCGGTATTTGTTTGCCGGGAAAGTTTTATCTGACTTTGTCCGTTAGTTTTCGTTAAAGCGCGATAAAAACGCTTTTGTCCGTTCGTTCTGCGTGTTGCCGAAGAGTTGCTCCGGGTCGCCCTGTTCCACAATCGCGCCGTTGTCCATAAAGACGATATAATCCGCAACGTCCCGCGCAAACTTCATTTCATGCGTAACGACCACCATCGTCATGTGCTCGTCGGCCAGCTCGCGGATGACCTTCAGAATTTCCCCGGTCAGTTCCGGGTCAAGCGCGCTGGTAGGCTCGTCGAAAAAAAGGATATCCGGGTTCATGGCAAGCGCGCGCGCGATGGAAACGCGCTGCTGCTGGCCGCCGGAAAGCTGGCAGGGATAGGCATCCGCCTTGTCGGACAAGTCCATCTTTTTCAGCAGCTCCCGCGCGGCTGCTTCCGCCTCCGTCTTCGACCGGTTGAGGACGCAGACCGGCGCTTCGGTGATGTTCTGCATCACGGAAAGATGGGGGAAGAGGTTAAAATTCTGGAATACAAGGCCGATGTGCAGCCCGATCTTTGCGCAGGTGGCTTTGTCGGAATAAACCGCCTTGCCGCCGGCGTCGTTTTTTACAAGCGTTTCGCCGCAGATATGGATTTCGCCGGAATCCACCGTTTCCAGCTGCGTCACGCAGCGCAGCAGGGTGCTTTTACCGGAGCCGGAGGGCCCTATGATGGCCAGTACGTGGCCTTTTTTCACGCTGATGGAAATTCCCTTGAGGACTTCTTCTCCGTCAAAGCTTTTGAAGATGTTATTCGCCGTTAAAATATCCATTTCCATCCTCCTAGCGGTAGTAGCTCAGCTTGTTTTCCGCCATCGTAAAGCAGCGGGTCACCACACCGTTCATAAACAGGTAGAATACGCCCGCAATGGCGAACGGCGTCATGCTGACGGCCGAGGACACCCAGTTTGAGGTAATCTTCAGAAGCTCCACCACGCCGATGACCTGCGCAAGGGAGGTATCCTTTACAAGCGTAATGAATTCGTTGCCCATAGGCGGGATGATATGCTTGACCACCTGCGGCAGGATGATGCGGAAGAAGGTCTGCCTGCGGGTAAGGCCGAGCACCTTGGCCGCCTCGTACTGCCCGCGTGGGATTCCCTCAATGCCGCCGCGGAAAATCTCGGCAAAGTATGCCGCGTAATTCAGGATGAACGCGACCTCCGCGGAGAGCACACGGTCCAGCTGAATGTCAAAAATCGGCTTTAGGCCGTAGAAGATGAACAGCAGCTGCAGCATCAGCGGCGTGCCGCGCATGATGAGTATGTAAAACCGAACCGGCAGGTTGATAATCTTAACCTTCGACATACGTCCCATGGCAACCAGCAAACCGAGCGGCAGCGAAAAAATCAGTGTAACAAAAAATATGCGGAGCGACATAAGCGTTGCTCCCAGCATCTGCGTTAAAAGCACCTGATAGTTCACAAGCGCGCCTCCTTATAAAAAGCCAAAGGCACAGGGCCGGATTTTCGCCAGCCCTATGCCGAGTATCCATTTTGCGGTCGATTATTTGCTAACCGTCGTTACATCCTTGCCGAACCACTTTGTCGAGATTTTGGCCAGAGTTCCGTCGGCAGCCATATCCTTGACCGCGCCCTCAATTTTCTCTTTCAGCGCGCTGTCCGCCTTGCGGAAGCCGACAACATAGTCCTCCACGGCCAGAGAAGAATCCTTGCCGTCCTTTTCCTGGAGCACCTTGTAGGCGCCCGGATTGTTCGTCAGATAATACCGCGCAACCACCTCGTCGATTGCGATCGCGTCAATGGTTCCGTTCTGCAGCTCCAGAACAGCCTTTGAGTAATCGTCGATCTGTACGACCGATTTTAAGGTCTTCTTAAAGTCTGCGTTTGAATTCAGCGCGGATTCCGCGGAGGAGTCCGACTGTACGCCCACGGTTTTCCCCGCAAGGGAAGAAAGTCCGGTGAAATTGTCGGTCGTTTTGATCAAAACGATCTGGTTGTTCTTCATGTAGGGAATGCTCAGGTTGAATTCCTTTTCCCGTTCTTCGGTCTTGCTGAAACCGTTCCACAGGCAGTCGATATTGCCGTTGTTGAGCTCGGCTGTCTTATTGTCCCAGTCAATCGCCTGCGTTTTCAGTTCGATATTTAAACGCTTGCAGGCTTCTGCCGCAACGTCGATATCAAAGCCGACCAGCTTGCCGGTCTTTGTGTCCACATAGCCCATCGGGGGGAACGCGTCGTCAAGCCCGAGAATCAGTTTGCCCGCCTTCTGCACCTTGTTCCAGGAATCGTCGGAAGCCGCAGAAGCCGAAGCTGCGGAAGCAGCCGGAGCGTTTGAAGCGGCAGCCGGGGCGGAAGCCTGAGAGGAGGCGGCATTTTTTACAAGGCCGCATGCGGTACAGGAAGCGGCAATCGCAGCCGTCAGGATAACCGATAATATCTTTTTCATAAATATCCCACCTAAAAAGTTTTGTCTACTCAATAATACGGTATTGCCAGCTACTATATTACTACATTAGCTTACTAAATTAATTCTTTTAATGAATTAAATGAGGCAAATTAACCGCTTTGGATGAGGCTGAGTAAACATTTCGGCAGGCGTTTTCCGATAAAGCAAACAAAATGTTACAAGGGAAATAAGCGGCATGGTATTAATTCATAAATATTGGCAAAACTTAATGTCGGAGGGATGTAAAAATGGAATCAATCTGGAGCAAAAGCTGTACTTTTCCGGAAAGGGAAAGGCTGGATGGCGATCATGTCGTGCAGGTCGCGGTGATCGGGAGCGGAATGGCCGGACTGCTTACCGCGTATCTTTTGAAAAAGCAGGGGCTGGACGTGGCCGTGCTGGAAGGTTCCACCACCGCAAGTGGAATGACGAAGAATACGACGGCGAAAATCACCTGCCAGCACAGCCTGATTTACCGTCAGCTCATTGACAACTTCGGGGTGGAAAAAGCGGCGCAGTATGCGTGGGCAAATCAGCGCGCAATAAAGATGTACCGGGATATTATCGCGGAAAACAATATCGACTGCGAACTGGAGACAAAGTCCGCCTATCTTTATACGCTGGAGGATGTAAAGCCTCTTGAAGACGAGCTGGATGCGGCGCGTACCCTGAAAATCGAAGCGGAGCTGACTACGAAAACCGGTCTGCCGTTTCCGGTAAAATCCGCGCTGCGCTTTGCGGATCAGGCGCAGTTCAATCCCTTGAAATTTTTAAAGGCGATTTCAGCCGATCTGACCATATACGAACATACCATGGCGCGCGAAATACGGGGCGATGTCGTCATTACCGACCACGGCAGGGTGACGGCAGACCAGATTGTGATTGCGTCGCACTTCCCGTTCATCAATGTGCCGGGGTGGTATTTTGCGCGTATGCATCAGGAACGTTCCTATGTGCTGGCGCTGGAAAACGCGGCGCAGGTGGATGGGATGTATCTCAGCATCGATACGAATAACGCGTACTCCTTCCGCAATTACGGCGACCTTCTGCTTTTCGGCGGAGGCGCACACCGTTCGGGAAAGCACCCGCAGGCGAGCAGCTATGAAAAGCTCCGTAAAGCCGCCAAGAAATTCTACCCGAAAAGCAAAGAGGTCTGCAACTGGTCCGCACAGGACTGCGTTACCTGGGACAACGTGCCCTATATCGGCCGCTTTGCGGAATCCACGCCCAATCTGTTTGTGACGACCGGCTTTAAAAAATGGGGTATGTCTACCTCCATGGCCTCCGCCATGATCCTTACGGATATGATCTGCGGCAGGGAAAACGACTGCGCCGACGTGTTTTCGCCGCAGCGGTTCAACATGGGTGCGTCCGCCAAAAACCTGTTTACGGACGCGGGGCAGTCGGTTGCGGGCCTTACCACCGGGCTGTTTTCCGCACCTTCCCGCCGGTGCGCGCACCTGGGCTGCCGTCTGCAATGGAATCCCGACGAAAACACATGGGACTGTCCGTGCCATGGTTCGCGTTATACAAAAGAGGGAAAGCTCATCAATAACCCCGCGCTGAAAGGGCTGAAGCACGAATAAACCAAAAAGATTATGTAAGACCGGGCGAGGTTTGAGCCCCGCCCTAACAGGGTAAATACCCATGCACACCGGCACGTTTTTAAAAATACGGTATTTGCCCCGCCGCTATTATCATGCTCGGTTTTGTCTCAACTATAACTGCTAATTTGTACCGGTCAGGTTTTCCACGTAATCGTGCATTTCCTGACGGGAGCTGATTTGGTGTGTATGCTCGATAATTTCCTGCTTTCTTTGCTCCGGAAGCGCGGTGAACGCTTCCATCGCTCCGGGATTCATTGCAAGAGCCATGCCTAAGCCAATCGGAATATCACCCATAAAAACACCCCTCATTTAGTTTTCACGGATGCTGAAAATTCATTCCGTCAAATTTTTCCTGAAAGTTTGGCGAATTGACAAAAAACAGTTCTTATGATAAAATTAATTTCATAATAAAGTCATGAAGGCTTTGTGTAATTGAAATTGAAACATTTCCTCTGATTTCAAATCAACCCATGAAGGGCGTAATTATGCCCGGCATGGGCTTTATTTTTGAATTGGGGTGCTTTTATGCATATTCCGGACGGGTATCTGAGCCCCGCTACGACCATTCCGGCGGTTGCCGGTATGATTCCGGCGTGGAGTGTTGCGTTTCAAAAGGTAAAGAAAACATTCAGCAAAAAGCGGATTCCCGCGCTTGCGCTCTGTTCCGCATTTTCGTTCCTGATCATGATGTTCAACGTGCCGGTTGCCGGCGGCAGCTCGGCGCACGCCGTGGGCGCGGTTTTCATTGCGATCCTGCTCGGCCCGTGGGCCGCGGTCATATCGGTTTCCACAGCGCTGTTGATTCAGGCGCTTGTTTTCGGGGACGGCGGGATTATGGCCTACGGCATCAACTGTCTGAACATGGCCTTGGTCATGCCCTTTGCCGGGTATGGCGTTTATAAGCTGATAAAAGGGAAATCCGGGCCGGAAACCGGCCGGGGCCTTGCCGCCGCATTCTTCGGCAGTTATTTCGGCCTGAACCTTGCGGCTCTGCTCGCCGCGGTTGAATTTGGCGTCCAGCCGCTTCTCTTCCGTGCGGCGGACGGCGCGCCGCTTTATTGCCCGTATCCGCTTTCCGTTACCGTTCCTTCCATGATGGCCGCGCATCTTCTGATCGCCGGCCCGATTGAAGGCGCCGTTACGGCTGCCGCCGCGGCATACCTCTATCAGTTCGCCCCGCAGCTGTTTGCCGCGCGGGAGTTGAACGGAGCGGCGGGACCCAAATCCTCATGGATTCGGCGGTATAAACCGGTCATCGTTCCATTTGCCGCGCTGATTTTCCTGACGCCGCTCGGGCTGCTTGCCACGGGAACCGCTTTTGGGGAGTGGAGCATGGAGGAAATCAAGGCGCAGCTCGGCTATATTCCGCAGGGCATAACGGCGGCGGCAAACTGGTGGAGCTCCCTGCTGCCGGATTATACCGTGCCTGCGCTGGGCGAAGGCCGGTTCGGTGCCGCGGCGGGCTATGTCCTTTCCGCAGCCATAGGGGTTTTGTTGATTGCGGCGCTGATTTTCCTTACCGCAAAGATGGTGGTTAAGGAGCAGGATAAAAAAGAAAACTAATACAGACTGCCGATAAAGCCGCGCAGCCGCAAAATCGCAGGGCAAATTAGATTTAAAACAGATATGGGAGGCGGTCGTTTGGCGTCTGGAAATTTGATCTTTCAGCTTGACCGCGCGGAGTTTTCCTATCCTTACGAAAAGCCGGTGCTGAGGGATATCAGCCTCGGCGTGCGGGAAGGGGAAAAGCTCTGCATCCTCGGTGCGAACGGGTGCGGCAAATCCACGCTGCTGAAAATACTCGCCGGGCTGCTTCTGCCCCAGCAAGGAACCTTTGCTGCGTTCGGCGAGAAAATAACGGCGAAAATGCTGAACGACGACCGCTTTTCCAAGGATTACCACAGAAAGGTTGGCTTTATCTTTCAGAATTCGGAAGCGCAGCTTTTCTGCAGTACGGTGGAGGAAGAAATTGCTTTTGGGCCGCTGCAGCTCGGCTTTTCCGCGGACGGGGTAAAACAGCGGATTTCTGATATCTCCGCTATGCTGAACATTGGGCATCTGCTTAGTAAACCGCCGTTCAAGCTGAGCGGCGGAGAGAAAAAGAAGGTCGCGCTGGCCTGCGTACTTGTCATGAATCCGGATGTCCTGATTCTGGACGAGCCGACCAACGGCCTTGATCCCAGAACGCAGGCATGGCTGGTCGGGCTGCTGGTTTCGCTCAATAAAGCGGGTAAAACGATTCTCACCGCCACGCATAATCTGGAACTGGTGCATAAGCTTTCGGACAGAGCCATATTATTCAGTGAGGATCACCGTATTGTTGCGGATCAGCCCACGGAGGCTTTGATCCGGGACTGCCGCCTGCTGCGTGAAGTAAATCTGGTCGGCGAAGATGATTATATTTAAGTGGAAAAAGTTCCGAAGTATGATATAATGATAACCGGCATATAGTTTAAAGACAGTTGTGGACGGTGTTAAAATGCAGATTGCGGTAATTGACGGCCAGGGCGGAGGAATCGGGAAAACGCTGATCGAAAAGCTGCGGTGGGAACTCGGAGACGATGCGGAAATTCTTGCACTGGGAACGAATGCGCTGGCAACCTCCTTAATGCTCAGGGCCGGTGCAAACGAAGGTGCGTCCGGGGAAAATGCAATCGTTGTGAATGCCCCCAAAGCCGACATCATTATTGGCAGCGTTGCCATTCTTGCCGCAAATTCCATGCTCGGGGAACTCACGCCCGCCATGGCGAAAGCGATTGCGGAAAGTCCCGCAAAAAAAATACTGATTCCGCTGAACCGCTGCCAGATCTATATTGCGGGAGTGAGCCGCGAACCGCTGCCGCATTACGTGAACGAAGTTGCCGATATGGTAAAAAACATGATCCGAGGTGAATGATATGTGTGAAGCAAACGTATATCTTCTGGATAAGGACGGGAATACCAACCTGCTGCTCGACGCGGTCGATAAAGTAATCCCAAAGGAAGACGACCATATTTATCTTGAAAATATTTACGGCGAGCGCAAAACCGTTCGCGCCAGAATCAAAGAGATGCATCTTGTAGACCACAGGATCATTCTGGAATAAATTCTCATAATAAAATCCCTGCTGCCCGCTGACAAAGGTTGAACAGCACCCCATTTGTTAGACAGTGTGATATACTGAAAAACAAATGGGGTGTTTTCATGCCAAAAGACATGCCGTATAAACGGTATACTGGG
>JAEWUH010000189.1 GCA_023397245.1 Bacillota bacterium | reverse complement strand
CTCCGGTAACCGTACCGACGACCGCAAATATCTTTATAAGTTTATTCGGTTTTATTTTCATTTTATATTCTTCTTTCTTAATCTCCGAAGCTGATGCCGATATCGCGGGCGGTCTGGATGATATCGCAGTCCGGCGGAACCAGCTTCAGCTTACCCGCAACCTCACCCAGCGGAACCGGTACGATTGCTCCGTTCTGCAGTGCGACCATATTGCCGTAATTTTTCTCGGCAATCAGCCTTGCGGCCGCCGCGCCGAAACGGGTTGCCAGTAAGCGGTCATAGGGGCAGGGGCTGCCGCCGCGCTGGAAATGGCCGGGAACGGTAACGCGAATTTCTCCGCCGGTCTTTTCCCCGATCTCTTTGGCAAGCCGGTAGGAAATGGAGGGATACGGCATTTGTGCGCGCGCCGCTTTAAACTCCTTCTTGCCAAGCTTTGCCTCCTCGGAGGAAAGCGCGCCCTCCGCTACAGCCAGAATCGAAAAGCGTTTGCCTTCCTTGTTCCGGTCGTCCAGCGTCTTGACAATCGCATCCGCGTCATAAGGAATTTCTGGCAGAAGGATTACGTCGGCGCCGCCGGATATTCCTGCGTGAAGGGTCATCCAGCCGGCCTTGTGGCCCATGACCTCAATGATGAATACTCTCCCGTGCGAGGTTGCCGTGGTGTGGATGCAGTCGATGACGTTGGTGGCAATCTCTACCGCGCTGCTGAAGCCGAAGGTCATCTCGGTACCCCAGATGTCGTTGTCGATGGTTTTTGGCAGCGTGACGACATTCAGGCCCTCTTCGCTCAGAAGATTTGCCGTCTTATGGGTTCCGTTTCCGCCCAGAATGACAAGGCAGTCCAGCTTCATCTTTTTGTAATTGTCCTTCATCGCCTGAACCTTGTCCACGCTGTTCTCATCCACTACGCGCATCAGCTTGAACGGCTGGCGCGAGGTGCCGAGGATGGTTCCGCCGAGGGTGAGAATTCCGGAAAAATCCGCCTGCTTCATGTGCTTGTAATCGCCCTCGATCAGGCCGCGGTACCCGTCAATAATACCGAAAATCTCGACGTCGCCGCCGAACCTTTCATAAAGGGCCTTGGCCACGCCGCGGATTGCGGCGTTCAGCCCCTGGCAGTCGCCGCCGCTTGTCAGAATTCCGATTCTTTTCATCTTTCCACACTCTTTCCTAATTTATCTGTTTCCATATCTATCCATGAAATTGGGAGCAATGTTATTTAATTAAGTCCGCGCTGCGGATGGGCTTAAACGGTTTGTTCTCGTCCTGCTTTGTCCGGTCGTCAACCGCCTCCTGCGCCAGACGCCAGAACTCCGCCTGACAGTCGCAGGCCGCTTTGCCGCGCTTGTCAATATGGCAGTAGACCGTGTCGGGCTGCATCAAACGCGTGTTGATATTGTCGCTGAGCATCAAATCAAGGATCTGAAACGCCCGTGCCTTTAAATCCGCGTCCTCCACCGGGAATACCAGTTCCACGCGGCGGTCAAGATTGCGCTGCATCCAGTCTGCGCTTCCCATGTATATTTTCGGGTTCCCGCCGTTTTCAAACCGGAAAATCCGGCTGTGCTCCAACTGGCGCCCCACGATGCTGTTTACGGTAATGTTTTCGCTGACTCCCGGAAGTCCGGGAATCAGGCAGCAGATGCCCCGCACGATGAGCCGTGTTTTCACCTTTGCGCAGGAAGCCCTGTAAAGCAGCTGGATCATTTCGGGATCGACCAGCGAATTGACTTTAACCGTAATGCCGCTGGGCAGCCCCTCTTTCGCGTTGGCGATTTCCTTTTCGATCATGCGTTCAAAAAAAGCTCTCAGCCCGTGCGGCGCCACCGCAATGCGGTTGTATTCCGGCGGTCTGGAATAGCCCGTAAGCACGTTGAAGAGGGAAGACGCGTCCGTGCCGTAAGGCTCCTTGCACGTAAAGATACCGATGTCGGTGTAAATCTTTGCAGTGGAATCGTTGTAGTTGCCGGTACCCATGTGTACGTAACGGCGGATTCCGTCTTCATCGCGGCGGACGACCAGCAGAATTTTGCAGTGTGTTTTCAGCCCGGCCAGCCCGTAGATGACATGGCAGCCCGCTTCCTCCAGCTTTTTTGCCCAGAGAATATTGTTTTCCTCGTCAAACCGCGCTTTCAGCTCGACCAGAACCGTAACCTGCTTGCCGTTTTCCGCCGCCTTGATCAGCGCGGCGATGATCGGGGAGTGGCCGCTCACGCGGTAAAGAGTCTGTTTGATTGCGAGTACGTTTTCATCTTCCGCTGCCTGCCGCACGAACTGCACGACGGTGTCGAAGCTCTCGTACGGATGATGAACCATGCGGTCCTTTTCGCGGATTGCCTCGAAAATATCGTCGTAGCCCAAAAAATCCGCGGGCGGGTTTACCGGTGCCATAGGCTTAAAGCACAGGGGCTCAAATTCCGGCACCGACGCGAATTTGGAAAGAAAGGTCAAATCAAGCGGGCCGGGTACCTCATAGACTTCGTCCCCGTTGATTTCCAGCATATCCAGCAGGAATCCCCGGGTTTCCGGATCGCATTTCTGCAGCAGCTCAAGGCGCACGGGCTTTCCGCGCTTTCGTTTTTTTATCGATTTCTGTATTTCGATCAGTAAATCCTCCGACTCCTCGTCGATTTCCAGGTCTGCGTTGCGCGTCATACGGAACGGACACGCAGCACGGATATCGTTTCGCTCAAACAGCTCGTCGAGCTTGTAAATAATCACATCCTCCAGCAGCACGAAAGCGCTGCCTTCCTCGGACGGAACCTGCAGAAAGCGCGAGAGGATGGACGGAACCTGAACCACGGCAAAATAGGATTCTTCTCTGCCCTTGAGCCGGATGGCAAGATTCAGACTTTTGTTTGCGAGCAGGGGGAACGGTCTGCTCCGGTCCACCGCCAGCGGCGTAAGGACGGGAAACAGCACCCGGTTAAAATAATCGGAGATAAAGCTTCTCTGCTCTTCATCCATTTCACCGGGAGTCAGAAAATAGATTTTATTCCGTTTCAGCGCCGGCATAATCGACCGGTGCAGGCAGGAATACTGCTTATCCGCAAAAGCATGAATTTTTTCGCCCAATATCGGAAGAAGCTTTGCCGGCGTAAGGCCGGAGGGGTCCTCCGCGTTGTAGTTGGAATTGACCTGTGCTTTCACTCCGGCGACGCGCACCATAAAGAATTCATCCAGATTGGAGGAAGTAATGGACAGAAACCGCACCCGCTCCATAATGGGGTTTTCCTTTTCAAAGGCTTCCTCCAGAACGCGGGTGTTAAAGTCCATCCAGCTCAGCTCGCGGTTGATATATGGAAATTTTACTTTTTCGATTTTCTCATTCATTTTATACACAGCCTTTATTCATACTTGACCGCTCAGATCAGTGTGGATTTTACGTTCAGCTCCGGGTTGTAACCGAAAACCTCCTTGAAGAACGGCGCGCACTGGTTGAACGCCCATTTTTCAAGAAACACATTCTCCTTGCTCTGCGCCAGAATCTGCAGCCGGTCGTTTTCAAATTTCACCTTGACGTTGCTGAGCTTTTGCTTCTGCGATTTGTCCAACGCGTTCGCAAGCCGGAAGATTGCCACCAGCTTTGAAATGATCAGCCTGTTTTTGTCGCTGAGGCGCAAAAACTCCACGTCGTCAAAGTTCGGCACATCGTATTCGTTGTAACGCGATACATACGCGATAATCAGCATTTCCTCGTCGGTCATGCCGTAAATGTCGATATTCTTGATCAGGTCGAACGTGCTCAGCAAGTGCTGCTTTGCGGTCACATAATGGCCGCATTCGTGCAGAATAGCCGCCAGCTCCAGCAGCAGGCGCCTACGGTGGTCAAGACCGTGCGCGCCCTTCATTTTATCGAAGATCCGGCACGCGCAGATGCGGATATGATTGGAATGCTTCTGATTGCAGAGGTAGGTGGAAGCGATGGCCTGCGCACAGGAAATCGCGTTTACCCGAACATGCTCCAGATATTCGTCCTTGCTTTTCGGGATCAGCATCTGGCGCATCAGCGCGTCCCAGAGCTCCACCTTCGGCGATATGACCGCGTCGGAATCCGTAAATTTAAAAAGCCGCATATAAATCGCCAGTGCGGAATACAGCAGCTCGGCGGTCTCTTCGCTGATTCCGTAATGCTCGCTGATCTTTTCCTGAGACATGGAGCGTATCTGTGAGAACAGGCTTTTCACCTTTGCAGCGGGAATGATATAACGGCCGTTTTCCGGTTCCACGGAACAAATTTTTGCGATGAGCTGAATCTCGTTGCCGGTCAAAATCAGGTTTGAAACGGTGCCGTTATGAAACGGTATGGAAATATGCGAAATCAGCGTATCAAGATATTCCTCCACGACCGTATAAAAATCTTCGGTCTGATCCTGAATGTTCCCGAGCATATCGTGAAGCTTGAGCGCACCCATCGGAATGTTCTGTGACAGGATCATCCGTTTTCCGTCATAAACGGAAAAACCGATTGTTCCCGCGCCGATGTAGGAGATCAGCGCATTTTGGTTTTTTTTGTCGTCCATGTTTTCCAGTACGTTCAGTATTTCCGAATAAATGAGCGTTTTTTCCTGGTCGTCCTCCAGCACCTGCACGGTCAGGTCGTTCTGTATTTTTAGCTGGTCGATGACATAGGAACGGTTTTTCGCTTCCCGCAGCGCCGTGGTGGCTACAACCTTGCACTGCCCCACGCCGTATTCATTCATAATATCTCCGTATCCGCGCAGAATCTTTGAAAGTTCGCGCAGATTTTCGAAGCTGATTTTCCCGCCGGTAAATACCTCGTGGCCGAGGCTCAGGGGGTATTCCAGACGGTCTATATCAACAATTTCCCCCCGTTTGAGCTGGGAAACCCGCATTTTCAGCATATTCGAGCCAATATCAATTACAGCCGCAGTTTTCACGTTCTTTTTTCGGTTCACAGTATCACACCGCCTCTGCCAATTTCTGTATTGTAAATTATAACAAACAGAATCGGTTTCATCAATAGATTATTATCAGAATATTATAAATTTAACCTATTTTTAACCACAGAGTGTACGAATAAAGATAAAGGGAGCGGTTTACACCGCTCCCGACCGACGGTAAAACCGCGCAGCCGCGGAATTACCCTATCGTTTTTCCCGTTTTTCACGAAAAATTCACCCGATATATGGATTGTTTTAATTTATTTTTCATAATCATATGGCATCATGTATTATAAATTAATCAAAGCATTGGAGGCGCTTTTATGGAAGCTGTAAGCAACTGGCCGGTCGGTTCCGCCAAACTGGTGAACAGTATCAAGGAAATACCGGTTCCGAGAAAATTTATCGGAACGCTCAGAGGCTATTATTTCTTTAAAACCCGGCACGGCGAATACGCAATTTCCTACGCTGTGCTTTCTGATGCTTATAAAAATTCTTTTTCCATCCCCGATATTTAGACTGTACCCATCAAAACGAATATTCAATTAAGTCCCTGTTTTCGAGTATAATTTCATAATATCAAGTAAAAATTTTATAAAATCTAAAAAGTCCATAGAACGCCACCTTTTCTAAAAATGGCGCTCTATGGCGCTCTATGGCACTCTATATTTTACAATGTTATCTGGTTAGTCAAATTTTTATCTTAGATATATTGTAGCACTTAAAATCATTTTACAAACCCTATGCGTAACGTTTAATAGTAATTTTTTATATATTTTTTATTAGGCAGCTTACTGACTCCGATGGGCACTGAATATAGCCTGACGGCTTCTCCGAACCTGCACCGGCGTTCTTGTTGACTCTCATACGAAAAAAAACAGCACCCGCAAAAGCGGATGCTGTTTTTTTGGCGGAGAGGATGCGACTCGAACGCACAATGCCTTGCGGCACACCACATTTCCAATGTGGCTCCTTACCATTAGAATACCTCTCCAAATGGTAATTCGCGGTGCTTTTTATCAAGCAACTCTGATATTATATCGGATACAGAGCAAAAAATCAAGCCCAAATTCGCATATATTTGTAATTTTTTAAGAATTCCGCACTTTGGTATTGAACCGCGTAACGGAGTGTTATAATATAGGGATATATTTCACGTATTAGGAGGAGTTCCATTGAAAAGGACGGAAATAACCGAACTTTATAGCGATCATGCCCAGCTGGGCGGAAAGACCGTAACGGTATGCGGCTGGGTGCGCACAATCCGCGATTCCAAAGCGCTGGGTTTCATCGAACTGAACGACGGAAGCTGCTTCAAGGGCGTTCAGATCGTATTTGAGGCCGATAAAATCGATAATTTTGCGGAGATTGCCAAGCTCAATGTCGGCGCGGCAGTCACAGTAACCGGTGAACTGATTCTGACGCCGGAGGCGAAGCAGCCGTTTGAAATCCACGCCGCCAAAATTGATATCGAGGGGCTTTCCACGCCGGATTATCCGCTGCAGAAGAAACGCCATTCCCTCGAATATCTGCGTACCATCGCGCACCTGCGCCCGCGTACCAACACCTTCAGCGCGGCGTTCCGTGTGCGTTCCGCCGCGGCTTATGCCATTCATAAATTCTTTAATGAAAGCGGCTTTGTCTATGTGCATACACCGCTCATCACCGGCAGCGACTGCGAGGGAGCGGGCGAGATGTTCACCGTAACAACGCTCGACCAGGACAACCTCCCGCGGAACGAAAAGGGCGGGGTGGACTACACCCAGGACTTCTTCCAGAAGCACACATCCCTTACCGTCTCCGGCCAGCTGGAGGCCGAGTGCATGGCGATGGCCTTTGGAAAGGTCTATACCTTCGGCCCGACCTTCCGCGCCGAGAAATCCTACACCCAGCGCCACGCCGCGGAGTTCTGGATGATTGAGCCGGAAATCGCGTTCGCCGATCTGGAAGACGATATGAAGCTGGCCCAGGCGATGATCAAATTCGTAATCCGTTACGTCATGGAGACCTGCCCGGACGACATCGAATTTTTCAATAAATTCGTGGACACCGGTTTGATCGAGCGTCTGCAGAACGTGGTCAGCTCCGATTTCGCGACGGTTACCTACACGGAAGCGGTTGAAATTCTGGAGAAAAACAACGATAAATTTGAATATAAGGTAGACTGGGGAACGGACCTGCAGACCGAGCACGAAAAATACCTCACCGAGCAGGTATTCGGCAAGCCGGTATTTGTTACCAACTACCCGAAGGAAATCAAGGCATTCTATATGCGCATGAACGACGACGGAAAGACGGTTGCGGCGGTTGACCTGCTTGTGCCGGGCATCGGCGAGATCATCGGTGGCAGCCAGCGCGAGGAGCGCATGGAGATCCTCCGGCAGCGCATGAAGGATTTCGGCCTGAGCGAGGAGAACTACTGGTGGTATGAGGATTTGCGGCGTTACGGCGGTACAAAGCACGCGGGCTTCGGCCTTGGCTTTGAGCGCATGGTGATGTATCTGACCGGTATCGCGAATATCCGCGACGTACTGCCCTTCCCGCGTACTACCGGTACCGCGGAATTCTAAACCTGAGAATGAAAAATAGAAAAGGAAGAATCAATTATGGCAATGTGGAAAGACAGTCTGAAAATCGGCGTACCTTTAATTGACAGTGAACACAAGGAGCTCTGTGACCGGATCGACCGGCTTTTTGCGGCCTGCAGCCAGGGAAAAGGCCGGGATGAGATTATGAAAACCGTCGAGTTCCTTGAGTCTTATACCATCAAGCACTTTTCCGACGAAGAAAAGCTTCAGCGCAGCAG
>JAEWUH010000184.1 GCA_023397245.1 Bacillota bacterium | reverse complement strand
CTGCCGATGTGTGAAGAATGGAGACGAAGCTCCCCACTGAAATTCAGTGCCTTCACATGGTATTCAATGGTGAAAAGCGGAAGCATGGCAAACGAGGCCATCCGCACAATGATGATTTCTACTTCCTTCCCGCGGGGAGAACGCCATACCACACGACGCTGAGTCACACCTCTTTTCATGTCCAGCATGCGGGAGCTTTCCAATGTTTTCCCCTCAAACATGTTGAATTTCTCACCGTCGAGAAACAGTTCGATTCCTTGTGTATCAGCGACATTCAGCATGGTTTGTTTTTCTTCCGTAAGGCCGCAGAGCTTTTCCGCCTGCTTCATCTCCAAAAAATCGTAAAATCCGTTAATATATTCTCCCCGGATGGATTGAAAGTTGATTGGGTAGCCTTCTTCAAAACAGGAACGAACTCCAAGATAGCCATTCGCATTGTGAAAAAGTGTTTCATAAAGCATCAACTCATCATTTCCAAGGCTAAAATCTTTAATTTCATAAATAAAATTATTTGGCTCCATAGTTTACTCCTTCACTGCTCCTGACACGAGACCGGAAACGATTTTCTTCTGAAAAATCAGTACAATAATGAGCGTGGGAATTGTCACAATCACGGTTGCCGCCGCGACCTCGCCCCAGAGAATTTGAAACTGCGTGCGTAAAAATGAAATTGCGACAGGCACCGTCTGCATGTTGATTTCCGTGTTTAAAGTCGCTGTCAGCAAGTATTCGTTCCACGCAGCGATAAAAGTTATGATTGCAGTTGTAAATACGCCCGGCGCCGCAAGCGGAAACACAACACTCCAAAGCGTGCGGAATGCCGATGCGCCGTCAATTTTGGCAGATTCCTCAATGGAAATTGGAATTTTGCCAAAGTGAGCAACCATAATCCATACAGCCATAGGGATGGTAATGGTGGAATAGGGCAGCACAATAAAATAGGAGTTCGCCCAATGCAATGCAGTGAATAAGTTGAAAACCGGTCCGACAATAATCATCTGCGGGAACATCGAGATGACAAGGATCAGTCCAAGCAGTTGGCTCTTAAAACGGAAATGGAAACGAGAAATTGCATAGGCGGCCATGGTTGCAACAAAAATTACATAAAGTGTGGTCGTGGCTGAAACAATTAAACTGTTTTTGATGGAGCTCAGAATGTTTTTCCCCGTCAGCACCGCACTGTAATTCTGCATAGTTGAATTTTCGCTGAACACACGGAACGCTCCGGCACCAAAAATTTCGCTGGATGGTTTGAACGAGGTGATTAGGATCCAAAAAAACGGGAACAGAATGATGATCAGAAATACGGCTGTCACCAGATAAAAAATGATTTTTTCAGTTTTTCTCATAACAGCATCCCTCCTAATCTGAAGACATGATATTGGCGCCCAATACCTTAACAAAAAGAGCTGCGATGATCAGAACACAGAGGAACATAAACATAACAATAACGGACCCATAACCGAAATTTGTTTGGGAGAACATTGTCTTGTAAGCGTAAATAGAAAGGGTCTCAGTGGATCCGCCTGGGCCGCCTCCGGTCAGCACAGCGATCAGATCATATACACGGAAGGCATCCAGTGTACGGAACAGTACCGCCACTAGGATGGACGGCTTTAACAGCGGAAGCGTAATTCTGAAAAAAGTTTGTACTTTGCCGGCACCGTCAATCGAACTGCTTTCATACAAGCCCCTGTCAATCACCTGCAAACCCGCCAGCAGCAGTAACGCCATGTACGGCGTTGTTTTCCAAACGTCTGTCAGTATAGCGGCTGACATCGCGCCCGGGCCTGTCAGCATCATGGACTCTGGCGAGGAAATGAGCTCCATGTCGGCAAAAATATGCGATATAATCCCATTGGATCCGTCATACAGGTAACTCCAAATAAGGGCGGAAACCGCGGTGGGGATGGCCCACGGAATCAGCGCGTTGGCACGAATCAGCCCGATTCCCCGAACCGCCCGATTCATGATGAGCGCAAGACCCAGCCCAAGAATAAACTCAATCATTACAGAAATAAGCGTAAAGTATATCGTGTGGCCCAATGCGGAAAACAGTCTGTTATCCGTAAAAATTTTCATGTAGCCCTGCAGCCCTATGAAATTAGAAGGAGAAATCGACTTATTAATTTCTTCAAAAATTTTAGGCAGGGACTCCTTGTTGGCGTAATCCGGATTGGGGTGATTTTTATAAAGTGCGGTAATCTCCACTTTCGATTTGGCTGTTGCATCAGTAAACTCCCTACTTTGCTGCGCGGTGATTTTTCCGCTTTTCAGAACAGAGAATTGTTTTTCATATGCGTCTGCATTTGAAATCGCCGTGGCAAAATCTTTTGCAGCGGCCGGGTCTTTTGCAGCCACATCCGCATCATCATTTAAGAATATTTTTACATACTCGCTGTTCTCTTTAAAATTATCTGCAGAATAACTGCCGTCAAAGCTCAGCTTCGCCTTTTGTATATTGTTGAGCTGATAATCAAAGAATGTATAGGAGAACGAGGTCAGAATCGGCCAAATTGAGAATATAGCAATGATGACCAGCAGCGGAAGAATAAACAGAAATTGCTTTAATGTCATCTTTCTTTTCATAGTAGCCCTCACAATCTCACGAATTCAGAGACTTACTGCCGTACGAAAAGAGACGTGCATCAGCTTGGTGCACGTCTGCCTCTCAAACTTATTTCAATGCGCCCTGCACGGCGCCTTCCGTAACGTCAATGTCTTGACTGCCGGATAGGTATTTATGAATGTTAATCTGAATGGTATCACTTGCCTTGGAATACTGCGAGGAAACCGGCCTTGCGATTGTGGTGCTCAATGCCTTCTGAAAGCCTTCCATGGTAAGCAGCGGATTCGTTTTGATTACTTCTTCATCCTTTAACAGAGCGTTATAGCCAGGAAGGTAAGAACCTTTTGTTGACATAATTTTCTGACCGTCCGGCCCGGCAAGATATTTGATGAATTCCCATGCACCATCCGGATTTTTGGATTTACTGTTGATGCCAAGCAGCCAACCGCCTACGCAGCCGCCCTTGGGGAGCGGTGCAATCCCTACTTGACTGGTTTTCACAGCCACATCGCCGGCCTTGATCAAACCGTACTGATAGGGCCAGTTGCGGGAGAACACGCTCTTGCCATTTTTGAAGCTTGCATCGGTAGAGCCTTCGTTATAATTAAGCACATCGCTTGGAACAACCTTGGATGAAATGAACTTTTTCATAACTTCCAGTCCGCCCTTAATGTCCGTGAAATTCGCGGTAAATTCATTTGCATTGCAGGTTAGACCCTCGTACTGCTTGGCTTGGAACGCAAAGCCGTCGGCTGCGCCCTTTTGACCCTTGTATTTTTCAGCCATTTTATAAAGATCATCATATGTATAGCTTCCCGAAACAAGCTTGGCGCCGTCTTCCTTAGAGACAATATCGGAACGGTAATACAGCATTGCTACATCGGGGAAAAACGGCAGAGTATACTGCTTGCCCTGATAGTTTCCGGAACTCATGGAGCCCTTGTTGAAGTCCGTTTTCTTATAGCTCGCTTCACTCATCTTTACATCCAGCGGTGCAATATATCCGGCAGCCGCAAACTCGCCGGCCCATACGACATCCAGCGAAATTACATCATAATCAGAAGATCCGGATGAAAGAGAAGTCAAAAGCTGGTCGTGCATTTGTGCGGAATCATTTGTCATCTGATCCCACTCTATCTTATATTTCTTCTGTGATGCATTAAAAGCATCCACAACTGCCTTTGTAGCAGGGGTGGAATCTGCCTGCGCGCCAAATTTCAATGTTACGGTCTGGTCACCGGCGGCTTCGGTTTTGGATTCGGCAGCCTGACTTTCCGCACTGGCTGTCACTGAGGAACTGGCAGCCTGACTTTCCGCACCGGCCGTCTTTGGAGAATTTGCAGTCTGGCTTCCGCAGGCGGTCATACCCGCCACCATGGTAAGCGCCAATAATGCTGCTAATGCTTTTTTCATATAATCATCCTCCTGATCTAATTTTTGTCCTCCCCTTGAGAACAATTTTATAATATACTTAAAATAGAATTTAGTATTTTAAAATATTAAGATTTATGTTATTATTTTCATAACATAAAAAATATTATATAAAAAATAATTTGATTAGGTGTAGATAATGATCCAGTTTGAGTTATTTGAAGCGATGAAAACTTTTTATTATGCGACGCAGTTTCCTATTAGCGTACTGAAAAACAGCAGCATAGAGCAGTCCCTTCCCGAAGGCCTTGTTACAGTTGAACAGCTCCTTACAGGGAAGCCGACCCTTCATGTCAAATACAGTCCGAATGAATACAATACCGTGCAGTACCTCTCCAGCGAATACGGAGAGCTTTTTGTGGTTTATGTATTTGATGATACCTATGTTGTGGCAGCGGGACCCTTTTTAACTGAGCCGGTTCACAGCGGCATTATTGTAAACATGATTCAAAATAAAAAAATCTCAATTAAGTTGAAACCAAAGCTTGATGCCCATTATCAGAACATCAAAGAAATCAGCCCGCAGACCTATTACTACTGCGGAAAGCTGCTCTCATCCCTGTTTGGTGCCAAAAACATCAATGCTCTTCCGGATTCCCACCCCGTTGGTCAAGAGATTGGTTTTATTCAAGACTACTTTCAAAATACATACAAAAACAGAGAGAAAATGTTTACGCATCCACCGTTTTTTCTTGAAAAAAAGATTGTCAATCAAATCAAAATCTGTGACATGGACGGTGCACTTGATACACTCAATGAAATTAACTTATTAAACCGTGCTGTTTTGGCAAAAGACCCCCTTCGTTCGCTCAAAGATTCAATTATCTGTTCATGCAGTTTTTTTACCCGCGCAGTAATCGAAACCGGAGTTTTTCCGGACATCGCATTCACCTACAGCGACACATTCATTCAACAGATTGAAAAAATGAACAGCATTGCAGAAGTTAGAAACTATGAGAAAGAAATGCTAAAGGAATTTATCAAGTTAACAAAGGAAAAAACTTCGGATAAATATTCCCGTCCGGTATTTAACACATTGCAATACGTGAACAACAATCTGACCCAAAAATTGAGTCTGGCAGACATCGCTAATCATGCGTATGTTCACCCTAATTACCTGAGCAGTATTTTCAAGAAAGAGGTCGGCTGCCCCCTCACAGATTTTATCGCCCGTCGGCGTATTGAAGAATCCACCTATTTTGTCGCCTACACGGATTATGAAATGGCAGATATCGCAAGTTTTTATCATTTTTGCAATCAAAGCTACTACTGCACAATCTTTAAACATTATCTTTCTGTCTCGCCAAACGAGTACCGTAACAGTGCCCGCCCTTCCTTATGATAAAAGGGTTATGTTTAATATTCGCGCTTGGCTCAATGCCTAGTAGTTAGAATCATATCATCTGATTCAGCACAGGAAGGCTTTGCACAGCAACATATCCTTGGCGGGGAATATAGAAGCACGTTCCAACTAGGACGTATGTTATAAAGCATCGAAAAATTCAGTAAAATAATCAAAGCCACCAATTGTGAACTGGTGGCTTTGATTTATCTTGGTAAACAATTTACATCTTTGTCAAGTTAGAGCTAATTTTTTCTGTAGAGAACATAATGCGAATTTCGCTCACGTTCCTTAGTGATATTTCCCTTTATTATATCAGCAATTTATAATTAAATAATTTATGAATGAATTCATCTTCCGAGAGTAAAAAATTCATATAGTGACAACACTTTTCGTTTACTATAATAGTACCAGAAGAACAAAAAGTAATAATTAAACAAAGAAAAATGAACTTATTTCACTATTTGTAATTGAGTCAAGCATCTTAAAAACGCGCTGACATTGTTCATCATGCCAGAACCGAAAAACAGCTAATAATGAATTTTTCCTTCTGCTCATAGCGGTATCCGCCATTTCCGTAACGGGAATCATATCTCAAATCTGAGCACATTTATGCAATCTTTATGTCTCCAATGAGTTCTTTACACTGTTATTATGCTTACCATGATATGATTTAGTAGAAGGGGGGATATCTATGAAATTTTTTAATAAGTCACATAATCTGATCATTGTAGGCTGCGGGACGATCGGTTCATCCCTTGCTGCAGATGCTTTCGGCAGAGAGTTCAATGTAACTGTTATTGACTTACATGAAGAGGCTTTTCACAAACTGCCGGCTTCCTACCGCGGATTTACCATAGTCGGTGATGGTGCGGAGATAGAAGCGCTAGAATCAGCCGGAATTCAAAACGCGGATATCCTTATTGCTTCAACCAATGATGATGATATAAATATACTTATTTCACAAACAGCCAAGGTTCATTATAACGTTCAGAATGTAATAACAAAGTTAAATGACCACGGTATAACGGCTGTTTGCGATTCGTTAAATATCACAGCAATTTGTCCTGCGCAGTTATTTATTCATAAGGCGGAAAAAGCCTTATACGATAAGCAAAGAGGGGAATCGGTATGAATATTCTTCTGGTTGGCGAATGCCATAACGTCAGACAACTAACCAAATTGCTGAAGTTAAGAAATTATAACGTTACAGTGATTAATGAGAACCCTGACTTTTGTTCTTCGCTGGCTGATGAATATGAAATAACAGCGGTCTGCGGGGACGGTACGGATCAAGCAGTCCTTCAAACCGCAAACACCCAGCATGCAGATATTGTAGCTGCTCTGAAATATAAAGATGCCTCAAATTTACTGATCTGCGAAATAGCGAAGAAACAGTTTCATGTTCCTAAAACGATCGCTTTTGTTTCCGATCCCCAAAATACAAAAGTCTTTCGTGAATTGGGCGTTGACCGATGCGTTTGCACAACAGAGTTTCTTTCCGATATGATTGAGCAGGAAACTCTGGCTCATAATATCAGCCAGTATATTCGCATTGAAAACGGAAGAGTTATTATTTTTGAAGCAGATATTGATGACAAATCTCCTGTGCTGGGATGCAAGCTGTGGGAAATCGGTCTGCCCCCTCAAAGCATAATCGGGAGTATTATCCGTGGAAAGGAAACCATCATTCCGCAGGGAAATACGGAGCTGAAACTGTTTGACAAAGCAGTTGTGATTTCCACTTCCGAAGCGGCGGAGTCAACTCTTAATCTGCTTACCGGGAAAAAGGCTCGGAAATAAACAGAGTAAAATTGCGATATAAATATGCAGCCCCATGCAAAAATCACTGAACAGTGACCGCATGGGGCTTTTTCTATTGGTTAACACTATATTTCCGAGTTGGAACGGTTTAAAATTTTTCGAAAGAATACAGTCATTACTAAGGCGGCTGCGCCAAACAGGATGGCGGCAATGATTTTACTGTAAGGAACCTGAGCCGGTGTGGAATAACCTTTTTCTGAGACAGCCACTGTAATACTGTGAATATCCGCCTCACCGCCATGATCCGCACAGGCCCGGTGAAACACTCCCTGAATTTTTACAATGTCTCCCTTGGTTTTATAATCGCCGAAATGGCTGATTTTACTGGCGTCTGCGGTTTTCATCCAAATACCGATTGCATTTGTCCCGTCATTGATATTAATCCATGTATAATCTCCGCGATTCATGGATTCCCCGATTGCTTCACCCTGCACTGTAACTTTCTGTCCGTCCAGTTGGCCTGCCTGCTCAATAAGCATGTTGATTTCCTTACGGTCCGCTGCATATACACCTATAGAAAACGTCAGGATAAAAATCAGAATCAGGCAGCATGTTTTAAAAATTTTACGCATTGTCTTTTTATTCCTCCGGCTATGTAAGCGATCAGAGCAAAAACAGATAAGAATTCCAGCCTTCCCATATACATTGCAAGAATATAATAAATTTTCATAATCACCGGCATTGCCGGCATTGTAACGCCAATGGAAAGGCCGACGTTCCCGGTTACGGATGCGGATTCGAACGCCGCCTGAGATAACGGATAACCGTACAAAGTACCCAGTAGGGTTCCGATTCCGAACAGTACCATATAACAAATGATGATCAGTGAGGAAGATTTTACAATACCGTCGTCAAGGATGCAGTCTTTAATGTAATGGAATTTATATACTTTCTGGCTTCTTTCGGAACTAATAAGCCTTTTTATTTCCATTATCAGGCCTTTGAATACGATACCAACACGAAGGCCTTTAAATCCGCCGGCTGTTGAGCATGCAGAACCGCCGATCAGCATAACGACCACCATAATCAGGATTCCGAAATCACCCCATTCCAGTGCAAACTGCCGTGCATAGACACTGCCGAAGCCCGTAGTGGTATGCGCGGAAAGCACGTTGAATACAACCCTGCGGAATTCTGAAACAAGGTTCGAGTATACATGAGATTTTGACAAACCATATACCGCAAACATGCATGCGATAATTGAAGTCGTGAAAAAGCTTTGTGTTTCTATGTTTTTCACCAGCTCCCTGCGGTTTCCCCTCCAGATTGCATAGTGCAGTCCAAAGTTCAGCGAACCTAAAACAAAGAGGATGATACTGATTGTTTCATAGGAAAGGCTGTGGTAGTACATAATGTTCTGAGTCATCGGGGCGAACCCGCCGGTGCTCCATGCAGACTCAAAAATATACAGTGCATGCA
>JAEWUH010000172.1 GCA_023397245.1 Bacillota bacterium | reverse complement strand
CCGCTGATACAGACCGAGGCAAAAGCGTTCGGGGGAAAAATCGTCGGTGCCGGCGTGGGCTTTGGCGGCCCGGTGGATACCCGAAAGGGTACGGTGATCTTTTCTTCCCAGATCAACGGCTGGGATGGCTGCCCGCTGGGTCGCGAGATAGAAAAGCGACTGGGCGTGCCCGCCTTTATCTTCAATGATAGCAGAGCTGCAACATGGGGCGAATATAAACTCGGCGCGGGCCGCGGTGCCAAGATATTTTTTTACACTAATCTCGGCAGCGGCATCGGCGGCGGTTTGGTGGCGGACAGCCAGCTTTTTAACGGCCAGGGCTATGGGGCCGCGGAAATCGGCCACAGCTACATTTTCAATCCCTTTGGCGGCGATCCGGCCGTGTCAAACTACCAGCATCAGACGGAATACTTTTGCTCCGGCTGGGGGATTGAGCGGCGAATCAAAAATGACGATATCCCCGAGGACTCCCTACTTTGGAAACTCTCGGGTGGGGAGAAAGAAAAGATCGACAGCATCATGTGGGGGGAGGCAGTTAGGCAGGAAGATCCCTATTCACTGCGTGTTCTTGATGAGACTGCGGAACTTTTTTCAATTGCCCTGAGCAATGCGCTTTGTTTTTTCAGCGCTGACGTAATTGCCATCGGCGGCGGCGTTTCTCTGATCGGCGAGCCGCTGATTAGCCGGCTGAGGAAATACACCGAAAAATATGTATATAAGAACTCGGAGGGTAGATATCGAATCACCAACAGCGTTCTCGGCGAGTCGGTAGTTTTGATCGGGACGCTGCTCCTGACGGCAGAACAGATACTGGGAGTAGGAGGTACAGATGGACACAAAACAGAATGATGCGATTCTTGAATTCAAGCATGTATGCAAATCATTCCCCGGCGTAAAAGCATTGGACGATATTTCTTTTTCCGTTCGAAAGGGATCAATCCACTGCATCGTCGGTGAAAACGGAGCCGGAAAATCAACACTGATGAAGGTCCTTAACGGTTTATACCGCATTGACTCGGGTGATATCCTTTTTGAGGGCCGCAGCTGGCACCCCAAGAGCAGCGCACAAGCGCGACTGGAGGGAATCGCCATGATCTATCAGGAGCTTAATGTTGTCCCTGAGATGACCGTTGTGCAAAATCTCTATCTCGGCCGCGAGATGGTCGGTAAAAGCCGGGTGGATGTTGATGACAAAGGCATGATGGCCAGTGCGCGGGCTTTTCTGAAACAACAGGGCTTGGAATTCGATCTCACGAAACGGATGCGCGAACTCTCCATTGCCGATGCGCAAATGATCGAGATCGTTAAATCGATTTCCTGTAACTCGCGTGTCATCCTTATGGACGAGCCTACCTCCTCTCTGACGGAACATGAGACTCAGTTCCTATTCAAAAAGATCTTTGAACTGAAACAGGAAGGCATCACGATAATATTTATTTCACACAAATTAGAGGAAATCTTTAACATTGCCGATTATATTTCGATCTTCCGCGACGGCAAACACATCATCACCGGCAAGGCGGAAGAATTTACCCGGGCCTCGCTAATTGAAAAGATGGTCGGCCGAGAGATGAAGGAGGTCTATCCGCCTAGGACCTCACAGCCCGGAAAGGTGCTGCTGGAGGTAAAGGGGCTCAGCCGGAAGGGTGTTTTTGACAACATTTCCTTTCATGTGTGCAAAGGCGAAATTCTCGGGATGTCGGGCTTGGTCGGCGCGGGGAGAACCGAGATTGCCCGAGCGATGATCGGTCTTGACACAAAAGACAGCGGCGACGTCTTCCTTGACGGCGAAAAATTGGACATCAAGAGCATCAACGATTCGATCCGTAACGGTATTGCCATGGTCTCGGAGGATCGACACCGCGACGGCCTGATTCTGCAGCGGGATATCGAGGAAAATATCAGTCTTGTGGCGCTGAGGTACAGCTTTGGCCGTCAGGTAATCCCAATGAAAAAAGAAAAATCACTTGTTCTTGACATGATGCGCCAATTTTCGATTAAAGCCCCATCGGAGGCCACCGGGACATGGACCCTTTCCGGCGGCAATCAGCAAAAAGTTGTACTGGCAAAGTGGATGTCGCTGGGGCCAAAGGTGCTGATCATGGACGAACCTACTCGCGGCATTGACGTTAAGACCAAATACGAAATTTATAAAATGATGAATACCTTTACGGATGCAGGCCTTGCGATCATTATGATCAATTCGGATATGGAAGAGCTGCTCGGCATGAGCGATCGGATCTTAGTCATTAGAAAAGGGACGATTGCGGGCGAACTGACTAGAGCGGAGGCAAACCCGAACGCAATAATGAGCTTGGCAGTGGGAGGAAAACAATGAAGACACTTTTCAGCAAAGACAAACTAATAAAATTCTATAACAAATATGGCATCCTAGTAATTTTAATCGGCCTGATCATTATCTGTTCCTGTCTGTCGCCGGTCTTTCTCTCCAAAGATAACATCATTAATCTGCTCTCGCAGATTGCGGTTGTTACCATCGTTTCCTGCGGTATGACTATGCTGATTATTGCCGGACAGACCGACCTTTCTGGCGGCTCGATCGTCGCCCTGACCGGCTGCGTTTGCGTTGGAATGTTCAAGCAGATGGCGGGTTCCGGTCTCAATTCCGTTCTTGCTGGTATCTTTGCAGTCGGAATCGCCGTACTGCTCGGCATAGCGGTCAATATGATGTCCGGAGCCATCGTGGCTAAATTCAATGCGCCGGCGTTTATCGTCACACTGGCAATGATGAATGCCGGCCGCGGTGCCTGCTACATATATACCAACGGGGTACCGATTTACAATATTGGCGGTATCGTTAAACTGGGTCAGGGCAGGATTGCTAATATCATTCCCTACTCCTGTCTGATCATGATCGGCTGCATTGCGGTAGCATGGTTCATCCTCAAGCGCACCCGGTTGGGCCGGCATATCTATGCTGTTGGCGGCAACCCGGAGGCAGCGACCGCATCCGGCATCAGCATCAAAAAAACACTGATCCTGATATTTTTGATTCACGGAATTTTCATTGGCATAGCCGGTGCACTGTTTATGACGCGCCTCAACTCAGGACAGCCGGCCGAGGCTGTCGGTCTTGAGTTTACCGCCATCACGGCTGCTATTATCGGGGGCACCAGTCTGATGGGCGGCATCGGCGGTATCTCGGGCACAATTGTGGGTTCCGTCATTATGGGCATCATCACCAATATCCTGCAACTTAAGTCGGTTCAGTCCTATTATCAGATGATTTTTACCGGCGCCATCATTGTCATTGCTGTTATTCTCGACCTGCTGACCAAGGGCAAGAAGAACTAATTAGGCTTTTGTAGGGCGAACCGCGGAAATATAATTCCGTTGCAATCCTATTTTAATAAGGACAAGGGATGGAGTCTGGTTCGATCTGTCCCTCAAAAGCAGTTATAAACAGGAGGAGAAAAAATGAAAAAAACAGGCAAAAAAACTTTGGCAGCTATTCTTTCTGCTGCAATGATACTGGTTATGGCCGCGTGCGGCACCAGCAATCCAAGCAGCACCAGCACGACCTCTTCCACTGCACAATCCGATGCGCAGTCCGCCAGTTCCGCTGTTGCCAGTTCGGCAGCGCAGAGCACCGCCAGCGGCAAGTACAAAGTCGCCTTTATCTGTAAGAGTTATTCGGATACTTTCTGCCTTTCAGTCAAGGATTATTTTACCAGCGCTGCAAAGCAGTATGCGGATCTCTTCACCGTGGATTATTTCGACTCTCAGAACACCTCGGCCACTCAGATCAGCCAGATCGAAACATGTACCGCCTCCGGCTACAATGCAATTGTTTTCCAACAGGTCGATGCCGAGGCCCCAGTTCAGGTTGTCAAGGCTGCGCTGGACAAAGGTGTGAAAGTGATTGTCACCACCGGACATATCGAGGATAACGGCGCCAGCTGGTATATCGATGCCAACCCGCATCAGCAAGGCCAAGTCGTTGCCGATTATGCGATTAAGCAGGGCAGTTGCGACAACGCCGAGGTTGCTATTCTCAGCGGTCCTGTAGGCAACTTCCACTCCGATAATCGCGTTGCTGCCTTCAAGGAAGCAGTCGGAAAGGTCAGCAGTGCCAAGATCGTTGCAACCGAGGTTTGTGACTGGCAGAAAGATAAGGCAATGACCACCACACAGAATATGCTGGTTGCGCATCCGAATCTGAAAGTCATTCTTGCCGCCAACGATGATATGGCGCTCGGCGCGCTGGAAGCGATTGGTCTTGCCAACAAAAAAGATCAGATCAAGGTGTACGCCATTGACGGCACTCAGGCCGGTCTTGAGGCTGTCAAGAGTGGCAGCTTGTGCGCGACCGTCAAGCAGGACTCAAAAAAATATGCCGACGAGGCCATCAAGATGACCGCTGATCTTCTGAATGGCAAAGATGCCAAGAGCATGAAGATTGACAGTGCCCTTGTGACCAAGGACAACGTCTCTGATTTCCTGAAATAAGCACGTCCTAAGTTAATAATCAAAACAGCCCGAAAGAAAGTCGGAACAACCAGACCAAAGGGGAATGGGAGTTCCGGCTTTTCTTTTAAAATGTAGTTGTGAAACAAAATATAAAGCTCTTAAAACATATGAATTTGAGCGGACATTTTAACAGTTGACATCTCAATAGACATGAAAATTACAATCCGCACGATGATTTGGTGTGGTTACCGGAGCACAGCTTGAGAAATTGGTTTGGCTCTCCGGGCTGCACCGGGGTTCTCGCCTCGTGGCAGTCCCTCCTTTTGTTGATTATTTATCTAATGAGAAATATTTCAGCAAATCATCCTTCCGAACCCTCCAGAGCTTCTGCCCCAGCCGGAACGCAGGAATTTTATGGTTTTCAATCAGCAGGTACATCGTGCTCCGGGAAACCCCCAGAGCCTCCATAGCTTCCCGCACTGTCATAATGTCCGGGTAATCATCAGGAAGCTGATATTGGTTTGTTGGAGGAAAAGGTGAAGGTAGTTAAAACTGAAAAAAATGATTTACAGTAAGATTTTATTAATTGCCAATTAATGTCGTAAAAGTGTCGTACTAAACCCAAAGATTGGCATGATTGCTGGATTTTATCTTGACTTTTAATCAAGGTGTCCGGGGTTCGAATCCCCGATGGTTCACCAAAACAAAAAGAGCGTCCGAAAGGATGCTCTTTTTGTTTTGCAAGCGGGATGGGAACCCCACGCGCAGGCAAAGAGAAAAGCGAAAAAATCCATTTTGCCCCTGGCCGATGAGAGATCGCGGAATGCGGGCCATTTTGCCGGCAGAAGATTTTTATCGCCGAGTGATTCATATTTTATACCGAGGCTATGAGATTCTCGGTATGGCGTTCGCAGTGCCGGAAGCCGGGTTTTGAGGCAGTCGGCCATCGGATTCTAACCTTGAAACAGCCTCCGCCTCACTGTTTAGTTCTACTTTGCTCGAAGCTCCACTGACGGCACCGGATGCCGAGCTTTGTTTACGGCACCCGGAAAATAAGAATATAATGAGACATAAAGAGAATATTAAAACTGATCTTTTTTTCATGCGAGTACCTCTTAAGGAATTTTTTAAAAGCGAAGAAGGACTTTTTAATTTGATCCTCTTTCTTATACTTTGCGATTATAGTTCCCGACTATTCGATAAATATAACGACTCCTGCGGGTGATGATAAATTAATTTGCTAAGTCCAAAACCTGTGCCCGCCCGGGCTGCGTGACTTTGCACGGCCTGCTTTTTGTTCATGAAAACTTTACCTTATCATAATTTTTTTGAAACACCGGGCAAGTATGCTGATAATGCACCATAAACGAACCGATTTGAGCGGCAAGGAAAGGAGGTAATCAAATATTTCTTGGTAAATTCATCCTTTTGTCATGTAACTATCACATAGAACGGCTAAACTGATTTTTGTTCAATAAAGCCATGCCGACCTGATGCAAACCGATGACTGCGCAGGCCGGCGCAGAACAACAAGCTCCTCGCAGGAGGATTTATATATACTCTTTTTCATACCACCCTTCGGGCTGTGCCAACTATGCAGCCGGTCCCCTTGTATTACAGTCTGTAATGACCGGAACACAAGGGGATTTTTCTATGGCGTGCACCGCAGCCGGAGCTTGCCTTTTTCAATTTGCATCGATTTTCGGGGGTGATTTTAAGCGTAAGAAAAACGACAATTTTTTCTTTTCCTATTGTTAAGATATAATCTGCTGTGTTAAAATAATAACGCGTTGAAACAATACACTCCCAATCTATTGTTTTCATGCACTTGCCGCCCTGGTTTGGAGGGCGGCATTTTTTTGTCCGTGTAAAAAAGAACCCGGCCAAAGCCTCCTTTTGAAAGAAGGCCACGGCCGGGTTAAGCTGCTGCGGTTTGCCTGTTTATTTCTGTGATAAGAATGTCACATAAGGAATCAGATTGATGCGGTTTTGAATCAGAATCCATTCAAGGTAGATGAACCCGACGAACACGACTGCCGCGGCCGTATAGTAGTAGATGTATTTGTGCATATTGATCTGGCTTTGGGTCTGGCGGCGCTCCTGAAGCGCCTTTTTCTTTTGCTCCTTTGATTTGTAGGCCTTTGCACTATCCGCGGTATCCGCGGCATCGGCCTGCACACTTTCCACGCCGACGCTGGCGAGCAGCTCCGGAATCAGCAGGATCGCCGAGGTAAAGAACATGATACCGAAACGCTGGAACAGGAAGTGCTGGCAGGTCATAATGTAGAGCAGCCCGGAATAAACGGAAAAGTTAATCAGCACCGCATTTTTGGGGTCGCGCTTCAAAATAAAATCTTTCACAATCAGGATGGTGACGGTTGTAATTACGGGAACCGCGGCGGTTTGCCAGTCGCGCCCGTTCATGTAGTAAATGCCTTCCTGGGTAGCGTAATACTGATAAACATATTTGGTGATGAGATTGAACAGCGGCCAGGAAAGGCCCATAATCAGCGCGGTAAGGCCGGTATAGACCGCCAGGGACTTCCAGCTGACCTTTATGTTGGCGATAAAATACACCGGTATCATGATAAGGGTAGCCTTGTGGAAGCTTGCCGCAAGCAGAACAATAATGATGTAAGGAACCAGCTTCTTTTCCTTCAAGTAATGCACGGCAAAAAGATAAATCGCTATGGCGATGGACTGGCGGATAAAGCTGAGGGAATTCCCGAAGAAACCGAAGCTGACGAATACAAACATGCCGATCCACGGAATAGGGCAGTATTTGTACAGAAGAAACGCCGTTAAGCTGATTGTAACGATCGCAACAAACAGCATATAGATATGTACGTCGCCGGTGAAAAGAGAAATCACATAATTAAAAAGGCTGTATCCGGGCTCAATGCGGTACCCGTTTGCGTCACTGATTAAGTATGACCAGCCGCCGTTGCGCACCATCGTGAAATAGTCGGCGTACTGCTTGTAATCGATTCCGACCGTACCGGCGCGGAGATACGACATCACGATCATGGTTACAGATACAATGAAGAGGTAAACAGCGTTATTCAGTTTGCTCTTTTTAATTTCACAGAGACAAATACCAAGAGCTAAAATCAGCAATAATAACAGGTTGTATGCTAACATCGAAAACCAGCTTTCTATTATGAAATCATATTAACTTACTAATTATAGCATTGAAGGGAAAAACTTACAACCACTTATAAATATTCCTGCGGGAATTATACGAAATTGTGCTTGTAACTTCTTACAAAATCCGATACAATATAGTAGTAAAAAAATGACTAATTTGAGGAAACAATATGATAAAAGAAAATCAGAGAATATTCAACGCCATTCTTGCAATTTTAGACGCAGCCCTTTGTGTTTTGTCCATGGTGATTGCTTTTGTTCTCCATTTTGAAAATTATCAGGGAACCTTCTATATCGGATTAAATTACTATTTACAGCTCATGGTGTATATCGTTCCGGCTTATTTCGTTTTTTACCATTACCTTGATCTGCACGACTCCTTCCGCCATAAATCGTTTATCGCAGAGGCGGGAAAAGTTTTCCAGTCTAATTTTTTTGGTGCTGTATTCGTCTTTGTTCTGGTGTTTTTTCTGAAAGAAGTCCACATTTCCAGAATGGTGATTCTTCTCTTCGCTGTCATTAATTCAGCTTTTTCATCCTTAAGCCGCTTTGCGCTGCGGAAGCTGCTGCGGAAAATGAGGGCAAAAGGATATAATTTAAAGCATCTTCTGCTGGTAGGCTGGAATGACGTTTCAGCTGAATTTTATGACAGAGTCATGTCCAACCGCAGCCTCGGCTATGATTTTGTGGGATATCTCAGCCACAGCAAGGTACATACCGCGGGCAGAAAGATATCCTATGCCGGCGGATTCGGCACCCTTCCTTCGCTGCTCGATGAAAAGGGAATTGACGAGGTCATCATATCGCTGGATTACGGTGACTTCTCGGAATTGGGCAATATCATTGAGGAATGCGAAAAGGCAGGAGTAAAATCCAATTTGCTCCCGTTCTATACAAAGTATTTGCCGACAAAGCCCTATATTGATGAAGTGGAAGGAATGCCGCTCATCAATATACGGAAGGTGCCGCTTGACAATATGCTGAACAGCTTTTGCAAGCGCCTTTTTGATATGGCGGTATCGCTGATTGCGCTGATTCTGTTTTCCCCCTTTTTGCTGGTTACCGCGATCGGGGTAAAGCTTACGTCGCCGGGGCCGGTCATTTACAAACAGGAACGTATCGGCAGGAACAAGAAGCCGTTTCAAATGTATAAATTTCGCTCCATGAAAGTCGACGACGGAAGCTCCGATATGACGACATGGGGAACCAAAAATGACGACCGGCGCACAAAATTCGGTTCTTTCATCCGCAAATGCAGCATCGATGAGCTCCCCCAGCTGGTCAACGTGCTGAAAGGCGATATGAGCCTGGTCGGGCCCCGCCCGGAGCGTCCCTTCTTTGTGGACAAGTTTAAGGAAGAAATTCCGCTTTATATGCTGAAGCATCTTGTTCGGCCCGGGATTACCGGCTGGGCGCAGGTAAACGGCTGGCGGGGCGACACCTCCATCGAGGAACGGATTAAATGTGATATTTACTACATTGAGAACTGGACGTTCCTGCTGGATATTAAAATTCTGTTTATGACCGTATTGAAAGGGTTTGTAAATCAAAGCGAGGAAATATAAACGCAAGGCGGCTGTCCGGAAATGACCCGGGCAGCCGCCTTTTGTCTATTCTTAATTATTCGTACCGCAGGGCTTCGATCGGGTCGAGCTTTGCCGCTTTGTTCGCGGGGTAGTAGCCGAAAAATACGCCGATGAACATCGAGAATCCCACGCTCAGCAGGATGGTGGGGAAGGAAATGATCAGCGATGCGTTGAGCAGCCTGACCCCTACGGCGGCCAGCGAAATCCCGAAGATCACTCCGATGATCCCGCCGATAACGCAGATGATAATGGATTCCACGATAAACTGCACCTTAATATATCGGCTGCGGGCGCCAAGCGCTTTGCGCGTTCCGATCTCTCTCGTCCGTTCGGTTACGGAAACGAGCATGATGTTCATAACGCCGATTCCGCCCACCAGCAGCGCGATGGCCGCGATAGCCGCAACCGCAATGGAAAGGGTGCTCAGCATGGAAGTCATGCTGGAGAGCATGCTCTCCATGTTCATAGCCCTTACGGTGTAATCCTCGTTGTTTTTATAAAGCTTTTCAAAATAAGTCTGCACTGTTTTTGTAAAGGTGGCCGTGTCCGCACTGGAATTTCCCTTTACGGTAAAGCGCTGGAAATTCTGGTTGTCCGCAGTCTGCAGCACAACGGTCACCGGAACATACAGGGAAGTGGTGAGGTCCTCTTCGGAGGTGGTCATTCCCGCTCCGGCGTTCTCGTATTTATATACGCCGATCACCGTATAGGTGTCCACGTATTCATCCGTATAGACATTGATTTCTTTCCCCAGCGGGTCGGAGTTCTTAAAAATATTGCTTACCAGCTTGTCGGAAACGACCGCCACCTTCCGCGACTGATCCACGTCGGTGGAATTCAGAAAGCGTCCGCTCGTCAGAGTGACGCTGCTGATGGTTTTGTACCCGTCGTTCACGCCGGAAATGCTGACGTTGGCGTAGCGGGCGCCGTCCTTGACCTTGCCGCTGTCCCCCGAGCAGGTAAGCGAGATTGCGTCGATTTTATCCGCGTAACGCTCCTTAAAGGCGTCGATCTGCTCCATGGAAATCAGGTTGGCGTCGTCAACGGTTTCCTGCTGACCGGGCCGCCCGCCGGCGTCGTTTTCGCGCTTTACCACGTTCACGTTGATATTGCTTGCGCCCATGGAGGACATGGTATTGGATACGCTGGCGGTAACCGCGTCGCCGATGGACACGATCGCGATGACCGAGCCGATGCCGATGATGATGCCGAGCATGGTAAGGAGGGCGCGGATTTTATTGGATTTGAGTCCTGCAATGGCAAGCAGGAAGTTTTCTTTCAGGAACATTCGCTCGCCGCCTTTATTGTGTAGTGAGGGGTTCCCGGACGGTCGTCGATGATGCTGCCGTCTTTGATGGTGACAATGCGCTGCGTTTCCGAAGCAAGTTCACTGTTGTGGGTGATCAGAACGATCGTTTTTCCTTCTTCGCTGTGAACCCGGTGAAGAAGGTCCATTACCATGCGCCCGGTGGAGGTGTCCAGCGCGCCGGTCGGCTCGTCGGCAAGAATCATGGCCGGGTCGTTGGCAAGCGCCCGCGCAATGGCGACCCTCTGCTTCTGGCCGCCGGAGAGCTCGTTGGGGAGATGGTGCATCCGGTCGCCCATCTCCACAAGCTCCAAAAGCTCTTTGGCGCGCTTGACGCGCATCCTGCTGTCCATTCCGGCGTACAGCATGGGCAGCTCCACATTTTTCAGCGCGCTGCTGCGCGGGATCAGGTTATAGGTCTGGAATACAAACCCGATTTTACGGTTCCGCACATCCGACATATCGTTATCCGACATCTGCGCAATCGGGATTCCGTCCAGAATATAGTCCCCGCCGGTCGGCCGGTCCAGTACGCCGATGATGTTCATCAGCGTGCTTTTGCCGGAACCGGAGGCGCCCACAATGGATACGAAGTCGCCCTCGTTTACCTGCAGGCTGATATCCTTGATGATATGAAGCTCGTTCGGCGTACCGACGTAGAAGTTCTTGATGATATGCTTCATATCAACGATTACTTTTCCGCTCATCTCATGATCCCCATTATGCCGCCGCCTCTGGGCGTATTGCCGGATTTTCCGGCCGCGGCTGCTTCACCCAGGTTCAGCGTTGAGCCTTCCCGGATATTTTCGGGGCTGCTTACAATCTTTACGCCGTCCTTGATGCCGTCGCCGGATACCTCAATATTGACGTCGTTGGAAAGTCCGGTTTTTACCGTCAGTTTCTTTGCGGTATAACCGTCTTTGCCCCTGACCGCTTCATATACGTAGGAGCTGCCGTCGGTATCCTGCTGCACGGCGTCGTAAGGAACCGTGTAAATATCGGATTTCTCGCTCGCAATGATGACAAGCCGTGCTTTCATACCGATTTTGATGCTTGCATTTTTCTCCGTGACGGAAACCTCCGTTGTAAACGTAACGTTGCTGGTGCCCTGCGTGTCCGCCGTTGCCGCCGGCGCAACCTTGGCAACCGTGCCGGCAATCGCCTTATCCCCGGTGGCGTCTGTTTTCACTTCCACTTTTTTGCCCGCGGTGACGTCGCCGACGTCGTATTCCTTAACTTCCGCTTCCACAATCAGGTTGTCGAGGTCGTCAATCTGGAACAGAGTGCCGGAAGCGTTGGTGCCCACCTTTGCGTTGACTGCCGTAACGGTGCCGTCAACCGGCGCGGTGATGCTGGAATTAGTCAGATTCTGTTTCTGCTTTTCCAGCGTTACCTGCTGGCTTTTATCCTGGCTTTTTGCAAGGGTGGTTTCATATGTGATTTTATAACCCTGTAAATCCTGCTTGATTTTGCTCTGCGTGGCTTTCAGGGAAGCGGAGGCCTTGTCATAGGTGTTCTGGGCGTTTTGCAGTTTAATCTGCTCCGCGTCGAGATCCTTCTTGGAAAGCTGCCCCGCGCCGTAAAGATACGTATCGTATTCGTAGGTGCTTTTCTCCGATTTCAGGTCCTGCTCCGCGGAAGCGAGTGACGCTTTGGCGTTGATCAGATCGCTGTTCAGATTGTTATTGTACTGATAGAGCGCGTTGTCGTAATCAGCCTTTGCCTTTTGCAGCGAAAGCTGGTTGCTTTTCTCGGTGGAATCCGCGCTGTACTCGGCGCTCTGGATGTCCTTATCCAGCGTGGAGGTGTCCAGTGTTGCAAGCACGTCGCCGGCCTTTACCTTGTCGCCCACGCTGACCTTGATTTCCTTTACCGGGTAATTCAGGGTGGTGTAGACGTTGCGGGAGGTTTTGCTTTTCACCGTTCCGGAAACACTTACCGTATCCCGCAGGCTTGTTTTCTTTAAGGCCGTTACGGTCGTTTTGGTGGTCGCGGCTTTTGCGGAGCTCGGCTTGAGAAGAAGCACGCCGGCCGTGACGGCAACCGCAAGAACTACGATAAGAAGGATGAAATTTCTTTTCTTCATGTTTTTGAGTTTGCTGAAAATATTAACTTTCATATCGGATACTCCTATTCAAAAGATTGATTCGGCCAAATATCAGCCGCCCGTGGTTCCGTCATAGCCGTTTTCGCGCAGAAAATCAAACCTGAGGTATGCAGCATAGGCGCTGTTGCGGTCCTTATCCGCCGTATTTTTCAGAGTACCGGTTTCAAGGGTGATATCGTCCAGCTCTTTTTTGGTGGCATAGCCCTTATCATATTTTTCTTTTATCAGGGCCGAGTCCTTCTGCTTGCTTTCGTATTTTGAAAGGTCGTTCTGATAGGTGCTGTAGGCCAGTTCCATGGCATTGTAAAGCGATTTAAAGGTTTCCACCTTTCCCGTTGTTTCGGTGTCGGTCGCGTCCGAGCCGGAAAGATCGTACAGGTTCCATTCCTTTAGGCTGTTATTCAGGCTGATTCCGGATATTTTCGTAAGATTGATATCGGTATAGTCGGCTGATTTCAGAACCATTTTGTCGTCGTCATCCAGCCCGAACATATGCCGCAGCGTCAGCATATCCTTTTCCCTCTGGCTCACCGCGGATTCCTGCGAGGCGGTAAGGTCGGTTGTAGCCTTGACCGCGTCGTCGTATTCCTGCTTTGAAATATAGCCGAGCTCGTATTTTTTCCGGGCGTCCTCCTCGGACTGTGTTGTGCTCTGTGTGCTGTTTGCGTTGGAATTCGTGGTCAGGGCGTCGCTGCAGCAGGTAAGGTACTGCAGCTGTGCCTTTAACAGTTGAGCGGAGAACGTGTCGCTGCTTGTTGTAGTCGGAATCAAGTCTTCAATTTTGTCCAGTGAAACGGAAACGGTTTCCGACGTGGAGGCGGCGAAGGCGGCGGAGCTTACGGAGACAGCCATTGCGAGTACGGTCAGTATGCTGATTAATTTTTTCATACTAAAACCCCTTCTGAAGTATTTAAAATTCTCCCTTAGAAACAATTTGCACTGGTTATTTATGGAATAAATACAGTTTAAAAAATGTATGTGACGGTTAGGTGAAAAACATTTAAATTAATTTTAAATTCAGGTACAAAGACAGCCGTATTTTACGATTGCAAATCATAGAATTCAAAAAATTTCTTGTAATAAATAAAAAAAATCGGTACAGAATAGTATCGTTGAATGTTCATTCGGCTCCAAACCGCGCCGGATATTCATTTGACTTCATTTTATATAAAAGGAGACTATAAAAATGGATAACGGTTCACAGGAAGCGAAAAAACTGAATCAGCAGTCAAAACAAGGCACAAGCTCAACGAACTCCACAGGCTCCGACAGCACTGCCAATATGGAAACACAGCAGCTGAATGCCAAATCTGCTTCTTCCTCCTCTTCTTTCTCTTCCGGCAGCACAACGCCGGAACAGGATGATCTGCAGCAGGCCAAAAAGCTGAATCAGCAGTCCAAGCAAAACAAACAGTAAGCATTTGCTTTTAAAGTCCCGGCATACGCCGGGCTGTCTGTGTTTCAAGTTACATAGAAACGCGGCCGGAGCCGCAGAAAATAGCGTGCGCTTTGATTCGGCTTAAAAAGCCGTTTTAAGGCGTGCTTTTTGTTTTTGAGGGCTATTCTCATTTGCACGCCTTTTGCAGCTCAGAATACTTTTTGTATCTGCGGGGTACAAATCAATGCATTTTACCCGCGTTTTTTTACCGGTCAGCCGTGTTTCCGGCACCGGATACCGATCCGCTCTTTTCATATTGCGTTAAACCCGCTATAATATTGACAGAAGAGGGGATGACAGGGTGAAGATACGCATAGAAACCGTAAACAACCTGGAAGAAGACGAAGTGCTGATCCGCTGCGGCCGCGTGGACGACACCATCCAGAGAATCCATCAGTATATTATGGAGCAGTCCTCTTCCGGCACGAAAATCATCTTCTACAAGCAGAACCGGGAGTTTTATTTTCCGCTGGACGACGTTCTGTTTTTTGAAACCGAAGGCGAACACATCTACGCCCATACCGCTGACGATTCCTACCTCATAAAATACCGCCTGTATGAATTGGAAAAAGTTCTTCCCCGTTCTTTTGCGCGGGCGGCAAAGTCGACTATCGTCAACGTCATGCAGATATACTCCATCACGCGCAACCTCACCTCTTCCAGCCTGATTCAGTTCAATAACAGCCATAAGCAGGTATATGTGTCGCGGTATTACTATCAGGAGCTGCGGCAGCGTATTAATGAAAGGAGCACATATGAAAAATAAAAACTGGTTTTGGGGCTTGTTCTTTTTACTGGCGGCGGTCTTTGTGGTCGCAGGGCAGATCGGATTTTTCGGGCATTTCGGACTTTTTACCATTGCGGCGTCGGTTCTGCTGCTGGGAATTTTGATCAACAGCTCCGCCGAACGGAATTATTTCGGCATTTTTGTTTCAATCGCCTTGCTTTACTGGGTTTACGAGGAACCGCTCCATCTGGTGGATATCTCGGTGTGGCATCTGTTCCTTGCCGCCCTGCTTGCAAGCATCGGCTGCAGCATTCTTTTCGGACACCGCCCGCCCCATATGCCGTATATGGAAGGCCGCTGCGCTCAGACCTTTGAAAATGTGGACGACAACAATCCCTGCGCAAAGGTTTCCTTTGGCGCGTCCAGCAAATATCTTCACGGCACCTGTATTCGGAACGGGCAGTTTTATGCCTCCTTTGGCGCGATGGAAGTGTATTTTGACCAGGCGCAGCTCAGCCCGGAAGGTGCTGAGATTTATCTTGACTGCAGCTTTGGCGCAATCAAGCTGTTTGTCCCCAGAACCTGGCAGGTGAGGAGCAACGTGAAAGCGGGTCTCGGCTCGGTGGAAGACGACAACCGTCCCATTCCGCCGGCACCCGACGCACCGATGCTGACCCTCACCGGAAACGTGCAGTTCGGCGCCGTGGAAATCCATTATATCTAAGAATATCTGATAAGACGGCAAAAGCCCTGCAGAGCGGATAACTCTGCAGGGCTTCTGTTTTAACGGTATAATCTCTCTGTCATCTGCGGATGACATCTCCCTTTAGCAAAGGAGACAGAGGATATGAGAGTTTACTGTGAATCGCCAATGAAAACCTTATAGAAAAGTGACATAACCGAGTTCAATGGGGATACCCCGGGGATGCAAGGGGGATTGGATGGAGCCCTCCCGCCGGGAATTACCAATCCCCCTTGCCGGGACTTTGCTTACTTTTGTCCCGGAACGAAAGTAAGGGTCCGCCCGGCCTGAGGGCAGCTAAATGCTTTATCAATTTTGCTTTGACACAAAGAGTCTTCAGCGAAAAATCTCTCTGCTATCTGTGGATAATATTTCCCATGTCGTTATTCAGTGTCATGCCTTGGGTGAGATTCTTTTCTTGTAGTACCATGTGCCCAGAGCAATCACCACGGCCGCGCAGACGGCGACAAAAACGTTTGTGTAGGTATTTATGTAACCGACGGCAACTTCCCACGATTCCCCCAGAAAAGCACCGGCAAAAACCAGCACCGTGTTCCAGATCGCGGTTCCCAGCGTGGTAAGCAGCAGGAAAACGCCGAGGTTCATGCGCGCCATACCCGCAGGAATGGATATCAGGCTGCGCACGATCGGGACAAACCGGCAGAAGAACACGGTGACTTTGCCGTGGCGGGCAAACCATTTCCCCGCGCGCGAGACGTCCCCTTTTTTAAAGTGCAGCATTTTCCCGATTCTTCCGTCCAGCCAGCTCTCCAGACGCCGGGGGTTCAGCCATCTGCCCACGCTGTACAGCACGACCGCGCCCAGAACCGAGCCCACGGTGGCGGCCAGGATAACGCCCCAGACATTCATTGTGGATACGGTGGTCATAAAACCGCCGAAGGTCAAAATTACTTCGGACGGAATGGGCGGAAAAATATTCTCTATCGCAATTAATAACGCAATTCCGACATAGCCAAATTGATTCATAACGGATACGATCCAGCCCTGCATTTATCAATACCTCACATATTATTTCAGACACACAAAAAAGCTGTGCAGCCGCAAAATCGGCGTACGGTTTTGCCTGCGCAGCTTGGCAGCTTTACATTTTATATTTTTTTCCGCCGAAATGGACGATGATTCCGCCGATCGCGATATTTACGTAATAGGTGGAAATGCGCCAGAGCGTGATGGCGGGAATAATGGAAGGCCCGAAGAATTCACGGAAAAACAGGTAGAATCCGCCTTCCGCGCCGCCGGAGGAGCCGGGAAGCGGAACAAAGGAAGCAACCATAGTGACAAAGGTATCCGCCGCGACCATAATAAATACGGATTCCCTGCGCAGGTTGAAGCTGCGGTAAACAAAATAGGAAATCAGGCTGGCAATGGTGATCTGCACCAGCGTAAGAAGGGTCGCCGTAACATACAGGGGAATGGAGTTCCCGATGACCTTGGAACAGTTGTGGAATACCATAAGCTGGTCGTGCGCTTTGTTATAGAGTTTTTCGGCAAGCTTTTTGAATCTGAGCCGGTTCAAAAGCCCGACCGCGCCGTGCAGCAGGGTATTCGTTAGCTTTTCGTTCACCATGAACAGCAGAACGCCGATGATGAAAATACTGTTTGTAATCAGGCCGAAAACCGTGATAAATGAAAAATTGCTTACCTTGGTCTGAAAATAATTCAGTTCAAACGAGATGAGGAACAGGGAGTAAAAAAAGGTTACCGCGTGGTGTACCAGCGACTTTACGGCGATGATCGAGGTGGCCTTTCCCGCGTCCATGTCCATTTTGGTCATGGTGTAAATCTCCATGGGCTCCCCCATATTGAAAGGAGCCAGCGCACTGTAGAAAAGCCCGAGCATCCCGACGTAAAAGGACCGGCCGTACGTCCACTCCGGATTCAGATGCCTGCAGAACAGGTGCAGCACATAGCCCTCCAGCAGCCAGCCCGCAAGAACTCCCACTGCAATCCAGAGCAGCCAGACAGGCTGAAGATGGAAGAGGACGTGTCTTAAGTTTTTCAGGCCTTCCTCGGTAAGCATAAAATAAGCTAGAATACCGACGGTAGCCGCGATTGTAAAAGCGGAAAAGAGGACTTTTCCGAGGGATGTCTTATGTTCTTCCTGCATTATCTTCCTCACGAACCTCAATATTGTTCAAAATACGCT
>JAEWUH010000159.1 GCA_023397245.1 Bacillota bacterium | reverse complement strand
TTATCGGGGTTTCCAATACGGACATCCTTACGGATACCATAAACGGCTTAAGTTATAACAAGGGAAGCTATCAGACTTCCTACAGCTACATCGTTACCGGAAAATCCAATTATGTCATCGATACGGCCGACAAGAAAAAAACAGGCTCAAAATATTTGGAAGACAGCAACGGCTCGGTATTTAAGGTAAGCCGCCCGTTGACGGTGGACGGCATTGACAGCAGGTGGTCCTGTTCTTTTGTCGTTCAAAAGGCGGAAGCGCTGAACGAAATTTTTATCCTGCTGGTTTGTGTCTGCACCTTCGGAATCATTGGAATTCTGGTAATTGCCGCAATCATTTTCTCCCTGATTCGAAAATCTCTTTCACCGATCGGGAGTATCGTGCAGCTGTCCAGAAATATGGGGAACGGGATACTTGAATCGGATATTTCCGTCAAAACAAACGATGAACTGGGGGAACTGGCTCAGATATCGCAGGATACGTCGAAGCAGCTGAGCGGTTATATTCACGAAATTTCCGGCGTACTGGGCCGTATTTCGGGCGGAGACCTCAAGGTTGAGGTGCAGCGCGATTATCTGGGAGATTTTGCACCGATTAAAAGCGCTATGCTGACGATTATTGAATCGTTAAACAGCGCGTTTTCCGAAATCGAGATTACGGCTCGGCAGGTCTCGGTAGGCGCCGGAGAAATTGCGTCGGGCGCCCAGGTGCTTTCCCAGGGCGCCACACAGCAGGCGGGCGATCTGGAGGAGCTTTCGGGAACGATTAAGAAAATTACAAACCGTGTGAGGGAGAATGCCGAACACGCGGATCATGCGGGCGTGCTGGCAAAGGATGCACAGGATAATCTGGGAGCGGGGAAGCAGATCGTTGAGGAAATGCTTCAGGCGATCCATCAGATTGGGGAATCCTCCTCGGAAATTACCAAAATCAACAAGACGGTCAACAATATTGCTTTTCAGACGAACATTCTGGCGCTGAACGCGGCGGTGGAAGCGGCCAGGGCAGGTTCAGCCGGCAGAGGGTTTGCGGTTGTTGCGAATGAAGTCAGGAACCTTGCGGGCCAGAGCGCAAAGGCGGCAAAGAATACGACCGCTTTGATTGAGCAGTGTGTACGTGCGGTGGAAAACGGAACAAAGATCGCCGGGAAAACAGCGGACCTGCTGAACGTGATTGTCGATAAATCCACGCAGGTGAACGAACTGGTAAAAATGATTGCTTCCGCGTCCAACGAACAGGCGGCTTCCATTGAAAAGGTGGAGACAAGCGTTTCACAGATTTCAACGGTTGTCCAGACAAACTCCGCCACTGCGGAAGAGAGCGCGGCTGCTGCGGAGGAACTATCGGCTCAGGCGGACCTGTTGCGCGAGAAAGTATCCATGTTCCAGTTAAAGGACAGGGCCGGCGCGGGGAAAACGGAAAATACGGATTCAGTGGAGAGGGATTATGGAGAATATCGTTAGGCTCTGCCAAACTATGCTGCCCATCCTTGTCATGATTGCACTGGGCTATGCGTGCAGGCGGATGCGGATTATTTCCGGAGACGGGGTTCTGGGCATTAAAAAACTGGTTACGGACATTCTGCTGCCGGTGGTGATGTTTCACGCGATGTCAACGGTTAGTTACTCACTCGATTCGCTGGCCGTTTTTCTGGTTATTCTCGGCTGCACCGGACTGGAGCTTTTGATTGGCTTCTTTATTGTCAAAAGGTTTATGGGAGAATACCGGACGTTTACCCCGTTTTTAATCGCCGGCAGCGAGGTTGGAATGCTGGGTTATGCGCTGTTCATCCTGCTGGCGGGAGAAAAAAACATCCGCTATCTAGCTTCCCTTGATCTGGGAAACGCGCTCTTCCTCAATACGGTTTCCATTGCCCTTCTGGTGGTTGCATCCGGTAAAAAAACATCCGTAAAGGATACCGCGCGGCAGCTGCTGAAAGTGCCTGCCTTTGCAGGAACCGTACTGGGAGTTCTGGCCGGCGTCAGCGGAGTTTCCTCCGTTTTGGCGGTCGGTCCGGCAGGCGGAATTTATACGTCCCTCGTCGGTTTTCTGACGGCGCCTGTTTCCGCGCTGGTGCTGTTCTGTGTCGGGTATGAGCTTACGATGGATGTATCGATTTTAAAACCCGCCGTAAAAGCCGTCGGGTTCCGAATCGTTCTTTCAGCATGCATGTTGTTCCTCGTATATCAGATCATTTTTTCCCGCGGTTCCCCCGATCCCGTGTATATCATGGCGCTGGTGCTCTTTTTTGCCCTGCCGCCGTCCATGATCATACCAATGTATACGAAAAAGGATTCGGACAATCAATTTACCTCTACCGCACTGTCGCTTTATTTAATCGTAACCATTACGGTGTTTGCGGTTTTAACCTATCAGAAGCTTTCCGTCCGCTGACGGAATTGATACAGAAAAAGGAACCCGCCGAAAAAGGCAGGTTCCTCTTTTTAACGTTCCGGCCTGCGGAAGCAGGGGGGAGCTATTCAATTTCCGTATAGTTCCCCAGAAAAGAAAAGCGCGGCAACTCCTCATAAAGGGCGCAGAGCAGGCTGAGCGTGCGCTCGTCATGCACATTCCCGGTGAAATCGAGATAAAAATCGTACTCGAAGTTCCTGCCGCGGATCGGACGGCTTTCAATTTTCGTCAGGTTCAGCCCGGCGGCGGCAAAACGGGCAAGCACGCTGTAAAGGGAACCGGTTTTGTGCGCGAGGGAGAAGCAAAGACTGATTTTCTGCGCATCCTCCGGGATGAAAAGCCTTTTGCTGATGACAATGAACCGGGTACAGTTGCTGGAGCTGTTTTCGATATTGCTTTCCAAAATCTGCAGCCCGTATTCCCTTGCCGCGTGTTCGGAGCAGATGGCGGCAATTCCCACTTCCCTGCGCATCGCGATGTCCTGTGCGGCAGCCACGGTGCTGGAACAGGGAATGGTGTGCAGGTCATGTCCGGCGATATAATCGGAGCACTGCGCAATCGGCTGCGGGTGAGAGTAGACCGTTCCGATGCTGCGGACGTCATATTTCCGCGCGGCGGCAAGGCAGTGGTGTACGTGCAGCGTGGAGGCGAGAATAATATAGAACCGGTATTTCAGAATTAAGTCATAAACTTCGCCGACGGAACCGGCGGAGGAATTTTCGACCGGCAGCAGCCCCAGATCGGCGGAGCCGCTTTCCACCGCGGAAAAAATTTCGGCAAAGCCAAAACAGAACTGCGGTTCGGCTTTGGGATAGAGCTGGAGCAGCTCCTCATGGGAAAACGAACCGCTTTCCCCTAAACACGCGATTTTCCCCGTCTTCTGCGGGGTGTTGTCCGCCGACTGAATCTGCGCGCGCAGTGCGCTGCCGCTGCCGATGAGGTCGTGCTGTACGGCGCGGCTCATTTCCAGCAGATCGGCGTACAGAATACGCGCTTCCCCGCGGAACTCCCCGGATTTTTCCTCTACGTTCCGCAGAATGGCATTTTCACGTTCCGGATGAAGAATCGGAAGATTCTGCTCCTTCTTTATTCCCGCAACCTTTTTGGCGCACTCCATGCGCGCAAGGAAAAGCGGGAGCAGCTTTTCATCGATCCGGTTGATTTCCTCTCTGATTTCGTCAAGAGTCATAGTGTTTCCTTCTTATATCATTTTATATTTAAGATATTCATCAGCGCGATTGCCGCGGCGGCTTCCACCACGGGAACGGCGCGCGGAACAACGCAGGGGTCGTGCCGGCCGTGTACGTTCAGCTTTTCGTTTGTTCCCGCGTTCAGGTCTACGCTGTCCTGCTCAAGCCCGATGGACGGCGTGGGCTTGAACGCCGCGCGGAACACGATCGGCATTCCGTCGGCAATGCCGCCCAGAATCCCGCCCGCGTTGTTCGTTTTGGCTTTTACGGTTTCCCCGTCGTAATAATATGGGTCGTTGTTTTCGCTGCCGCGCAGCTCCGCCGCGCCGAAGCCTGCGCCGAATTCCACACCCTTGCAGGCGGGAATGGCAAACAGGAGCGAGGAAAAAACGGGCTCAATCCCTCCGAACAGGGTGTCCCCGGCCCCGGCGGGCACGCCGGTCACCGCGCATTCCACAACGCCGCCCGCGCTGTCCAGCGCCCTGCGCGCGTCCTCAATTTTGTCCCGCATCTCCGTTTCGGCTTTTGGACTGATTACGGGGAAACAGCGGGAAGATAAATCCAGCAGAAGGCTGTCCGGGATATCTGCCGGGTTGAACATTTCATCCCTTACTCCCGCAACGGAAGCAACGTGCGCGCCGATGAGGATGCCCCGCCGCTGTAAGATCTGGCGGCATACAGCGCCCGCAAACACCAGCGGCGCGGTGAGCCTGCCGGAAAAATGGCCGCCGCCGCGCACGTCGTTGCAGCCCTTGTAGCGCAGAAAGGCGGGGAAATCCGAATGCCCCGGGCGCGGAATGTTTTTCAGGTTTTCATAATCCGCCGATTTTGTGTTGATATTTTCGATGATCGCGCAAAGCGGCGCGCCGGTGGTTTTTCCGTTTAAAAAACCGCTCAAAATCTGCGGCAGGTCGCTTTCCCTGCGCGGCGTGCTGGTCAAATCGCGGCCCGGCGCGCGGCGGCGCATCTGCAGCGCCGCCTCCTCCAGATTGATTTCCTCGCCCGACGGCAGCCCGTCCAGTACCGCGCCGATCGCTTTTCCGTGGCTTTCGCCGAAAACAGATATTTTTAAACAGTCACCCCAAATCGACGACATTCGCTTTCCCTCCCAGCGTATTATAATTTTTGAAGAAGTCCGGGTAGCTTTTTCGGATGCTCTGCGCGTCGGTAACAGTCACGCAGTCCTGTGCTTTTATGGCTGCAACCGCCAGCGCCATTACGATACGGTGGTCGTTGTATCCGTCTGCTTTGCCGCCCTGCAGGGCTTCCACGCCTTCAATCAAAAGGCCGTCGTCTGTCTGGCTTACCCTGCCGCCGAGCTGCGTCAGCCCTTCCGTCATGGCCTTCAGCCGGTCGCTTTCCTTTATTTTCAGCCGCTGCGCGTTGAAAATTCTTGTTTTTCCCTTACATAACGCCGCCGTCGCGGCAAGAACAGGGACAAGATCGGGAATCTGGGCCGCGTCGATTTCCATGCCGTCCAGTCTGCCCGGGGATATGACCAGTAAGGAGCCCTGCCATTCCACTTTTGCGCCGAACGCCCGGAACAGCTGTTCCGCCGCCCGGTCACCCTGGCAGGAATTTGGGTTCAGCCCCTCCAGCTCGATTCTTCCGCCGAGCGCGCCGGCTGCCAGAAAGAACGCCGCCTGCGACCAGTCCCGTTCCACACGGTATTCCCGCGGCCGGTAGGACTGGCTGCCGGGGATATGCCAGCCGCTTTTTGTTTTCTCGACGGTCACTCCAAAATCGTTTAGAACGGAAACGGTCATATCCACGTAGCCCGCGCTTTCCAGCTCCGTTGTAAGGGTCAGCTCACTGTCCCCGTTCAGCAGGGGAAGCGCCAGCATCAGCCCCGTTATGAACTGGGAGCTTACGTTGCCCGGAAGCGCGTACACGCCGGGGATAAGCTGCCCGGTTACGGTGAGCGGAAGGCCGCCCGCCGTTTTGCACGTTACGCCGTGCCGGGGCAGACAGTCGAGGTAGATGCCGATAGGACGCTCCGGGAGCCGCCCGCGCCCGATAAATTTTGCGGGAATACCCAGCGCGGCGGCGATGGGAATCAGGAAGCGCAGCGTGGAGCCGGATTCCCCGCAGTCGATCGGAAGCGTTCCGCCGCGGTACGCCATGAGCTTTTCCATCGCGCGGGCGGTGGCGAGGATATCGTCGCTCAGGATTTCCCCTTCGGGAAACAGGATGGGGGAGCCCGCAAGTGCGGAACAGATGACCGCGCGGTGCGCCGCGCTTTTGGACGGCGGCACAAGGACTTTTCCGCTCAAAACGGAGGGCCGGATGATTACCCTGCTCATTGCGTCACCCCTGCCAGTTCGGCCAATCGGGCGCGCGGCATTTCCTCCACGAAGGCTTCGCCGATCTCCTTGAGCAGGATGACGCGGATATTGCTGCCGACGCCCTTTTTATCCAGCGCGGTGGCGGCCAGTATCCTTTCGGTTTCGGCGGTATCTTCTGTGGGCAGGCCGTACTTTTTGAGCGCTTCCCGGACTTTTGCGGCGGTACCCTTTTTCGTAATCCCGGCAGCCTCGCCGTATTCTGCCATCATCACCATGCCGATTCCCACTGCTTCCCCGTGGGAAAGCTTCTGGAAATTGTAGAGCTTTTCAAGCGCGTGGCCGAAGG
>JAEWUH010000072.1 GCA_023397245.1 Bacillota bacterium | reverse complement strand
TTTCAATCATTTCCACCATGCAGTCCCGCTGTGATTTATACATTTTCCGTATCTTTGCGATATGCTGATTCAGGTCGTTGTCTTCCAGATACCGGCACACAAGCCGCTGGGTAAAATAGTTTGTATGAAGGTCGGCCGCCTGTTTGAGGATGACAAGCTTCTCCATGATCTCCGGGCTTGCACAGATCCAGCCCAGACGCAGACCCGGCGAGACAATTTTAGAAAATGTCCCTAATAAAACAGCCTGATTGCCCAGAAACGATTTTATGGGAGGCAGCTCCCTGCCGATGAAACGCAGTTCCCCGTAAGGATCGTCTTCCACCAGAACGGTTTCGTACCGTTTTAACAGCTCGGCCGTCTTTTCCCGGTTTTCAGCGGAATACGTCAGCCCGGAGGGATTCTGGAAATTTGGAACGGCGTAGAAAAACTTTGGTGCATGGTCTCTCAGGTTTTCCTCCAGGGATTTCAGGTCGGCGCCGTCCTTTCCCAGTTCCACAGTGCGGAAGCACGGCTCATAAACGGTAAGCGCCTGAATTGCGCCGAGATAACCCGGACGTTCAATCAGAACGTCGTCTCCCTTGTTCAGAAAAAGCTTTCCGATCAGGTCAAGCGCCTGCTGGGAACCGTTGGTGATCAGGATTTCCTCCGGGCTGATTTTCAACCTGAAGCGCAGGGCGTAGCGCTCCGCAATTTTTTGCCGGAGCGGCAGATAGCCCTCTGTTGTGCTGTACTGCAAAGCGCCTTTTCCGTCTTCCTCAAGCACCTTGCAGGCCGCTTCCTCAATTTCTTTAATCGGAAATGACTCCGGGTTCGGAAGTCCGCCCGCAAACGAAATCACCTCCGGGTTTTCGGTTACCTTCAGCATTTCCCGGATAAACGATTTCTTTACCTGTCCCATTCTGTCTGCAAACTGTGTTTTCATATATTTACCTCCTAGTTAAATGTGGTCAGGATCATGCGTCAGCCGGCCGGTCTGCGCACACCTGAAAACTATATAAAAAAGCCTCCGTCCCATATAGGACGAAGGCTCTGCTCCGTGTTACCACCTAAATTCGCGCAAACTGCGCGCACTCAATCCGGTACAGGCAGTCCTGCCGATACCGTATTCCCAATAACGGCGGATTCCCGGTGAAGACTACGGCGCCAGCGCGCTTTCGATTCACAGCTCCGTGGCTACCTTCCGTATTCCCGCAAAAGGATTCTCACCGGCCATCCTCTCTCTGCATTGCAAAAACACGTACTCTTCCACTTCACAGCTTTTGTCTGTTTTTTAATTAATGTTTATTTTAAACAGATATTCAGTTTTTGTCAACCGTAATTTTTTGTCCGGTGAGATATCCGCTGGAGATCATTCAAAGCAGGCAAGGTTTCCGCGTTAAACCGGATGGATTTCATCGTTTCCTAAAGAAATGCCTTTTTCGAGGCTCGCAATCATATCCACGCGTCTCTGGTGCCTTCCGCCCTCATAAACGCCGGAAAGCCACGCGTCCAGAATCATCAGCGCAAGGTCGCCGCCCACAACACGCGAACCCATGGCGAGGATATTGGTATCGTTGTGCTGCCTGGAAAGCAGAGCGGAATACGGCTCACTGCAAACCACGGCGCGGATGCCCGGGACCTTGTTTGCGGAAATGGAAATGCCCACGCCCGTGCCGCAGATCAGGATTCCTTTCTCGCATTCCCCGCTGACAATCGCCCTTGCTACCGCTTCACCGTAAATCGGGTAATCGGTGCGCTCCGTGCTGTACGTGCCGAAGTCCCTGTATTCAATGTTTTTTTCCTCCAGATGCTTAATGATCCTGTCCTTCAGCTCAAATCCGACATGGTCGCATCCGATTGCTATTTTCATAATAAGTGCCTCCGATTCATTGTAATAATTTTCTCCGCCGCCGGGCTTCCGCTCCTGTAAGGCGGCGGGAAAAGCGTGTTCCGTTCCGCTGTACGCGAAAATTCTGCCGCTATTCCGTTCTGAAACAGAAGCAGCAGAGGCCGCTGCCGGTCTCTGCTTTTCTGTAAAAGGGATGGTATGATTATTTTGTAATCAGCTTGGATTCAATCGGAATATTTTTCGGCTCGGCGTTCTTGTCGATTGCCGGCTTCTCTTTTACCGCCTTGACCATCTGCTCAAGGGAGGTTGCGCCGATTGCCGCAGGATCCTGCGCAACGGTAGCGGAGAGTTTGCCCTCCTGAACGGATTTGACTGCTTCCGTGTCGCCGTCCGTACCGACTACCATGATTTTGCCAACCTTGCCTGCGTTGATGACCGCCTGCAGAGCGCCCAGAGCCATGGTGTCGTTGCAGCAGTAGATGCCCTTTAAGTCCGGATTGGACTGGATAAAGCTGTTCGCAACGTCAAGGGCTTTCTGTCTGTCCCAGTCACCCGGCAGACTGCCGACAACCGTAAATTTGCCGTTCTTCTTGAAGGCATCGGCAGCGCCCTGTTTTCTGGCTTCACCGGAAGCATTGCCGGCTTTGCCTTCGATGATGGCAACCTTGCCGCCGTCCGGGGTCTTGTCGATGATATAGCCCGCGCCCTTTGCGCCGACCGCCACGTTATCGGTAGCCGCAAACGCAATCACGCTGCCGCCGGAATTCTTCAGGGTCGTCATGTCGATTTTTTCATCGATATCCATAACATACATGCCCTTCTGGTTCGCCTTTACAATGCCGGGGATAAGGTTTACCGGGGAAAGCGGAGCAACGCCGATTGCCTTGTAATTCTTTGTCAGGCAATTTTCAAGAATCTTGAGCTGGCCTTCGGTGTCTTCCTCAGACTGCGCGGCATAAACGTCTACGGTAACGCCGAGCTCTTTTGCCTTTGCAAGTACACCGTCCTTCATTTTCACCCAAAAGTCAGACGACTGATTTTTTAACACGATTGCATACTCTGTCTGGCCGGCCGCTGCGCTTGCCGCCGGGGTGCTTGCCGCCGCGCTTGCCGCGGAAGCCGCGGACGAGGTTGCGCTTTTGTTTGCGCAGCCGGCAAAGACTGTAGAAATCATCGCCGTTGCAAGGATTGCGGATAAAATACGCTTTTTCATTTGATAATCCTCCCAAAAATCATTTTATTTATATTTACGCCTTTTGCGTATCTACCTGATTTTCTGCAGCGCGGCGGGCAAAGTCCCCGCTGCCCAAAACACCGCTCTGCTGTGTGTGTTCCGTGAAAATAATCTCCAGATTATTGTACGGATACGGTTTTCTCAAATGCGCCTTCAGCGCGTCTAACAAAACATCCTTGGGGAAGCCCTCCATGAACACGACGCCTCCGGCAATGATGATACAATCGGGATCCAGAATATTCACTTCCGTCGCGATCGGGATGGCAAGATTTTTTACATAGTCAATAATCCGCGGGTCGTCTCTATGCTTTACAAAAATCTGACTGATTTCCGTACCGGGAAAGCACTCGTTTGTCAGCTTCTCCAGATATTTACCGGAGCAGCGCACTTCCGCGCAGCCGTAATTGCCGCAGGAGCACCGCTCGTCCAATCCGTAAAGCGGGGTGTGGCCAAGCTCGCCCGCAACGCCGTTTTTCCCCCGGTAAAACTTTCCCTGAATATAGATCGCGTTGCCAAAGCCTGTCCCGATATAAAAACCCAGAATGGTTTTTGTGGCGTCCAGGCTGCACTGTAAAATATCATTCTGAAGCAGGAAATTTACGTCCCTGTCCACAAACACGGGTATTCCGAGCTCCCTGCTCAGCGGGTCGGCAAGGTTGATGTTGTCGAACCCTTTCAAATTGGGGGTTGAATAAATGAATTTTCTGTCTTTGCTTACAATGGAAGGCAGCCCGATCGCAACCGCCGCAATTTTATCCCGAGCGCCGAATTCTTCCATATATGCCCGAATTTCACCGGCAAGCGCCGAAACCGAATCGCCCTCTGTTAAAACGGCGCTGGATTTTTTACGGAAATTTTCAACCTTACGGTCCTGCGAAACCATTCCGATGCGGAAATTTGTGCCTCCGATATCAATTCCTATCGCATACTCTTTCATTTTTCCCCTCCTTTCCCTTCCTATTCCGATACGTCATTTTCCGGTCTGCTCATGAAAAATCTTTCTCATTTTATCCCAGGCCGCTTCCAAATCGCTGTCCAAATTAAACAGCCCGGAGGAACCCAGTATGAAGACCTCTACGCCGGCTTCGCTCAGGTCTTTGTAAGTCCTTTCGTTGCAGGAGCCGTCAATTTCAACCAGATAGCGGTAGCCGTTCTCTTCTTTTAACTTCTTTGCTTCGCGGATTTTATCCAGCATTTCGCGGATGAACGGCTGCCCGGCAAATCCGGGATCAACGCTCATAATGGTGATTTTATCCAACAGATGGATATAGTGCTGGATGTAGGAAAGCGGCGTTGCGGGGTTCAGTACGACGCCCACCTTGCAGCCAAGAGATTTGATTTTATTGATGATGCGGAACGCGTCGGAGTTAATGGTCTCCGCGTGGGGGCAGATGTATCCCGCGCCCGCCTTTGCAAGCGATTCAATATAATCGTCCGGGTCGGTCACCATCAGGTGGCAGTCGATTGGCAGCTTTGTGATGCTGCTCAGCACCTTGACAAAGTCCGGGGAAAGCGTGATGTTTTTTACAAAATGGCCGTCCATGATGTCCACATGGTAGAAATCCGCGCGTGTATTCAGGATTTCCACCTGACTGCGGATATTAAGCAGATCCATGCACATAAGCGACGGAGAAAATTTTGGTTCCATATTTTCAGACCTTTCCGCGTGCGGAAGAATGATTCCGGCCAAACCGTCCCGCCCCGCACGGAAGCGGGACGGCATACAGCCAAAAGAAGGTAGTGTATGAAAAGTTATTTCTTGGAAGCAACGAATCGGTCGAGCGCAACGGAGATGATAATCAGCGCGCCCATGACAATCTGCTGGTAGCTGCTGGAAACCGTAAGGACGTTCATGCCGTAGTTGATTACGCCGATAATGAGACCGCCCATGACAACACCGAAGATTTTGCCCTTGCCGCCGAAAAAGCTTGTGCCGCCGATGATTGCCGCCGCAATGGCGTAGGTTTCAAAACCGGTTGCGGCTGCGGGTTCCGCCGCGCCTACACGGCCGAGCAGGACGATTCCGGCAATACCGGAGCAAATGCCGGAGGTAAGAAACACGATGAGCGTGTGGAGCTTCACATTGATGCCGGAAAACCACGCCGCCTGCGGGTTGCCGCCCATAGCGTATATGTTGCGGCCGACCTTGGTTTTTATTGTTAAAAACGCGAGGAACAGCGCAACTACAACCGCTACGATAACGGGAACCGGAATTCCGACAAGATCGCCGCCGATGCCGGTGGTGAATTCCGCCGGGAAGCCGAACACCGAGCGCGCATTGGAAATAATCAGCGTAATGCCTCTGAAAATCGCCTGTGTACCAAGGGTAATGATGAACGGGTGCAGTCCGGTGGAATTCACCAGAAGACCGTTTATCAGACCCAGAGAACCGCCGATCACGATTCCGAACAGAATCGCGAGAGCCGGATTCATGCCGCCGACCATGAATTTCGCCGTAAGCATGCCGGTAAGGGCGGCCACGGAGCCGACCGAAAGGTCAATGCCGGCGATCAGGATGGCAAAAAACTCGCCGACCGCCATCAAAATGTTGACGGAGCTCTGCGTAAGTATCTGGGGAATGCTCTGTGTGGAAAAAATGCTTTCCGGCCTCAAAACCGCAAGGATCAGGAGCAGGAGAAGCAAAATTCCAAGCGTGCCGAATTTCTGCCATAATGTATTGAAGGACAGGTCCTTCTGCTTTGCTGTTTTTTCCATAATTTTCACTGCCGTTTCTCCGCACGTTTCTTTTTCCGTCTCCCCGGTTTCCTCCGAGCGGTGAGGACCCCGGCCGTTTTGCTTTTATTTATTCGGCTGCCGCCGCGTCTGTGGAAGCGCGGATGATCTTTTCCTCCGTCGCTTCGCCGCTGTTAAAGGTCATAGCAATTCTGCCTTCCCGGAACACGGCGATGGTGTCGCACACGGCGAGCAGCTCCGGCAGTTCGGAGGAAACCATCAGCACGCCCTTGCCTTCGTCGGCAAGCTTGCGCATCAGCGCGTAAATCTCGCTTTTGCTCCCGATATCGATGCCCTTGGTCGGCTCGTCAAAAATAATAATCTGGGAATCCGCCGCCAGCCATTTGCCGAGGATAACCTTCTGCTGGTTTCCGCCCGAAAGCGTCGTCATATCCTGGTCTACACCGTAGCATTTGATTCTTAGTTTTTCCCTCTGGCGCTCGGAACATTCCTTGTCGAACTTTTCGCTGACCATTCCGAGCAGACCCTGTGCCTTTGAGGTTTTGATATAGGGCAGCAGCGATATGTTCTTTTTGATGTCCATGGTCTTGATAAACCCGGTTTCGCGGCGGTTTTCCGTCACCATTGCGAGGCCGTTCTTGATTGCGGAATACGGACTGTTGATGGAAACCGTCTTTCCGCCGACAATCACTTCGCCGGAGGACTTGGGCTCCGCGCCGAATATGGCGTTCATCATTTCGCTTCTGCCCGAACCGACCAGACCGGAAAATCCCAGAATTTCTCCTTTGTGGAGCTGGAAGGATACACCCTTCACCCGCTGGTCTTTCCGCGCTATATTTTTCACTTCGAAAATCACGGGTTCGTTGCTGAAATCCGTTTTTCCGCCGTCGTTGTATTTCGTCTTGACCTCGCGGCCTACCATCATGGCAACCAGCTCGTCGATTTCCACATCGGCGGCGTTTCTGGTGCCGATATACGCGCCGTCCTTCAGAACGGTGACGCGGTCGCCGATCTCCTTGATTTCCTTCATTTTATGGGAGATATAAACGATGCCTTTTCCTTCGCTGCGAAGCTGGCGGATAATTTTGAAAAGGTGCTCCGTTTCGTCCGTCGTCAGCGAAGCGGTCGGCTCATCCATGATAATGACGTCCGCGTTGCTGGAAAGCGCCTTTGCAATTTCCACCTGCTGCTTTTCGGAAATACTCAGCTCTTCCACAAACGCTTTGGGGTCCCTTTTCAGGCCGACCCGGTCAAGCAGCTCCACCGCGGCTTTCCGCATCTTCCGGTAGTCCACCGTACTGACTCCAAATTTTTTGTTTGTTGGCAGCTTGCCGACAAACAAATTCTCCTGAATGGAAAGCTGATCGATTACGCTGAGTTCCTGATAAATAATGCTGATTCCGTTTTCATAGGAATCCTTCGGCGTTAGCTGGGAATACTCTTTCCCTTTTAAAACGATGGTGCCTTCCGTCGGCTGGTAAGCACCGCTCAGGATTTTCATCAGCGTGGATTTTCCCGCGCCGTTCTCGCCGAGAAGGACATGGACTTCGCCCGCCCGGATATCAAAGGAGATGTCCTTTAAAGCGACAACGCCCGGAAATTTCTTTGTAACGCCCTTCATCTCTACTAATGTGTTCATAGCAACCTCCTTTTGAACTGCTCTTCCAAAAACATTCGCTCTTCCCTTTTGCCGAAGCCTCCTTGTTTTGGATTTCACACAGAATCATTATTCCCTGTTCATTATTTATAATGTATCGTGGTTTTTATATGAGCTGAGTAAACCATTACCCAGAAAGTAATAAAGGGTTCCATCTGAAATGGATTTTCAGTCGTCCGCAATATTGGATAAATAGAATAATTTTGTTTTGGATTGCTCTAATTATTCTATACGTATTGTAGAGATAACCTTTACTCAATGTATATGACAAGACCCGCTCGTTTTCCGTTTTGCCGTATTGCGGCCGTTACGGTCAGATATTATGAGTAATCCTTTACTCATCGGGCCCGAGAAAGGGGGCTCGCGCCCCTGGGACTGTTCTATATTTACTGCGGCCTGCGCTCCCTTCGATCAGGAGGTTCCCCGCTTATGGAGCGAAACCGGTATGATGATCTGGTTGGAAGTACCGGTATTTTCACCCTTCATCAGTTTGAGCAGGGTCTGCGCGGAACGTTTTCCCATTCTATCCGTATTCTGCGTCACCGTTGTGATCGGGGGATCGCAGAACTCGGAAAGCGATATATCATCGAATCCGACCAGCTTTACCTGACCGGGTACTTTTATTCCGTGTTCAAGAAGCGCGTGGAGCGCACCAAGGGCAATGATATCGTTACTGGCAAAAACACCGTCGAACTCCAGCCCGGAGTCCAGAACCTCACCCATCTTTTTCTTTGCGCTTGCATAATCCACGTTGACGTTTACCTGAAGCTCCTCGTAAACCGGAACCCCGTATTTTTCCTGCGCCTTTTTGTAACCCGCATAGCGCTGCCTCACCGGAGAAAGCCAGCGGTAATCCCGCAGCATCATGATCCTGCTGCAGCCCTCCCGAATCAACTCCTCGGTTGCCAGAAAGCCGCCCAGCACATTGTCGGACTGCACCATCAGGGAAGCGTTGCCCGGACTGCGGTCAATATAGACGACCGGGATATGGTATTCCGCGCTCAGCGTGCGAACCTCGGATTTGCCGGAAATGTAAATAATCCCGTCCACGCTCTTGGAGATGAGGTTTTCAATATGCATATTCTCCATTTCTTCATCTTCATTGGAGTCGCACACAAAAACCGAGTAATGATGCGGAATCATGTAATTTTCAATGGAACGCACAATTTTTGCGAAGAACTCGTTCGTAATATCCGGAACAATTACGCCGATGCTCTGACTTTTATTCGTTCTGAGGCTTTTTGCGTTCATATTCAGTTTGTAACCGTACTGCCTGACGATATCGAGAACCCGCTTTTCGGTTTCCTCCGAATAACGCCCGTTCCGGTTCAGCACTCTGGATACCGTTGCAACGGATACCCCGGAAAGCCGCGCAACATCAATCATCGATAGTTTTTTCTGATCCATTCAAATAGCCTCGCTGAAAAGTTGGGTAATCGTTTACCTCATGGCAACATTATAAACGTGCTTGTAGGAAATGTCAATATTCAATCGCTACCTATTTGTTTTTTAGTGTAACGCACAAATCCGCGCAGATTCTTTTGTGAAGATTAACAGGGTCCCCCCGGCTTCTGCCCGAGAAAACCCGTCAGAACCTTTACATACTCTTCCGGCCTTTCCTTTTGCGCCCAGTGCCTGCAGCCTTTCATAATATGTACGCGGCAGTCCGGAATGACTTTTGCGGCGGCAAGAACGAACCGTACCGGCACGCCGGAGTCTTTTTCGCCGTTTACCAGCAGAACCGGCATGTTCAGCTCGCTTAAATGCGGCGTCAGCTCCGTCGTTATTTTTGCCTTCCCCATTTCATAGCGCTGAAAAGACGCAAACGGCTTCCCGCAGTCCGGCTCGTGGATCAGCTGAAAAAGGGAGTCGACCAGTTCATCGGTAATTTTCTTTTTGTCCCCGAAGAGGACGGATTCCAGTTCCCATTTCAACAGTTTTTTGCTTTTCCGTACCCAGTCATAGGATTTCAGATTCAGCGGGGAACGGACAAACCAGCGGCAAAGGGAATGAAACGGCACCCGTTCGCACAGCCCCATGGTGTCTGTCAGAATCAGCCTGCTTACCGTCTGCGGATATTTCAGCGAAAAGCCGAGGCATACTCCCCCGCCCAAGGAAAGGCCGGCAAGGACGGTCCGTTCGATTCCAAGCTGCTCAAGGACGCTGTGTAAAAGCTCCACATACAGCGGAATGGAGTACTCGATATCGGGCTTACCGCTTTCGCCGTAACCGAGCAGGTCAACCGCGTACAGGTCATAGCGTGAATCCATAAGGTTTATGACCTCTTTCCAGGACATCATCGCGCTGTCTACTCCGCCGCCGTGCAAAAATACGATTTTCTCATCCGTATCTCCCTGTCTGTGATAAACCGTAACAGGATAGGATTGATATTGAAGTCTGATCTTTTCCGTAAATATCACCGCCATATTGATTGCCCGGATTTCCCCGGGTTTAATAATAGTGTAAAAACCACGCCTTGGAATAAACGGCGTTAAAGGACGGGTCGTCCTTGCCTTTTACGACGTAATACACACTGGTAAGCTGTTTGTAATAGTGCCTGCTCCAGTAGAACAAGTCGGCCAGCGCCAAAACGGTTGCCGCCGCATATCCTGCCCAGCTGAAGTTGAAGAACAGTAAAATGCTGATCCAAAGCACCCCGGCGGACATGCCGGCCATAACGAGGTACAAAGTGGCCTCGGCGCCTTGGAAAATCTTCCGGAATGTTTTCCACTTATTTATTTTTTCGGAACCCTGCCCATCCATAACAAGAACCGTTCCCGCATTCTTCCTCAATGTCCTGTAAAAAACTCCCTGCAGCACATCCTTATCGATCCGGTTCTGGTCAAAAAGATAAAGCTGGGAAATCGTGCGGCAGGTAATCCAGTAAACCTCTTTATAAACACGGTATCTTGCAATCACCCTTGTCAGCATGCAGCCCAGAAGAAACAGCACAAGCAAGGCTGCCGCTTTTGCGGAGAAACCCATCTTTAAGTCGATGATCGACGGAATTGCGAAGCTGATGACTGCTATGTAGAAAGCGATCGTCTGATCGCGTTTAGTCTGTTGGGCGGTCAGTTCGGTTACGCAGTTGTTATACGTGTTCTGAAGATGAAAGTCTTTGTCCTTGCTGTACATTTCGGACTTTACATTGAAATCCAGATACTTGGGCATTTTCCTGTCTCCTTTGGTTTAATCGCGATAGGGGATTTCCGGTATTTCGCGCAGCACCGTCTGCCGCAGGTACTCGTAATTTTCCCGGCTGTTGGCGGCGATAATCGGTATGGGCCGGTTGAACACGGTTTTCTCCATTCCGACGGTTCCAACAAAACCGCCCGCTTCCCGGATGATAATTTCCGAAGCGGCAAAGTCCCACGGAAACAAACGGATTTCAAAATATAAGTCTACACGCCCGCAGGCGAGGGAAACCAGTTCGACTGCAGCGGAACCGAAGCGGCGGAAATCGTCACACCGGTCGTACATCTTTTCCAATATATTCAGGCAGGGCTTTGCTAAATCCTTTTTATACAGACTGAATGCGGTACAAAACAGAGAATGCTGCAGGTCACGGTCGGAAACATGAACGGGGTTTCCGTTCAGAAAAGCGCCCCTGCCTTTTTCTGCCCAGAACATTTCGTCCCGGTACGGGTTATAGACCACACCGAGCACCGGTTCGCCGTTTTTTACAAGCGCGACCGAAATGGCGCTGCATGCGAGGTCGCGGATAAAATTTGCCGTACCGTCTATGGGGTCCACCACCCACAGATTTTCTTTTTGGTAATCCTGCTGGTTGCTTTCTTCTCCGTAAAACCCGCAGTCGTCCGTAAGCGAAAGCAGGTTTTCTCTCAGGTACTTCTGAACCGCGATATCCGCCGAAGTTACGTTGTTCGAAACGGTTCCCTTGCACTCAACCTTAAAATCCCGTTCTTTCATAAAGCGGCTGCTGCCGCGTACGATGTCAATTACTTTCTCTACCATAATTTCTTCCTTATTTTATTTTTTTTCGTGCTTCGGTCTTTATTCATAAATTATAATACCACAGTTTTCCGCAAACTCAACCTTTTTCCGTATGGCTGTGCAAGAGGATTCCCGGATAAAACGAATTTAGAGGTTCCATCCGCTTAGAATTCATAAAAATGACGGCAGAATGTTCGACATAATAATCCGCTTTACCGGCTGTATGATTGGTATGATCTTTACAGGTTGAGCCTATGGATATTTCACTCCGGCGGGCAGTATTCACTGCATCGAATATTACTCAAATGTCACTTTCTAATATTTTCCCTGTTCAGGGAAATTAACGTCCCTTTTCTTACGTTATATGAAAAGTCTTTAGAATATGATTTAAGAAAGGGCGTATTGTATGAAAGAATTTACCGCCGGTGGCCACTGTTTTGATGTCGGAGAGTTTAAAAAGCTGCTGTCCTACCAAGGCAGTTCAAACTGTGAAACCGTATGCTTCACAATGGAGAAAACCTGCGAAAATATTGATTTATCACAGTGCAGCTGCACGATTAAAACAAAAAACAGCACCGGAAAATCCGATGTGATTCTGCCGGAAGTCCAAATTCTGGGCGATAAAATCAACGTACTTTGGAATGTTTCCTCTGCCTCGACATCAGTCCCCGGCAAATTGCTGGCACAAATTGAATTTGATAAAATCTTGGACGATAATACGAAAAATATTGTCTGGCAAAGCAATATCATGGAGTTTGAAATTCAGGAAAGTCTTGCTTCTGCCGACGAGGTATATGACCAAAATCCCACTCTCTTTCAGCAGTGGGAGGAAAGGGTAAACACCGTCTTCTCCGATGTTTCTGCAGGCGTTAAATCGGTGCAGGCCTTGGAAAGCCAAGTTCAAACTACTGCTGATAAAATATCCGGGCAGGAACAGGACATATTGCAGGTTCAGGCACAAACAGCCCAGAAAGCCGCCGAAGCACAAAACAGCGCACAAGGTGCGCTGACTTCCGCAGTTCAGGCAAAAGCAAGCGAAACAAACGCACTGACCTTCGAAAGCCTTTCAAAAGGATATTCCGACGCGGCAAGCACTTACTCCCAAGCAGCCGATGCCAGCGCCAAATCAGCCCAACAGCAAGCCGCGTCGGCCAAAGCAGACGCAGACCGCGCAAAGGAAACCGTTGACGGCTTTTCCGGATACACCAAGCAGGAAACCGACAACCGTTTTGCCAATGCATTCATTGGGGAAAAGACAGGCCCGTCCGTATCTTTAGATGACATACAGGAAAACACTTCCTTACGCTCGCTGCTTGTCAACGGACAGACAACCGAAACCTGCACGGGCACCAAGTCGCCGGCCAATCCGTCTGTATTAAGCGGCACAGCTAAACTGGACGTATCAAATGATACCGTACTACAGCACTATCCTCTGCCGCAGCCGCTTTACAGCCTGCCGGACGGTGTATGCGATTCTTACAGCATACCAAGCGGAGTGGTGACACAAATGGTCGGTAAAATTATATTTAACGGTACGGAAACGTGGAGCGTTTACGGAGCTTCGGGGAATGACACAACGATCTGTTTTTATGAGCGTTCAATTACCGGCAGGTTGGCAGGGGACAGCTGTAAAAGTATTTGCGATAGATTTGCCTATTTATCAAATTTAATCATCAGTTCAACGGTTACCTCCGAGGGTTATTGGCCTCATGCGAATCAGTCACTTGCATCATTTTGTTATTTCCGTATTAATAAAGCCCGCATGACCGGCTGGTCTGATAGCCTGACTGATACACAAAAAGTTGCACTTTTTTCAGCATGGCTTGCCCAAAATCCCACTACCGTACTGTACGAGTT
>JAEWUH010000003.1 GCA_023397245.1 Bacillota bacterium | reverse complement strand
CGCTTGACGGCATTTCGTTCTGCGTCAGCAAGGGTTCCCTGTTTGGACTTGTTGGGTCAAACGGAGCCGGGAAATCGACGTTCCTGCGTACTCTGGCCGGCATTTACGCCCCCGACGGCGGCGAAATTCTGGTGGACGGGATGCCCCCGTTCGAAAATTCCGAAGTAAAATCCAAACTGTTTTTCATATCGGATTATCCGTACTTCTTCCCGCAGGCCACACTCCACGACATGGCGGATTTTTATGCCCGGATTTACCCGAACTGGAGCAGGAAGCGCTATGACGAACTCTGCGCCCTGTTCCCCATCGGCGCAAAGGACCGCATTGTAAATATGTCAAAGGGCATGCAGCGTCAGGCGGCGCTTATCTGCGCTCTGGCCGCGCAGCCGGATTATCTGCTTCTGGACGAAATCTTTGACGGACTGGACCCGGTGATGCGCCAGCTTTTAAAGCGGATCGTCTCCGGGGAGGTCGCTCAGCGGAACATGACGGTGATTGTGGCTTCGCACAATCTGCGCGAGCTGGAGGACTTCTGCGACCACATCGGCCTGTTCCACAGGGGCGGAGTGGTTTTTGAGCGGGAGCTGGACGAACTGAAATTAGGCATCAATAAGGTACAGGCGGTTTTAAAACCGATGCCGGAACCGGAAGCCTTTGCCCCGCTGGATATCGTAAAATCGGAAATTCACGGTTCCCTGATCAATCTGGTGGTCCGCGGAACGAAAGAGGAAATTCTGGATAAAATCAATTCGCTGAATCCGATTTTTGTTGAAATTCTGCCGCTTACGCTGGAAGAAGTATTTATCAGTGAAATGGAGGTGGCCGGTTATGACCTTGACAACATCCTCAAATAAAAGATGCCGGGAATTCCGGGAAACCTATTTTTGGTCGCTGAAAAAAGTCCGCGGAATGTCGGCGCTGCTGGCGCTTCTCATGTTTATCGCATGCCCCATGATCCTGATGATCGCAATGTCAAACACAAAGCGTTACGAAAATTATAAACCTCAGATTGATATATGGGTTGACACCTATACGCGCTATTTCAGCGTCCTTACAATTTTAGTCGTACTGCTTATCCTTTTGTTTGTCATTGTGAACGCCGTAATGCTGTTCATCTACCTGCATCAGAAACGGAGCATCGACCTGTTTCATTCCCTGCCGGTCGGCCGTGTGCCGATGCTTCTGGGACGGTACTGCGCCGCTCTTACGGTGCTCTTCGCACCGCTCCTGCTCAATTTCATTATCGTTTCCGTGATCGGCCTTTCCTACGGAGTGGCTCCGCAGTACAGCGTGGCAAACGTTGCGGTGCAGATGCTCTGGATTATGCTGATGAGTGCGGCGGCGCTGACGTTCTCCGTGTTCATGGCGGTCTGCACCGGCACGTCGTTCGACATGGTGATTTCCATTCTTGGCATCAACGTGGCGTACCCGCTTCTGATTTTTGTTTCAGACGCGTTTGCTTCCCAGCTTCTGCCCGGACTGAATATGGAATTAAGGCCGAGCTCCACCGTGCTTACCGCGCTTGCCCCGTTTGCCGCGTCTTTTCTGCCGCTGATTGACGGTCAGGAGGGACTGACCGGTTATCCGTCGGGTACATCCTCCCCGGATTTCCTGATCTGGTGGGTTCTGTTTACCCTGATCCTGTTTGCCGGAAGCCTCCTGCTCTATAAAAAGCGGAAAAGCGAGTGTGCGGAAAGCAGCTTTGCCTTCCCCATACCTAAAATCATCATACGGTTTATCATTACGGCCGTGGCCGGGATCGGCTTCGGCATGATTCTCATGATGGCCACCAGCCTTCCCGCAAACTTCTTTATCGGCGTGGTATCGGGTTCGCTGGCTGCGCATATCGTAGTGGAAGCGGTTTATTCCCGTGGATTCCAGCAAATGAAGAAAAGCTTCCCATGGTACGCGGTATTTGCCCTGTCGTTTATTCTGTTTTACGGTGTCCTGGCGACCGGATTTTTCGGCTACGACACCCGCGTTCCCGCTGCCAATGAGGTGCAGAGCATCCGTGTTGAAGCGCCCGGCGAATATTCCTACTCCGGCGACGTTACCATTTATAACGCGGAAACCAACCGCGAGCTGTCCAAAATCACCCCCGTCTTAAAAGAACGGACGAACATTGACGAAATACTGAAGCTTCATAAAAGCTTCGCTGACGAAAACCGCAAAACAATCTTTCCGTATTCCATAAACAGCAGCACCTATTCCCGTCTTACCCTTACGTACTGTTTGAAAAACGGCGGTGTTTTAAAGAGGTCGTACCTGTACGATTCGTCCGATAAAAATGTAAGCGCGTTCCAGGTCAGGCTGAAAGGCATGACCGACCGGATTGCAGAAATAAAAGAATACCGCCAGACCTCAAGCATCCTGTTTTATCTGGAGCCGGAATATATCGAGAGCATCAGCCTTAACATTTTCCCCGGCAAGGCCCAGACAAAAGACCATCCCGTCATTCCCGACGTCAACGCAAAGCGGGAACTGCTGGAGGCAATGAAGCAGGATTACCTGAACGGGACAATCAACGACCCGAATGCCAAGGAAGACAGCCCCGCGGCAATCTCCATTGATTACGGAAATCCGGTTACCGTAAAAGACGGAAAACTGAAAGAATTCCTCGGCGGGTTCAGCGGGAAGGTGTATCTCAGCGGAAGCAATTATTTCAACCTGACCGGCGGTTCGGAAAACACCCTGAAGCTGATTGACAAATACGGCTGGAAAAAATAGTTTATAAGCGCAAATACAATATCATATATTCCCATCTCTTCCATCCCGGGCGTCCGGCGCTGTCCGGGTTCCCGGGAAGCACAGAAACGGGGCGGCTGAAATTCAGCCGCCCCGTTTCTGTGCTTATTTACTTTATGTTCCTGACTATTTCTTCCGCGTAAGACGCAATAGCCTTTAAATCCGTATCGGCAGGCATGAAGTTAACCTTCAGTCCGTCTCCAATGAACCGGTATTTCAGGTGTTCCAGGCGCGATTTGATCATCGGCACCGCTTCACCGCTCCAGCCGTAGGAACCGAAGGCTCCCGCGGGCTTCTGCTTTGTGTTGATCGCATCGATCGAGGCCAGCGTGTCCCATACGATTTTCGGCGCGTCCCGGTTGATGGTGCAGGAGCCAACCAGTAAAGCGTCGGCCTCGTTGGCAAGCTGCGCAACCTCGGCAAACGGGGTAAAGACGATATCCGTTTTGCGGACGTCGAGCGCTTCGTTTTTGCTCAATGCGTCATAAGCCGCCTGAGCCAGTTTTGCGGTGCACCCGTACGCGGAAGCGTACAGGATACCGACGATTTTTTTCTCGTGTACAACAGGCTGACTCCACTCGCGGTAAAGCGCTTCGCATTTTTGGATGCTGCCTGTCAGGCACGGGCCGTGGCTCGGGCAAACCATTTCAACCGGCAGATCCTTGATTTTATCAAGGCCCGCCAAGACGTATGGCTTAAACGGCGAAAAGATGCCGTCGTAATAATACCGAAATTCGCCCAGATATTTGTCCTCATAATGGATACCGGAGTCAAGCATCGTCGGTTCACAGAAATGGGCGCCCAGAAAATCGCAGGTAAACAGCGTTTTCTCAGACGGCATCCAGGTAAACATGGAGTCCGGCCAATGCAGGAGCGGCGCCACAATAAATTCCAGCTCCCGGCCGCCGATGTCAAGCTTATCGCCCTGCTTGACAACAACGCATTTGAAGCTTTCATTCGTAATAGCGGAAAGGTACATCTTAGCCGCCGTGGTACAGTAAACCGTGATATTCGGATTGATCTCCAGCAATTTCGCCACACTGCCGGAATGGTCGGGCTCCGTGTGGTTCATAATCAGGTAATCAATTTTTGAAATATCAACGATGCTCCGTATATTGGATAAGTACTCCTCAAAAAACGGTGCATGAACCGTATCGATCAAAACATTTTTTTCACCTGTGATGAGAAAGGCATTGTAGCTGGTACCGTAACGGGATTCCATTACAATATCAAATACGCGCAGAGACGGGTTTAAAACGCCTACCGAATAGACATTTTCCTTTAATTTTATCGCACTCATGATAATGGCAAACTTCCTTTACTTTGCATCGTTTTATTCTTCCGCAAACATATCCTTTCCGGCGCCGCAGAGCGGGCAGGTCCAGCTGTCCGGAAGATCATCAAACTTTGTGCCGGGTGCAATTCCGCTGTCCGGATCACCGAGTTCCGGGTCATAAACATAACCGCATACGTTACAAATATATCTGGACATCATTACACTCCTTTCAAGTTCTTTTGCCATCAGTATAGATTAACGTAATCCGTTTGTCAATCGGTGTCGTTACCGAATTCATAATCTTCGAGTATTTCGCACAGGTTTGCCGGAAAAACGGAACCGTTGCGCAGTTGTCTTGCTAAATCCAATGCCTTTTTTAAGCTTTTCGACACAGCGTGATCTGTTTTTTCAATGCATGTCTCACTTATTTCTACCCAGAAGCCCTCATTTCGGTTGCCAAACACATAGTATTTTAAGCGTTTGCCTTGGTATTCTATATACCCCACACACCGTCGCATTATTTGCCTCCTTTCATGTGAAATTATGCCACATTAATCTATTTATAATTTTAATAAAAATTACGCTATATTTCAATATGAGACAAAAAATATTGAAAAAAAAATTAAAAATCACAATATATATGTCCATTTTTTGAAAATCCGCATATATTGATGCCATATTGTCACATAATTATTATTTTAAAACTATTTTCTCAAAATTTTAATGATTTTGTGACCAAAAGCGTGCAAAGCACGCCGCTGAAGAACCCATGCGAATTTTTCGACGGCGGTTTTGTGTCATTGCCATATTTGTACAACTCCGCGAATATAATTAGGAAGCACTGAATAAATCCCGATGCACGTCTTTTTACAGTGCTTCTTTACAAATTGGAGGCTGATAAAATTGGAATGGCAGAGTCTTACAAGGGAAGATTGCGCAAAAAAGCTCGGCACAAACCTGAAGAGCGGCCTTTCCTCCGGTGAAGCGGAGGAAAGAAAAAAGAAATACGGGAAAAACGAGCTTGCACAGCCGAAAAAGAAAAGTCTGCTGCTGCGTTTTCTGGCACAGTTTTCCGACTTTATGATTATTATTCTGCTGATTGCGGCCGGAATATCCTTTGTAACGTCGTATCTGCAGCGGGATAACGATTATATCGACTCCATTATTATCCTCGCAATCGTGGTGATCAACGCCGTAATCGGGCTGATACAGGAAAGCCGCGCGGAGAAAGCGATTGAGGCGCTGAAAAAGCTTTCCAGCCCGCAGGCGCACGTAGTCCGCAGCGGCGCGGAATCGGTGGTTCCGGCCAGTGAACTGGTTCCGGGAGACCTTGTAATCCTGAAAGCGGGCGACCTGGTTCCCGCTGATATGCGGCTTACCGAAGCGGTAAACCTGAAAGCCGAGGAAAGTGCGCTGACCGGTGAAAGCCTGCCGAGTGACAAACGCGCCGACGTAACTTTTTTTGCGGGCACGCCGCTGGGTGACCGGCACAACCTGCTGTTTTCCACAAGCTCCGTTACAACCGGCCACGGCATGGGAATTGTGACCGACACCGGAATGGACACGCAGGTGGGCCATAT
>JAEWUH010000029.1 GCA_023397245.1 Bacillota bacterium | reverse complement strand
CACGCTTTAATACCGAAACGATGCGCGCCAGCAGAATCTGCGTATTGTACGGCTTGGTTACAAAATCGTCCGCACCCAGGTTCATGCTCATCAGCTCGTCCGCCTCGCTGTCGCGGCTGGTCACGATGATAATGGGTATCTGCGATCTGCGGCGCAGCTCACGGCAAATAAAGTAACCGTCGTAAACCGGAAGGTTGATGTCCAGCAGGACAAGCTGCGGCTTTGCGTCGAGAATGACCTGCGCCATATTCGCGTAATCGTCGGAAAAGCGGCATTCGTAGCCGTACTTCTCCAGCAGCTTAATCAGCTCGTCCCTGATTTTCGGATTATCCTCCACAACAAAAATCGCTGCCATACGATCATCCTTCCCCGGTTTGTTTGGTATTATTTTACTATAGCCGATGAAAGAAAGCAAATTTTGAAATGGTGGATTGCGCGAAATCAGCCAACGCAGTATTGCACGATTTCCCGTCATTCTGCGGATTTACTTTACCGTGCATTGGTGATAGTATATTAGGGATAAATCACCTTTGGAGGGCAGCATGAAAAAAATACTGTTGATTACCACCGGCGGCACCATCGCCTCGGAGCAGACGGACGAAGGTCTTGCGCCCATGCGCAGCGGGCAGGGATTTTCGGGTTTTATCAGCGGCATTACCGCGGGTTATGAAGTGGATATCATCAATTTATTCCAGTTGGACAGCTCCAACATTCAGCCGGAGGAATGGCAGTGCATGGCGCGCACCATCGCCCGCGAATACAATAAATACGATGGGATCGTCATGACGCACGGCACGGACACTATGGCCTACACCGCCTCCGTGCTTTCGTTCATGCTGTGCGGCGTCCCCATCCCCGTGGTGCTCACCGGCTCGCAGCTTCCCATCAGCCATCCCCTGACCGACGGCGTGGAAAACCTGCGCTGCGCTTTTGCCATGGCCGCCTCCGGGAAAGGCGGGGTTTATGTTGCATTCAACCGCAGGGTGATGCTCGGCACACGCACGGTGAAGGTACGCACCACCGCGTTCGACGCGTTTGAAAGCGTCAACAGCCCGTATGCGGCAACCGTGGATTCGGGCGGGCTGAAGCTGAACGAAAGCGTTCTGCCCCGCAATGAAAACGGTTTTCATCTGGAAGACCGGCTGAGCAACCATGTTTTTTTGGTAAAGCTGACCCCGGGGCTTGACCCGGAAATCTTCGATATGCTGCTCAAAATGAAATACCGGGGCATCGTGATTGAGGCGTTCGGCGCGGGCGGACTGAATTTCGTACGCCGCGACTTGATTTCCAAGCTGCAGAAAATCGTGGAATGCGGCATTTCGGTCGTGGTGTGCAGCCAGTGTCTGTATGAGCGGAGCGACTTCACCATTTACCAGGCCGGCCAGAAAGCGCTGGAGACCGGCGTTCTGCAGGCGTTTGACATGACCACCGAGGCCGCCGTTACCAAGCTGATGTGGGCGCTCGGCAAAACCGGCAAGCCGGAGGAAATCAAGCGTATTTTTTCTACCAACTATGTGGGCGAAATCAGTCTGTAATCCAATTACGATACATAAAAGGTATCCCGCGTTTCTGTATGGAAGCGCGGGATATTTTTATTTATTAATGTTTAAACGGATTAAAAAGCGGGAAAATTAACGCAAAACGGAAAAAGATTAAATTTCCGTGAATTAATCTGCGATGTCTTGACATATTAATAATTGTGTCATATAGTATTTAATATCAGATGTAACCGTTAATTTAATTATGTCGTAAAGGGAGTGCTGTTATGATTCAATCTGTCTGCGTGTTCGGAGATTCGGTTTCAAAGGGAGTTGTATTTGACAGCGTTCAGAACAAATACACTCTGCTGAAAAACAGTTTTATCAATATGCTGGTGCGCAGCGCCCATATTTCGGTGGATAATTACTCCAAGTTCGGCTGCACCGTTACGAAAGGCAGCGAGGTGCTGAAAAAGCACCGGGAGGAGCTGCGCCGGTACGATTATACGGTTCTGGAATTCGGCGGAAACGACTGCGACCTGGACTGGGCGTCGGTTGCCGCCGCTCCGGACAGCGCCCACCTGGCAAAAACGCCGGTCTCTGTTTTTGAAGAAAGTTATTCCGAGCTGATTGACACGGTGAAAAAGTGCGGCGGAAACCCCGTTCTGCTTTCGCTCCCGCCGATTGACGCAAAAAAATATTTTGCCTGGATTTCACGCGGGCTGAACGCGGACAATATTCTGAAATTTCTCGGCGATATTGAATTTATTTACCGCTGGCATGAAATGTATAACCTTGCGGTCTACCGGCTGGCGATCGCACACCATGTTCCGCTGGTGGATATCAGCAGTGCTTTTCTGAAAACGGAAAATTATCAGAACCTGATCTGCGAGGACGGAATCCATCCCAATGAAACCGGCCACAGGCTGATCAGCGACACGATTTCCGATTATATCCGCTCGCTGAACGTAACGCCGATCAGCCCGGAGTTTGCCTCATAACCGGATCTGCTGCGCGGCTTTGCCGTTCTTTTTGAGCCCGAACAAGTGCCGCCGGCATTTGTTCGGGCTTTTCTGTTCCGGCGGTTTCGGTGCAAAACCGGCCGGAAACGCTTATTCCCCAAGTATTTTCCGCCGAATCGCCGCTTCGGCGGATTCCAAAGCCTGCGCGTCGATTTTGGAGAGGTATCCCCGCTGCACTTCATCGTAATACCGCTTTGCTTTTGCAAGCTGTTTGGTCGCTTTGGCAATCGCCGCTTTGTAATCGGACATGATTGCGGCAAGCTCTCCGCGGTATTTCTCATCCGTCTTTTCCGCAACCGCCGCTTTATAAAAATCGATGGTTTCGTCGTCCGCACGCGAGGGGAAGTACTCGTGCGGCGGAGTGCTGTCAAACAGGCACACGCCAAGCTCCCGCAGGATGATCATGTCGAGGCTGTCGGGGTCAAACGCACAGTGGTACGATTCGACGTCGAACCCGGCTTTCAGCGCACCGGAGGCAATCCGGCGAAGGAAGGTGGACTTCCCGGTTCCGGGGCGGCCTTTGATAAAATACCGCTTCTGCACGTCGGCGGTAAGATTGTCAATGTAATCCGAGGAGCCGTCCACGGTCAGCGCACCGAAGAAGCGGTCCCGCAGGACGCCCGCTTTTTCGAGCCGCCGCGTTCCGATAAGCTTTTCGGTCATTTCCGCGGCGAGCCGGTCGGCCGCGGCAAAATCCATATTGGAGATATAAACGGTTTCCCAGCTGTCATGGATTTTCAGCGCTTCCGCCAGATGCTTATGCGCTGCCGCAAGGCAGGAGCGCGTCCTTTCCAGATTTTCGTCGTCCAGTATCGCCGCGAGATGGTATGCATTTTCATCATAAAGCGGATAATTGATGATTCCGGCTCCGCGTTCCGGCAAAATCAGCCCTTCCAGCGAATTGTCCAGGCAGTTATGGATGAGCTCCGGGTGAAGTCCCTTTTCCTGCGCCCGGACGCAGATTCCGCTGAGAAGGTCCGACGCGACCATAGACGGGTAACCGCCGAGGCGGATTACGGTATCCAGCCCGCCGAAGCCGGACTGAAAAAAGCTGACGTAGCCCTGGGAGCTGTTTGAACTGATAAAATAGTTGATTACCGGATAAGTCAAAGTCATCCTTCCCCCTTATGCTGTAAAGCTGCCGCATTATCATAAACCGTGCCTTCTGTCTATTTATATGGGTTCTTACCTGACCGCATGACTAAAAAAGACGTACCCGGCTAAACCGGATACGCCTTTTTGCTTATTTTTTATTTCTTCTCTTTGTCCGCAATATCCCTCGCCACAACCACGCCGGTAACGGATGCCTGCATCAGCCCGCGGGTAATTCCCGCGCCGTCCCCGATGGCGTAAAGGTTTGGAATCGCCGTTTCAAAATGCTCGGTAACCGAGACCTTGGAGGAATAGAATTTTACCTCCACGCCGTAGAGCAGCGTATTTTTAGAGTAAAGCCCCGGGGCAAGCTTATCGAACGCCTTTATGGATTCCACGATGCTGGTAAGGTGGCGGTGGGGCAGCACAAACGAAAGGTCTCCCGGCACCGCGTTTTTCAGCGTGGGAATCGTGGTTGATTTTTGCAGCCGGGTGTAATCCGTGCGCCTGCCGAGCAGCAGGTCGCCGAGGCGCTGTACCATGATGCCTCCGCCGGTGAGCATATTGCCGAGCTTCGCGATATACCGGCCGTATTCGATCGGCTGGTTGAACGGCTCGGTAAATTTGGTGGAAACCAGCATGGCAAAGTTGGTGTTGTCGCTGTGTTTGTCCTCGTCGGCGTAGGAATGCCCGTTCACCACGGCGATCCCGCCGTCAACGCCGTCGTAGTGCTCCTCGCTGACAATGCCGCCCGGGTTCATGCAAAAGGTGCGCACCTTGTTTTCAAAGGTATCGGAATAATAAACGAGCTTGGCCTCATACAGGTTTTGGGTCAGGTGGTCCATCACCGCGTTCGGCACCTCGACGCGCACGCCGATATCCACCTCGTTGTTCGTAGTGGAAAGCTTGTTTTCCTGCGCGATGCGGGCAAGCCATTTCGCGCCGCCGCGTCCGGGAGCCGCCACCACATAACGGGCGCGCAGCAGCCTGCGTTCCCCGTTCCGGTCGGTAACCCACACTCCTTCCGCTTTGCCGTTTTCAGCCAGAATGGATTCCGCGGTGGTATGTTCCATGAATTCGAAGTTCGGACGCTCCGAAAGATACCGGTACATATCGCGCAGCACCTCGTACGAATACTCGGTGCCCATATGCCGTACCGGACACGGAATGAGCTGGATATTCTCCCTGCGCGCGTCATAGGACACTTTCTCCGCAAATTTGTCGTTCCGGCCGAAAACTTTGTCCGGCGCGCCGTAATGCAGATAAACGTCATCCGCGTAATGAATGAGCTCCCGCGCCTTGTCCACGCTCATATAATCGGTAATATTGCCGCCGACCTCCTCCGAAAGGGAGAGCTTTCCGTCCGAGAAAGCACCCGCGCCGGCCCAGCCGTTCATAATGTTGCAGGTTTTGCAGTGGGCGCACTGGCCGGAGGTTCTGGCAGGGCAGGCGCGCCGGTCGATGGTGCTGCCGGAATCAACGATCAGCACCTTTTTGTCCGGCGCCGTGCGGTCCAGTTCAAGGGCGGTAAAAATGCCGGCAGGGCCTGCGCCGATCACAATCACATCATAATCGTACATATAAACCTTCCTAATTCTTTATTTAATAATCAAAATTATATTACTGTTATCATACGTAAAAAAACGCGCTCAAATTCGTCATCATCCGCTTTTGTGCGCTTCCGGATTCTTCCCGTGCGGCCGCCGGCGCGGCGCACCTCCTGACCGAGCGCGCGCTCGAAAAGGAGCCGGTCCATATTGGAATTGTCGTAAACCATACCGTTCTGGCTCAGCGCCGAAGCGCCTTTCGCAAGCGCCATTGCCGCCACACCGTAATCCTGCGTCACCACAACGTCACCCGGTTCAATCAGGTTCACCAGCCGGATATCCGCGCTGTCGCGGCCCTTATCCACCGTGATTACCGTGCTGTAGCCGTCATTTAAAACATGGCTGGTGTCAATCAGCATCGTAACCGGAATGTTCTTTTCCTTCGCCCGCCGGACAATGATTTCCTTTACCGGGCAGGCATCCGCGTCAACTAAAATTTTCATATTTCCCTTCCCGCTTTCCAATCAGACAAACACAAGCTGTACCAGCAGCATATAAAGGGCTGTGCCTGCGCCCACGCTGAGAAGCGTGTTATGCTTCCAGCGGTGCAGCAGCACCACCGCGGCAACAGAAACCAGCTCCGGTATTCCGTACGGATAGGTAAGGACGGATACGGATTTGAGGCAGTAAACGATCAGCATTCCCATGATCGCGTAGGGCAGCACCCCGCCAAGGTAGGTGACAAACCGCGGGATGTTTGCCGCATTGCGGAACAGCAGAAACGGAAGCGCCCGGGTGCAGAGCGTGATGAATGCCACGACCGCAATAACGGCAAGCGGGTACAGGTTATTCTGCATTTTCCCAGCCCCCGTTCTCCACTGCCGGGCTTTTGTAATACGCGGTCAGGATCAGCACGATTGCGATCATGGCAGGAATGGTAAAATTGGATGCTCCGAAGAGCAGAAGGCATAAAACCGAGGCAAGCACGCCGGCGGCCGCCGGAAGATGCTTTTTACAGGACTGCCACTGCTCGGTGAAAATCACGGTAAACAGCGCGGTCATGGCAAAATCAATTCCTTTGGTACTGAACGGAACCAGCGAACCGATCAGCCCGCCCAGCACGGAACCGGCCACCCAGTAGAACTGGTCAAGAAGCGCGATAAAGAACAGGAACCAGTTCGGGTCCACCCCCCGGGGCGCTTTGGCGGAACAGAGCAGGGAAAAGGTTTCATCCGTAAGGGAGAAAATCATATAAGGCTTCTTTCCGCCCATATTCTGAAACCTTTGGAGCATGGAAAGCCCGTAAAATACGTGCCGCACATTGACCATCACGGTAATCAGCGCGATGCTGAACCAGCTCGCGGAGCCCGCCAGAAAATTTGAAGCCACAAACTGCATGGAACCCGCGTAGACAAACAGGCTCATGACAGCCGACCATATAAACGAAAAGCCTTTTCCGGCCATCAGCATTCCGAACGCCACGCCGATGAAAAGATAACCCATCATAACCGGAATTGTTACGGGAAACGCCGCCTTGAGCGCCCTTGTTTTTTTCCTCATATATCCTCCTAAGGAACCGGCGCCATTGAATCGATCTTCCGAATTTAATCCGCCGGGCTGTTTGATTTTTCCTGCTCCAGAAGCGGGATCACCTCGTTGAGAGATGGGACGCACGCAAACAGGAGCTTTTTTAATTCCGGGGTCGGTTCCACCGTATCCGGAACCATCACCGTTTTCATACCCGCCCGGTGCGCGGAAAGCAGGCCGTTCGGGGAATCCTCAAGGGCCATGCATTTCTGTGGCTCAACCTGAATCAGGGCGGCGGCTTTCAAGTAAATATCCGGGTCCGGCTTGCCTATTTCCACCATATCGCCGCAGAGGATGCCGTCAAAATATTCTTTGATTCCGACTTTGTCAAAGTACTTCACGGCGCGTACGCGTTCCGTAGAGGTTGCCACTGCAATTTTGTATCCGTTCCGCTTTAAATAATCCAGCAGTTCATAAAGGCCGGGCTTAACGGGCAGGCCGTTTTGCTCAATATTTTCGGCCATATCTTCTATTGCGAGCTTCATATATTCCTCATAAGGGAAATCAGGCCCCAAGTTTTCATAAAAAAACTGCTTCAGCTGCGTCCAATTCATTCCCATGGCTTTTGGCTTGAGCACGGAAGCATCGGCGCAGCCAAGCTTTGTGCCGGCGTGCTTCCAGGCTTCACCCCACAGCTTCTCCGTGTCGAAAAGAATCCCGTCCATATCGAATACAACCGCTTCTATCATTATTTAACCTCGCATTTTCTTTCATTACGTAACCCCCGTTCGCCGCAGCGCGCCGAAACGCGGATTACCGCAAGAATATCATACCATATTTTCGCGGATAAGTTAAGGAGCGAAAATAAAATATAAAGGTCTCGGGAATAAAGGTCTCGGGAAGCACCACCGAATAGGATGCCGGAAATATTACGGTTCTTTATTTCTGATAATTGACACATGCTTTGAAAATGTTATACTTAATACCATATTACTTTAAATTGATAAATGAATGAAGTAGGAAGGTTAAAAATGCTGGGAACTATTGTAAATTCGCTGGCTATTATGGCGGGAACAGGGCTTGGTTTGATTTTAAAAAGCGGGATACGGGAAAACTACCGGGAAACGGTTGTCAACGCGCTTGCCCTTTCGGTCCTTCTGATCGGCGTGATGGGGGCAATCAAAACGCAGAACATCCTCCTGTTGATTTTCTGCCTTGTGTTCGGAAGCTTTCTGGGGGAAGCACTGAAAATAGAGGACCGGCTCAACGGCCTTGGGCTTTGGATTGAAAGCCGGACTTCCAGCACGGACGGCAGCGTTTCAAAGGCGTTCGTCACCGCAAGCCTGGTATTCTGCGTAGGCTCCATGGCAATCGTCGGCTCGATTGAAAGCGGCCTGACCGGCAACCATCAGACGCTGTTCGCAAAATCGCTGCTGGACGGCGTTTTTTCGATTTTCCTCAGCGCAAGCCTAGGCTTCGGCGTCGTTTTCTCCGCCGCGGCCGTATTTGTCTATCAGGGGGCCATCACACTGGCTTCCTCCTCGCTCAAGGCTTTTCTGACTGACGAAATGATTCGGGAAATATCCGCGATCGGCGGGGTGCTGATTATGGCCATCGGTCTGAACCTTTTACAGATAAAAAAAATAAAGGTCGGCAATATGCTGCCGGCCATTATTCTCCCGTTATTCTATTATTTTTTCCTTAAAGTGACCGGCAGAGGATAAACCGGTCTTTGCCGCCATATTTCAGCTTGCGCCCCACGACCCGATACCCGGCGGCTTCCACATTGCGCAGGCTGTACTCGTTAAGCGGGGACACCGTGGTCAGAATATATTTTATATTCGGATGATCCAGAAGGAGCGCGGCGGCATAATCCATCAGCCGCTGCTGCAGCTTCTGCCCGCGGTAAGCCGGGTGAACCACTACGGTGTCCAGCACGGCGCAGGAAAGAACCTTTTCCCGCGTCCAGAGCAGCTCCCAGCCAAGGTTTTCTATACTGTCGCCCGGAAGTGCAAAGGAGCAGTAGGCAATCAGTTTATCGCCGTCAAAGCAACCCAGAATAAAATTGGGTAACTGCAGATAGCTCTCG